>CAMVFC010000079.1 GCA_947166655.1 uncultured Prevotellaceae bacterium
TTCAATTAATTTTGTTTAGTTACTTTATGTGAATAGATCGCCGATAAGATTGACACTTCAAGAATCTGCATCTATTTGAACGTCAATCTTTATTCATGACTCATTCCGTTCACCTAATCTTTATTCAAGTTTCGTTTGTTCAAAGAACCACAGATGGCACAGATTAAACAGATGAGGTCTGGCCTTAACGTGATGATTCCTTTTTCGCTATTACACAGATTCCGTGCAGCACGCTTCGCAGGTGCTGACAGACACGCTTGCAGAATGATACTCGAAAGCTGCGAAGCCTTTCGCAGGGAATCAGTGTAATTGAAAGATTGAACTTTTGGAGCAGCGAGGGCTATGAGAGCTCCCTCTTAAATAGCCGAGTCGTGACAAAAGTCAGTAAGCTAAGAATTGAAAGATTGAGAAATTGAAAAAGAATCTGTTAAATCAGTGTAATCTGTGGTACAGGAGAACCTGCAAAAGTTGAAATTTTTATTCATAACTCATTCCGTTCACCTATTTATCGTTTATCAGGGTGGGAAATAAGATTACCATAGGCGGTAAACTCGATTAGCGTCAAGGATAATTTCGATTATCGTTAAGGATAAATTCGATTGTCATCAACGTTAATTCCGTTTTCGTTAAGGACGTAAGCTTTTCTGTACAGCCGGAATAGGAGTGCTTCCCTATAGAAATGGACCCCACCTTCTCCCGACAGCCTTGCCTTGGAAGCCCCTTTTGCGGAAGTCTTTAAGTCTTTTTAACAACTATATAGTGCTGTAGCTCGCGATTATTCTGTATTTTTGCAGCGATTTTGATAATTAGGCACCGCTTGTGGTGCGCTGTAACAATAGATGACGGACATCCTTCTCTCCAGCTTCCTGAGCCTGTTTGCCCTGCTGGGCAAGGAGGAACAGGTGGACGAAGCACGCGCGAAAGCCATGCTCGTGAGTTATATGCGTCATCATTTCGGCATACGTAACATCGACAGCTACCTGGATCTCTACAGCGACATGCGTGGCGCTTACGAGATGACCGAGGGGCTGGATGTGCAGCAGGTGGTGACCTCCATCTGCAGCAACCTGCGCGGTAAGATTCGCAGCAGTGAGGCTTCGCTGTTGGTGTTGCGACTGATGGAGTTCTCTCAGCTCGGAGAGCCCTCGGCAGCTGCCGAAAGCGAAGGGCAGGGGAGGGCGTTGCAGCCGATGTTCTCGGCCATGGCCGAGGCACTCGGCGTATCGGCCGAAGAACTCAGAGACTATCAAGATTTCGTGAATGCCCGCGAGACGGACCACGTGCGTCTGCATCATCTCGCAGGCATCGACGGCGAAGTGAAGACGCTGCTGAACCCGCAAAGCGGACAGCTGATTTTCACCTATACAGGTGCGGACACGGTGTTGCTGAACGATGTGCCCGTGCTTTCCGGTTCCTACCAGGTGTGGCTGCAGAGCAGCGTGCTCAAAGGCCGCGACGGCCGACCTGTGTACTACTCCACAATCCTCAAAGCCCATGAGCGCCGCGGCGGCAAGGATGCCGTGGAGGAGCTTCCGGCGGTGGAGTTCTGCGGTCGCGACATCAACTTCCGCTTCCCCAACAGCGACAACGGAATGCACGGCCTCAGCTTTACGCTTCGCAGCGGCGAGCTGCTGGCCATTATGGGCGGCTCCGGAACGGGTAAGTCCACGCTGCTCAGCATCCTGAACGGTTCGTTGACGCCGCAGGAAGGGAGCATCACTGTCAACGGCCATGACATCAACGAACCCGAAGCGAAGAACCTCATCGGCTATGTCCCGCAGGACGATCTGCTGATAGAGGAACTGACGGTGTACGAGAATCTCTGGTACACCGCGCGTCTATGCTTCGAAGGGATGCCTGCCGACGAGTTGCACCGCCGTGTCATGAAGACCCTGAAAGATCTGGGCCTGGATGCCGCGAAAGACCTGAAGGTGGGCTCGCCCATCAAGAAGACCATCTCCGGCGGACAGCGAAAGCGCCTGAACATCGCCTTGGAGCTGATTCGTGAGCCTGCGGTGCTGTTCCTGGACGAACCCACGTCGGGCCTGTCCTCGGCCGATACGGAGAAGGTGGTCAACCTGCTGAAGGAGCAGACGCTGAAAGGCAAACTCATCGTGGTGAACATCCATCAGCCGTCGAGTGATGTCTACAAACTGTTCGACCGCCTGTGGCTGCTGGACAAAGGTGGGTATCCGGTGTTCGACGGAAATCCCATAGATGCCGTCACCTATTTCAAGGAAGCAGCCCATTATCCCGATGCAGAGACCAGTTCATGCCCCACTTGCGGCAACGTGAACCCTGAGATCGTGCTGAACATCATCGACGAGAAAGCGCTCACCAGCAGTGGTGAACTGTCTGACGAGCGTAAGATGACACCGCAGGAATGGCATGAGCTTTACCTGCAACATCGTGCGCCGATGGCAGAACCTCGTGTGCACGATGTGCCGCCTTCCGATCAGCGCCGCCCGAATGTGCTGAAGCAGTTTGCCCTCTTCCTCAGCCGTAACTTCCGCACGAAAATCACCAATCTGCAATATCTCTGCATCACCCTGCTGGAAGCACCTTTGTTGGCACTGGTGTGCGCCTACCTGACACGTTTTGCTCCGCCTGAGGGTTACAGCGTGATGAATAACAAGAACCTGGTGAGCTATTTCTTCATGTCGGTCATCGTGGCTACGTTCATCGGCATGAGCGGCAGTGCCGAGGAAATCATCAGGGACCGTGCATTGCTCAAACGCGAGAAGTTCCTGCGCCTGTCGTATGGCAGTTATATCTGGTCGAAAATCATCTTCATGGCCGGTGTGTCGCTGCTGCAGACGCTGCTGTTCATCGTCGTGGGCAATGCCGTCATGGGTCTGCATGGACTGTTCTGGCCGTGGTGGACGGTGTTGTTCGTGACAGCCTTCCTCTCCAACCTGGTGGGGTTGCTGCTTTCGCAGTGCCTCAGTTCCGTGGTGGCCATTTACATCAGCATCCCGCTGCTGCTGATACCTCAGATACTCCTGTGCGGCTTGGTGGTGAGTTTCTCCGACTTGACGCCGAAGAGCACGACGGGCAACACGCCAGTCATCGGCGACCTCATCCCCTCACGCTGGGCGTATGAGGCGTTGGCGGTGACCTCTTTTACGGACAACTTGTACGAGCGTTCCTTCTTCGAATGGGACAAGGCCAAGTACGAGAATCAGTACTACCACGCAGGTCTGCTCAATGAGTTGCAGTCGCAGTTGGAAACGCAGCGTGACGAGCAACGTCGTGACGTGGGAGTGAACCCGGAGCATGCGAAGGTGATACAGACCAACCTGCCGCAGCTGTCGGCCTTTGTCGGCATGGAGCCTTACAGGGGCGATGGCAGCTATGAGTCTTTGCACAGTTATCTGAAAGAGGCCGAGCGGATATTGGTGCGGCGCAGCAACGAGATGACGCTGGGCCGTGACCGCGTGATGGCCAACTACATCCGCGAGCAAGGCAAGGAAGCCATGCAGGCGTTGAAACGTAATAACTATAACCTGAAACTGGAGGAATTCGTGATGGGCGCAGACCATGGTTCTTTGCTCGACATCGTCGACGGACATGCCGTCCCCCGCATGAGCCTCGTCTTCCTCACTCCTCAAAACCGCATCGGACGCGCGCCGTTCTACAGCAGCGAAAAGATCTTGGGCTCATGGCACATCAAGACACTCTGGTTCAATGTATCGGTGCTCTTGCTGATGTGTGCGCTGGTGGCCGTGGCGCTGCTGACCGACTGCCCCGGCCGTCTGGTGAGGAAGGAGGAAGGTTGAAAACATGGAAAGAGAATAAAGGAAACAACTCATTATAATTAACTTAAAACAAAAAAAGATGAAAAAACTATCTTTCTTCGCTGTGACATTCGCAGCATTCGTCTTCGCATCCTGCGGAGGACACAAGACGACTCAGACCGTTCCGGAAGAGTCGGGTGAAGAGTTGATTGCCTTTGAGCAGTCGCAGATTGAAGCCAGCATCAAGTTGAATGTGGATAGCCTGGCATCTGCCTTTACCCAGATGAAGCAGCTTCCCATTACGGAGAAGAACGGAATGGTGGCGCTGACCGATGAGGAGCGTCAGGTGAAACCCAACTATCTGATGGAACCGGCTGTGGCTGAGAACGCTGCCACGCTCGCCGAGAAATATCGTGTGCTCAGCGCCATGCAGGTGGACAGAGAGATTGCCGAGCTCTACGGTATGTCCACCAAAGACTATGAGAATCAGATTGCTAAACTGATAGTGGACATCAACGACCCCTCGTTCGAGGTGATCAAAGAGTCCGGAGACATCTACGAAGCTTCGCAGGACCTCTACAAGGCCATGGACGAGAACGGCCGCATCAACTTCTACTGGCAGATTGTGGCTACGTCGCTCGTGGAGCAGATGTATGTCATCTCGCGTAACAGCGATAAGTTCCTCGCTGCTTTCGATGACAATGCCGCTTCCAATGTTTCTCTGCGTATCATCCTCATTCAGGATGCTATCGAACGTCTGACGAACTATGACCCCGAGTTGATTCCCGTGGCTGAGGCCCTCGAACCGCTCAAGGTTATCAACGCTATCACTGTCAAGGACCTGAAAGAGCAACTGGCAGAGGCTGCTCCTCAGATTGAGAATGCCCGCGAATCGCTGGTGATGGAGTAATCAAAGAATAAAGAACAAAAAAAGAGGGGCGGTGCCGTTCAGTCGGCACCGCCCCTCTTCTTGTTCTCGGTTTTATTTGAATTCAAACAGGTTGATGAAACCTGTCATGGTGAACACGCTGCGGATGTCGCTGTTCATGTTGGTGATGTAGACATGACTGCCTTTGGGCTTGGCGTTCTTGAGGACGCTCAGGAAGAGGCGCAGGCCGCTGGAAGAGATGTATGCCAGTTGGGCGCAGTCGAGGATGATGTCGCGCCCATTGCTGTCCATGAGGGGTTTCAGGTCTTGCTCGGTCTGGGCTGCAGCAGCCGTGTCGAGACGGCCTTCAAAGATGGCTACGAGGTTGCCGTCTTGTTCTTTAACGGTGGTGTTCATTATTCTTTGTGCTATTTGTTTATTGTTGTATGTCTTGTTGAATATGTTTGCACAGTGTAAGGCGGTTTTGTCCGTCGACGCGTTCGTAGTTGACGGAGTCCATGATGCTGCGCACGAGGAAGATTCCGAGGCCACCGATGGGGCGTTCCTCTGCAGAGAGCGTTACGTCGGCTGCCTCCTTGGCTGTAGGGTCGAAGGGCACGCCGTGGTCTGTGATGACAAAGGTCAGCTGCCCGTCGGCCGTTTCCGCTGTGATGTGTACGCTGCCCTTGCTGCCGGCGGGGTAGGCGTAGCTCATGACGTTGACGACGGCCTCTTCCAAGGCAAGGTTCATCTGCATGGCTGTGGCCATGTCGAAGCCGGCAGTCGCGCACACCTCGTCAACAAATTCCGCCAACTGCGGAATTGTCTGCACGTCGTTGGGCAGGTCGAGTTGGTGCCGCTGAGGGGTGTCGCAGGGATTCTGATTCTTCATCGAGAAGCTCCGAAATGTGATGAGACTTTATTTTTTCCGTGGCAAAGGTAATGTTTTTCGATGTAAAAGAAAGAAGAAAGGGCAAAAAAAATGCTTCATCCCCCAAAAACGTTATCTTTGCGCCCGAAAAAACACTATGATTGTCTCGTGAAAGGTTTTCTCTCGTTATTTTTCTTCCCCATGCGATGGGCACTGGTCTGGCTTCTGCAGACGCTGACGGTTGCGGCCTTCGCACAGGCCGATGTGTCGCCCCTGCAGCGCATGGCCAGCCGGCTGGAGCGTTTCGGACGGACCATTCCGCAGGAAAAAGTCTACGTCCACATGGACAATACCTCTTATTTCCTGGGTGATACCCTCTGGTTTGCCGCCTATACGCGGCGCACCGACAGCGGTACGCCCTCGCGCGTCAGCCGTGTGCTCTACGCCGAACTCTGGAATCACGACGGGTTCCTCGTAGAGCGTAAACTGATAGAAATGAAGGACGGACGTGGCCATGGCTTCTTTGCGCTGCACGATTCCCTCTATGCCGGCTATTACGAGCTGAGGGCCTACACGCGCTGGCAACTGAACTGGGGACAGACCGAGCGCCAGCATACCCGTCAGACCGAATACTGGTTTTACAACAAGCGCATGGCAGAAGAGTATTTCTGTGACTACGAGAAGTTGTATTCGCGTGTCTTCCCTGTTTACGACAAGCCTGAGCAGGAGGGTCTCTTCTTCCGCGACATGACACTGCGTCCGCTCCGCCGCTCGTTCAAGGACGCACAGCCGAAGCCGCGTCTGTGCCTCTCGCTCTTCCCGGAAGGCGGAAATCTTGTGGCAGGTGTGCCCTGCCGGGTGGCTTTTGAGGCTGCGACTTCCGACGGGCAGGCTTGTGAGGGAGAGGTGAAACTGATGCGGGGAAAGGATGTCATAACAACGGCGCGCACGGAGAACCGCGGCCGCGGCACCTTCCTCTTCACGCCCCAGGAAGGGGTGGGGTACAGGGTGCTGCTGAACGACTCTGTCACGCAAGAGCTGAAGCCCGTTCGTGCTGAAGGGGCAGCTCTGCGCGTGTCTCGTGACAGCCTCTCTGCTGACTGGCTGTTCGACATCGCTGCAACAGGACAGGCTGCACGACAGCCGATGGGCATCACCGTCATGCAAGAAGGACGTCTCACCTTCTTCCAGGAGATTACGGCTGACAAGCCCGTGCAGTTGCGCTATTCCACAACACAGCCCGGAGTGCATCAGGTCACGCTGTTCGATTCCCTCGGATATGTCTACGCCGACCGTCTTTTCTTTGTCACGCTTCCTCAACTGGGGCAACCCACCTTGGAGGTTTCTGGATGGAAAGAAAAGTATCAGCCGTACGAGCCAGTGGAACTGAACATTCAGGCTGCGGCATCTTTGCAGAAGGATTCGCTGCAAGCTGTCATCTCCCTTGCTGTGCGCGATGCGCAACTCAGCGACGATACCTACGACAGCGGCGACATCCTCTGTGAGATGCTTCTGGCTTCCGAGGTCAAAGGCTTCGTTCCGCGTCCCGACTATTTCTTCGAGAAGGACGACCCAGAGCATCGACGTGCCTTGGACCTGCTGATGCTCACCCAGGGGTGGCGGCGCTTCAACTGGAGGGACATGGCCGTCGCAGGAACTTGGAACATCACTCATCCGGCAGAGCACACACAAAAGGTCTCAGGAATCGTAGCACGTTATCAGACAGATATTTCGAGTTTTGATAGAAACAATGATATAGTCTCATCTGAACATGAGAAGTTTATGAATGAAGGAGAAGCTTATAATGTAGTTCAAGAAACCTCCCGTTACTATGGTGATTCTCCCTATGGCTACCAAGACAAAAACGGTCTTGAGCGGGAGGTGATGGTGCACGCTGAATTTGTTGATTTGAACGATCCCTCAGACTTCATTGTCGGCGACGTTGAGACGACGGACGGGAAGTTTCAAATCGACTTGCCACGGCTGAACGGAGCCTGCTTCTTCTTCCTTGCCGCCAGCGACACAACGCAATGGAAAAAAGGCGAGCCGCATAGTTGGGTTGAGGTGGATCCGACGGACGAGTATTCGCGAAACCCAACCTTCCCCGAATACTACGTACGTCTCAGTTTCCCCTATCCGCGCTGGGTGAAGCCCTATCATTTCTATCAGACCCGCCTCGCCGCGCCTGTGAAACTTGCCTCGTTGGAGCATCGTCCCGATACGAACCAGACACGAAACGACCTTTCCATGGACGACACGTCACTTAAAGAAGTGACAGTGCGTGCCCGCAGAGGTGGGCTGCGCCGCATCGACTACAGCAAACCCGCTTATGTTATCGATGCATACGAAGCCTTGAACCTGGCGATGGATGCCGGGCTGATAGACTATACCTTCAGTGCCAAGGAAATAGCTCGTTGTATGGCCTTGACACTGCTTGGTGACATGGGCTCGGAACGACCTTACAAGGTGAAAACCAGTTTCAACAGTCGTCCTGGAATGAACACGGGACCCTTGGACGAGCGGCGGCAAAATCTTCTCGCGTACATTGATAAAATCTATCTCTACACCGATTATTCCCCACGTCGTGAGGGAGACGCACGCTTCGAGGGCTCCAACCAACCCGACGTGACGGTCGACCTGCGCCCCTATGCCGACGGAGGACAGCGCCTCACCTATGTCAATCGACGTTACATTTTGCCTGGCTTTGCCTTCCAGGAAGACTTCTATCACCCCGATTACCGACGTAAGACGCCGACCCCGGAGACTCACGACTATCGGCGGACGCTGTACTGGAATCCGGAGCTTTCCCTCGACGCGGACGGACGTGCACGGGTGCACTTCTTTACAGGATCGCGTGAAGCCTCCCTCCGCGTTGAGGGCGCGGGGCAGACCATCCAGGGGCAACTCCTGTTTACGAAGCCTTAGCAGCCATGACGGGTTGCAGTCATTACGGGCTGCTGCCATGCCGGGAATCTTACTTGAAGGAATTGTTGCAAAGAGGCTGTTAAGGACAGTCGCTTGCGCTACTGTGGTCGAGAAATAGAAAATAATCCATTGAAAGTTTGGCCGTTTCGCCGAATTGTCGTACCTTTGCGCCCGCTGTCACGAGTTGGCAGCATAATTTCAAACCTATTAACTCATTATTAAACATTTATGGCAACTAAAATCAGATTGCAACGTCATGGTCGTAAGAGCTATGCTTTCTACTCCATTGTCATTGCTGATGTAAGAGCTCCGCGCGACGGTAAGTTTACAGAGAAGATTGGTACCTACAATCCCAACACCAATCCTGCCACTGTAGATTTGAAATTTGACCGTGCCCTTTACTGGGTGGAGACTGGCGCACAGCCCACAGACACTGTGCGTAACATTCTTTCCGACGAGGGCGTGTACCTCATGAAGCACCTTCGTGGTGGCGTCAAAAAAGGCGCATTCGACGAGGCTACCGCACAACTCAAGTTCAACGCATGGAAGGCTGACAAGCAAAAAGGCCTGAAGGCTGTTGAAGAAAAGGTCGCTGCTGAGAAGAAGGCTGCCGCCGCCGCCGCTCTCGAAGCAGAGAAGAAGACCAATGAAGAGATCGCTAAAAAAGTAGCCGACAAGAAGGCTGCTGAGGCTGCTGCAAAGGCAGAGGCCGAGGCTGCTGCTCAGGCTGAGGCTGCTGCTGAGGAACAACCCGCAACAGAGGAGGCTCCCGCAGAAGCTTAACCCAACTTCCAAAATATACTTCTTTCCAAACAAACATACGGAAGGCGTGGCTGTGAAGCCGCGCCTTTTCGCTTATTTTGTTAACGCGCCTTTCCGCTTGTATTGTTCGCGCCTTTCCGCTTATATTGTTCGTGCCTTTCCGCTTATATTGTTAAAATAAATGAAAACCCACCTTCTCCTCGTCTTTTCTGACCCTTCGCGCGTACATTTATTAACAAAAAGCGTTATCTTTGTGGCGCTTTTGCAAAGTTTACATTACAAAACGAAATGAAGAATCAGGTTATCAGCCATCAGGGTGTCGTTAAAACCATTGAAGGTGAGCATGTTCGTGTGAGCATCCTTCAGGCTTCGGCCTGTTCTGGTTGTGCGGCCAGGCAGATGTGCTCCAGCGCAGAGGCTAAAGTCAAGGAAGTGGACATCCTGGCGCCCGATGCCCATCGCTATAGGGTGGGGCAGGAGGTGATGCTTGAAGGCCGCCTCTCTGACGGACGCATGGCTGCAATGATTGGTTATGGCATTCCCTTGCTCTTGCTGATTCTCGTGCTGCTCGTCAGTGTTCATCTTACCAACGATGAACGCTGGGCAGCTCTGTGGGCGTTGCTGTCCGTAGCTTTCTATTATGCTTTTGTCTACCTTTTCTTGCGCCAGCGTCTCCAGCGGCGTTTTTCTTTTCAGCTTCATCCTTTGGAGGATGCATGACTTTGAAGTGTAACTTGTAGTCTGCTAATATAAACAACTAATAAACAATAAACTATTTAATTAATTATGAATGTAATTCTGATTGCAGTGATTGTTCTTGGAAGCATCGGGCTGGTGGCAGCGCTCATCCTGTTCCTTGCTGCTAAGAAGTTTGCTGTGCATGAAGACGAGCGCATCGGTCAGGTGGCCGAGGTACTGCCGCAGGCCAATTGCGGTGGTTGCGGCTTCCCCGGATGTTCAGGCTTTGCCGGTGCATGTGTGAAAGCTGCCGACAAAGGTTCGCTCGATGGACTGCTCTGCCCTGTAGGTGGTCAGCCCGTGATGGAGAAGGTGGCCGACATCCTTGGGATGAAGGCAGAAGCCTCGGCGCCGAAGGTGGCCGTCGTGCGGTGCAACGGTACGTGCGAGAGTCGACCGCGCATTGCAGAGTTTGACGGTGCCCAGAGTTGCCGCGTACAGAACATGCTTGGCTCGGGCGAGACGGCTTGTGCTTTTGGCTGTCTGGGTTGTGGTGACTGCGTGGCTGCCTGCCAGTTCGATGCCATCCACATGAATCCCGAAACGGGACTGCCCGAGGTGGACGAAGAGAAGTGTACCGCCTGCGGCGCTTGCTCCAAGGCTTGTCCGCGTGGTGTCATCGAGATCCGCCTGAAAGGTTTGAAGAACCGTCGTGTCGTTGTTCTGTGTAACAACAAAGACAAAGGTGCCCAGACCCGCAAGGCTTGCAGCGTAGGCTGTATCGCTTGCCAAAAATGCGTGAAGGTCTGCAAGTTCGAGGCCATCACTGTGGATGCCAATCTTGCCTACATCGACGCCGAGAAGTGCAAGCTCTGCCGTAAGTGCGAAGAGGAATGCCCGCAGAACGCCATCCATGCCTTCAACTTCCCTCCGAGGAAGCCGAAGGTAGAAAATGTTGAACCCGCAAAAGAACAAGAAGCATGAAGACATTCCATATAGGTGGTGTACATCCCGCCGAAAACAAACTCTCTGCAGCGGAACCCATCCGTGTGGCCGGTCTGCCCAAGCAGGCTGTCTTCTCGATGTTCCAGCACATCGGCGCTCCTGCCGTGCCTGTCGTCAAGAAGGGCGACGAGGTGAAGGTCGGTACGCTTCTTGGTGAAGCCGGCAAAGGGCTCAGTGTCCCCGTCTTCTCCAGTGTCAGCGGCAAGGTCAGCAAGGTGGATGCCGTGCTCGATAGCAGCGGCACACGCCGCATGGCCGTCGTTGTTGATGTAGAAGGCGATGAGTGGGAGGAGCGCATCGACCGCTCAGATAAACTTGTGACCATGAAAGACCTCGGAGGCATCACTGCCGAAGAAGTCGTCAACCGTATCAAGGCAGCCGGCATCGTAGGTATGGGCGGCGCCACCTTCCCAACGGGTGTGAAGCTCATGCCCCCTCCGGGCACTAAGGCCGAGGCCATTATCGTCAATGCTGTAGAGTGCGAGCCCTATCTGACGGCCGACCATCGGCTGATGCTTGAGAAGCCCGAGCAGATCCTCGTCGGCATCCAGCTCATCAAGCATGCTGTCAACTGCCCCAAGGCATACATCGGTATTGAGATGAACAAGCCCGATGCCATTAAGCTTCTTACCAATCTCCTGAAGGAGAAAGCCGCACAGTATCCTGGCATCGAGGTTGTACCTCTGAAAGTCAAGTACCCCCAAGGTGGTGAGAAGCAGCTCATCGATGCCGTCATCGGTCGTCAGGTGCCAGCACCTCCCGCCCTGCCCATCAACGTCGGCGCCATCGTGCAGAACGTCGGA
The DNA here is from genome assembly GCA_947166655.1 of uncultured Prevotellaceae bacterium. GTDB lineage: Bacteria > Bacteroidota > Bacteroidia > Bacteroidales > Bacteroidaceae > Physcousia. Next base: position 11,650 of record CAMVFC010000079.1, read on the forward strand.
ACGGTCTATGCCATCTACGAGGCCGTCACGAAGAACAAGCCCCTCATCGAGCGTATCATCACCGTGACGGGCAAGAGCGTGAAGCAACCCTCCAACTTCCTCGCCCGTATCGGTACGTCCATGCAGCAACTCATCGACGAGGCCGGTGGCCTGCCCGAAGATACCGGTAAAATTATTGGTGGCGGCCCGATGATGGGACGTGCGCTGATGTCGCTCGAAGTGCCGGTGACGAAAGGTTCCAGCGGTCTGCTGCTGATGACCGAGAAAGAAAGCCGTCGCGGCGAAGTGTCGCCCTGCATCCGCTGTGCCAAGTGCGTCAGCGCGTGCCCGATGGGTCTCGAACCTTATCTCCTTGCTTCCTACACCCGTCTGAAGGACTGGGACGGCTGCGAGAAGAACGACGTTACCTCCTGCATCGAATGCGGTTCGTGTGCCTTCACCTGCCCCTCCAACCGTCCGCTTCTCGACAACATCCGCGTTGCCAAGCAGACTGTCATGGGCATCATCAAGGCAAGGCACATGGAAAGTATTGCTAAGAAGTAACCCTTAAAGTCAAAAGAATTTTGCATTATGAATTAAAGATTATGAAACCAATAATTTCTCTTTCACCCCACGTCCACGGCGGCGATTCGGTGCAGAAGAACATGTACGGCGTGTGCATCGCCTTGGTTCCTGCCCTGATTGCTTCGTTGTATTTCTTCGGACTGGGGTCTGCCATCGTCCTCGCTACGTCGGTGGCCGCGTGCGTGTTCTTTGAGTGGGCCATCACACGCTTCATCCTGGGGCGCGAGCGTCTGACCATCTGCGACGGCAGTGCTGTCCTCACAGGTCTGTTGCTCGGCTTCAACCTGCCCTCCAACCTGCCCATCTGGATCATTATCATCGGCGCTCTTGTAGCCATCGGCATCGGCAAGCTGACGTTTGGCGGTCTGGGCTGCAATCCCTTCAATCCCGCCCTCGTCGGTCGTGTCTTCTTGCTCATCTCGTTCCCCGTGCAGATGACCTCCTGGCCCCTCAGCGGCCAGATGGGGTATGTAGATGCCGAGACCGGTGCCACGCCGCTGGCACTCATGAAACAGGCCATCAAGGAAGGCGATGCCTCCTACCTCGACCAGCTTCCCTCGGCCTTTGACATGCTGATAGGCCAGACGGGCGGTTCGCTCGGTGAGGTCAGTGCGCTCTGCCTGCTCATCGGCTGCTGCTACATGCTGTGGAAGAAGATCATCACGTGGCACATCCCCGTGAGCATCCTCTGCACCGTTTTCGTGCTCGCAGGCCTCTTCCATCTCATCGATCCCAGCTATGCCAACCCCGTGCAGGTTATCCTCTCCGGCGGTCTGATGCTCGGTGCCTGCTTCATGGCTACTGACTACGTCACTTCGCCCATGACCGGTAAGGGCCAGCTCATCTACGGCTGCGCCATCGGTGTACTGACCATCCTCATCCGCGACTTTGGAAGCTATCCCGAGGGCATGAGCTTTGCCATCCTCATCATGAATGGCTTCACTCCGCTCATCAACACGTATGTCAAACCAAAACGCTTTGGGGAGGTAAAGAAATAATTCATAATTAACAATTCATAATTCACAATGACGCATCACCCATATCATGAGACGCTGAACGGCGTGCTAATTATGAATCGTGAATTATGGAATATGAATTCAAAAGTGTTATGAAAAAGCTACCGTCTACATTACCTAATATGCTCTGCGTGCTGACCCTCATTTCGGTCATTGCCGCAGGCGCATTGGCCTACGTCAACAAGATGACTGCAGGCCCTATTGAAGAGAACAAGGCGCGCACCCTGGCCGAAGGTATCAATACTGTACTGAGCGTTTCTGACGCCCAAGTCCAGCAGACCACCGAGGTCGAGGATGCCAACGGAAACCCCGTCATCCTCTATGCTACCGATAAGGGCATGGCCGTGCAGGCCATCGACCCCAACGGCTTCGGCGGAACGCTGAAGGTGCTCGTCGGCTTCTCCGACGAAGGCGCCATCAAGGGCTATACCGTCCTGGAACATGCCGAGACGCCCGGCCTGGGTGCCAAGGCCAGCTTCTGGTTCCAGAAAGGCGAAAAGGGCGACATCATCGGCAAGAATCCCGGCGAGAAAGAACTGACCGTCTCCAAGGACGGGGGCGATGTGGATGCTATCACCGCTTCCACCATCACCTCCCGTGCCTTCCTCCGTGCTGTCAACGTAGCCTTCCATGCCTACGCCGGTGCCAGTGCCACCGATGCCCAGAGCGGAGCCTCTGCACAGCAGCACGCCAAAGCCGCCCCTCCTCAGGGCGAGGAGTAATCACCCTTCAAGAGATCTGTTTTTTTATGTAATAAGAACTAAAGCAATGACCCTGTTAACCTCTGCCGCTCAGTTTCTTCAGACTCTCTCCCTTGAGGGGGAGCGGAGAGGGGGTCTCTTCTTATGAACTACCTGAAAATCCTCTGGAACGGCATCCTCAAGGAGAATCCCACCTTTGTCCTTCTCCTTGGCATGTGCCCCACGCTGGGAACCACCTCCAGCGCCGTGAATGGAATGTCGATGGGTCTGGCCACCATGGCGGTCCTCATCTTCTCCAACCTCATCATCTCGTGTATCAAGAGCCTCATTCCCGATCAGGTGCGCATCCCTTCGTACATCGTCGTGATTGCCTCGCTCGTCACCGCCCTGCAGATGTTCATGCAGGCCTATACGCCTGAGGTCTACAAGACCCTCGGTCTGTTCATCCCCCTCATCGTGGTGAACTGCATCATCCTCGGTCGTGCCGAAGCCTTCGCTGCCAAGAACGGCCCTGTGGAGAGCATCTTCGACGGCCTCGGCATCGGTCTGGGCTTCACCATCGCCCTGACCTTGCTCGGCGGCATCCGCGAACTTCTGGGCACGGGCAAGCTCTTCGGTGCTACGCTCTACTCCGAGAACTACGGCATGCTCCTCTTTGTCCTCGCCCCCGGTGCGTTCATCGCCCTCGGCTATCTGATTGCTATCGTCAAGAAGACGGCGAAGATCTAAAGTCCCCACCCCCCGACCCCTCCCGTCCGGGGAGGGGAGATCTGCGGGGTACAACGAGATTCATACAACTAATAATAAACGAAAAAAATGACCCTAAAAGCCCTCCAATGACAATTCATGCGCCAGTTGCTCCCCTCTCTCACGGGAGGGGATAGGGGTGGGTCTTTTATAATTATGGCATACTTACTGATTTTCTTCTCGGCCATCTTCGTGAATAACATCGTCTTCTCGCAGTTCCTCGGAATCTGCCCGTTCCTCGGTGTGTCGAAGAAAGTGGACACCGCCCTCGGTATGTCCGCAGCCGTCGCTTTCGTCCTTACGATTGCCACCATCGTGACCTATCTCATCCAAGGTCTCTTGGAGAGCTACCATCTGGAGTATCTGCAGACCATCGCCTTCATCCTCGTCATCGCCGCCCTCGTGCAGATGGTGGAGATCGTGTTGAAGAAGGTGTCGCCGGCCCTCTATCAGGCCCTCGGTGTGTTCCTGCCCCTGATTACGACCAACTGCTGCATCCTCGGTGTGGCCATCCTCGTGGCACAGGGCACCTACAATGCACAGGGCCTCGAACCCAACCTGCTCTCGGGTGTCGTCTATGCCGTTTCCACCGCGCTCGGTTTCGGTCTCGCACTCACCATCTTCGCTGCCATCCGTGAGCAGCTCGCCATGATGGACGTGCCCAAGGGTATGCAGGGCATGCCCATCGCCCTCGTCACCGCAGGCCTCCTGGCCATGGCCTTCATGGGCTTCGGCGGCGTCGATAACGGTCTGGCCAAGGTCTTCGGACTCTGAAGTCCCCAAGCCCCTTCCCGTCAGGGATCGGTTCAAAGGAGGGCAGTTCATCGTGAGCTGCCCTCCTTTGTCGTTTGCCCGAAAGAAGGTATTATCATTGCAATAAATAGTGAGCATCAACGTCAACGACATTGAGGAAAAACGCGATTACCCTTGACGAAAATCGACTTTACCGTCAATGGTAATTTTATTTACCCACCTTGATAAACGATAAATAGGTGAACGGAAGGAGTCATGAATAAAGATTTCAACTTTCGCAAGTTCTCTTGTACCACAGATTACACAGATTTCACTCTGGACTCTCCCCCCGCCCTCCCTAAAGGGAGGGAGCAAATACCTGACAAGAGCAGGATTACCACGTCCTCTGCTTTTACAAGTAACTGCTCCCTCCCTTTAGGGAGGGCGGGGGGAGAGTCCAGGGAGAGTCTGGAATCTGTGGTTCTTTGGCACTTTTGCGCAAAACTCTTGGCACTTTTCGTGAAAACTCTTGGCACTTTTCGTGAAAACTCTTGGCAGTTTCAGTCGAAACCCTTAACACTTTTGTGCTGAATGCTGGCGGGAAAAGCACTAAAGGATATTGGAAACCACGTATATATGTGTGGGGATATGCGTCTGTACGTATAGGCACATATGTACATACCTGTCGGCCTTATGTACACTACATCTACAAGAAAATTTTTTAATATAAGGTACACCTCAATACCTTTTTGAGGTAAACACTTGTAGATGAAGGAGTAAAGGGGTAATGTAGTGGG
>CAMVFC010000080.1 GCA_947166655.1 uncultured Prevotellaceae bacterium
TGGGTGCGGTGCCGTCGGTGTAGGTGGCGCGTAGGTGGCCGAGGGCGGCGGGGCTGTCGGTGGTCGTGGGCTTGCCGGCGGGTGAGGACAGCGTGACGGTCCGCTTGCCGAAGTGCAGGTCGAGGCGGTCGCGTGAGGTGTCTTCCAGCTCAGCGGCGGCGCTTGAGGTGGCATGGCTGTGGAGAAGGGCGTAGATGGCGTTCGTGGTGTTGATGCCGGAGTCCCACATCTGTGTGCGCTTCTGCTGCAGAAGCCAGCGTCGGAGTCCGCGGCGGTGGGAGGAGCCGGCCGGGGCTGTGCTGTCGCTGAAGTCCTCCACGGCTTCCATGGCTGCGGTGTGGATGGCTATCTTGTGGCCTGTGGGGGTGAAGCTGCCGCCGGCGTAGTCGAAGTAGGTGCCGTGGCGGTCGGTGGTGGTGAGGTGTTCCAGCATGGACTCGTAGTAGAGCTGTGCCTCTTTCTTTCGGCCGTCGGCCTTCAGGACGATGGCGGCCACGGCGCGTTCGTCGTTGGAGAGGCCGGCGACGGAACCCTTGAGGTGGTCGAGGAGGTAACGGACGTCGGCCCGCTGGCTCTTGGTGAGCTGCACGCCGGCGCGCTGTGCGATGTAGACGTAGTGCAGGTGCATGAGGGAACCCGTCTGCACGGTCTCTCCTTTCTTCTCTCTTTCCTTCATGTGCCTGATGAGGTCGGCGTTCTCTGTGGCGATGAAGGCGAAGGCTTTCTCGAGGAGGTTGTCGGTCTGTTGCTTCACGCTGTGGGGCAGTGCGTCGAAATCGTTTGTCAGGGCGCGCAGGCGTGTCAGCTCGATGGCAATGACGCGCGTCATCAGTTCGCTGCTTCTCATTCCGGGGAACCATGAGAATCCGCCGTCGTTGCGCTGTCGCTGTCTGAGGCGGTCGAGGGCGGAGGTGAGTCGCTGCTCGATGAGGTTCTCGTTGAAGAGGTCGATGAGCTGTGCACGGCGTTCGGTGTCTGTGCAGGCTTCGCGCAACCAGGGCGTCTCGTCGAGTGCCAGCTGCTTCAGCTCTTCGTCGAGCTCGAGCGGACTGACCGTGGCCTGTTTGGCGGGCTTCTTTCCTGTTGTGGTCTTCTCTGATGCGCTGGCTGCCTGCTGCTTCCACAGGGTGATGACGTCGCGGAGACGCGGCGTGGTGGCAGCGATGTAAGCCGAGAGTGCGTTGGCGTAGAAGACTGATGTGAGCGACAGCACGTCGTCGTTCTGCGCCTCGCGCAGGGAGGGCAGTGCCTGTACAACGTTCCAAATGGGGTGGGTGGTGTACTCCACGGTCAGACGTCGCTGCGTGGCTGTCGGGTTGTTCTTGTTGAACAAGGCAGAGAGGTCCGTGGTGAACGTCCCGGCGCTGTCGGCGCGAATCTCGACGCTCTCTGTGACCCATTCCTTGGAAGGCAGGATGGCCAGATAGTGCTGTTCGCCGTCGGAGAAGACTGCGCGTTTCCTGGCCGGTGTGGTCTCTGCTACCAGTCTCACGGCCACGAGAGGCAGGTCTTCCGTGGGTGTGTAGTCGAAGCTGAGCACGTCTTCGCCGTTGGCCTCTGCCTTGAACGATGTGGTCCGTCGGAGCAGCAGCTTGTTGTCTTCCGGGTTGAAGACTTCAAGGGTAGCCTTTCCGTTGAGGGCCTGCCCGGTGAGGTTCTGCACGGTGGCGCGGAGCGTGCTCTGGTCGCCAGCCCTGAGGAAGCGCGGCAGATAGAGGCGTGCCATCAGTTCCTTGCGTGCCACGGCCTGTGCCTGAATGTCTGTCGTGAAGAAGTCCTGCGTGTGTGCGACGCCGAGCAGCTGCCACGTGGTCAGGCTCTCGGGGAGTGTGAAAGAGAGGGTGACTTCGCCCGTGTTGGCATTCGTGTGCAGGCGAGGCATGAAGGCAGCCGTCTCGTTGAAGTTGGTGCGCAGTGTAGCCGGTGCTGCGCTCACGGTCGGGGCTGTCGCCGCTTCCTTCTGGTCGGCACTCTCGCTGGCTCCCTCGTCTGGCGCGCTGTCTTCCGCGGTTTCTTTGGACATCATGGCCATTGCCGGGACCATCATCTCCTCTGTGGCAAAGAGGGCTTCCTCGTTGCGCATGCCACCCTTGGCGCGTGTCAGCCGGCGCAAGGCACCGTTATACCGGCCGTAGAAGTAAAGCCCGTCGGTCCAGGTGTTGTCGAAGATGTCGAAGTCGAGGTCCCGTGAGGTGTAGCTCTTCATCGTGAACGGCAGTTGCTCGGAGGCGTATGTCCAGTTGTAGGGGGAGTGCGTACTCCATTTGCATTGGCGCAGACGGTGGTAGCGTGCTAGGTTCAGCTGCCAGTGGTGAGGTGCCAGGAGGTCCAGCGAGGCGTCGTAGACCACTGCCATAAGGTTGGCTGCGGCAGGTGTGCCGTCGGGCGTCGTCAGCCGCAGCGTCCACTGCTCGCGGTCGCCTGGGTGCAGACGGTCTCTGAAACTCGTCCATTGCCACCGTAGCTGGCGGTCGGGCAACGTCAGTCGCAAGGCCTGTGTGCGCTGGTAGTGTTCGCCGTGCTTGACGAACGCGAAGGTGGCCACCACGCCGTCTCCGTATTCTTTTTTATAAGGTATCTCTATGAGGCGTGCTTCGTCGGAGAGTTGTATCAAGCGGTCTTCGATGACCCCGTGTGGCGCTGTCAGGCAGTAGTACAGGGCGACATCGCTGAAGCTACTGCCCACATGGAGCCGTGCCGGGTGCTGGCTGTCGAAGCTGTCGGAGGGGCAGTAGAGCCAGCAGCCGGCGTGCCGTGGCAATCGTCTGTCGTTGATGGAAAAAATGAAGAACGAAGCCTTTGCCGAGGCGGTGTCGGTTCCGGCACGAGCCTTGGCATGCAGCGTGTATTCGCCCGACGGCAACTGGCGTAGTGTCTCTGCCAGACGATCCTGCGGGACGCCGGTGGCCACGGCCTCCTTGCTGCTACGCGTGAATAACGAGCATAGAATCTCGCCCTGCACGGGCTGACCAGTGGAAGATATCAGTGAGAACACGGGCGGCGTGATGCGGCTGCGCTCTTGCTGCTCGTTCATTGTTACGGACAGTCGCAGGGGTTCTGTGCAGAGGGGTACACGGATGCTTCCCTCGCGCGTCTCTCCTGCCGGACTCAGCACCTGGACGTCGAGGGCCAGGTAGAGACCGAAGCGGAGGGCTTCCTTGGGAATCTTTTTCAGAGGTACGGCCACACGCAGCATTCCAGCGTCATCGGTCCACAGCGTGTCGATCTGCTGGCGTGGCGAATCGTCGTGCCGATACCACCAGTAGTAAGGATAGGTGAACTGGTAGGTTCCTGTGATGCGTCCGCTTCGCACAGGTACGCCGTTGAATCCCATGGCCTGACCAGTGAGCACGATGCTGTCCTGCGGCCATTGCAGGGCGGGCGCTTCTTCCATGGTGACGTCAAACGTGGGACGTTTGTATTCCTCTACGCGGAAACCGATACGTGTGTTGTTCGTCTGAATGGAATAGCGTCCCGGCAGTCGTCCTTCGGGGAGGATGAAGTCTGCTGATAGGATGCCCCATTCGTCGGCCTTCACCGTCTGCCTGGATACTTCCTTGCCGTTGGCGTCGCGCAGGATGAGTTCCAGCTCGCGTCCATCTACGGGCGTGGCGTCCCAATGCTTCTCGCGGTAGACGATGCCTCCGAGGTGTACGCTCTGTCCCGGTCGGTAGATGGCGCGGTCGGTGTAGAGGCGTATGACTTCAGCACCTTGGTCGTAGGGCAGGGTGGGCGCTTCGCGAAAGATGAAATGCTCTGGCAGCCATCGGTCGTCGCCCTTCCTGGCTTCGACATAGAACTGTGTCTCCGACCGCTTGAGGTCCGTGAAATGGGTGCGTCCCTCGGCATCGCTTTTCATCTTTCCGATGATGGTCTGTTTCTTGGTGCGGTAGTCGATTTGGTAGAGCGTCACGTCGGCCTCACGGACGGGCTGTCCGCTTTCTGCATCGACGACAATCACCTCATAGGTGCTGTCGGGCAGCGTTCGTTCCATGGTGCGGAGGGCGGTGACGCGGAAGGTGTGGTACTCTGTGTCGATCGTCTGCTGATTGGCTTCGCGCTCGTCGGTAGTGGCCGTGAAGAGCAGCGCATACAGTCCCACTTCGGGCGCCGTCCATTCGAGGGTGTCCTCCAAGGTTTTCGCGGGTGCACCTCGTCGGATGTCAGGCGTCAACGTCTGTACCAGCGTTGCGTTGCGATGCAGATAGTCGCTCAAGGAGAGTTTGCTTGCCTTCACGGCGCTGCTCTGCAGTTCGGCCTTCAGGCGAAACACTTCGAGCCGCACGGCAGAGGTGTTCTTCGTCGCGAGCCGCCATTGATAGTTCTTGCCCGGATAATAAAGGTCGGCTCCGTACCAGTAGACGGCCGGTCGCCGAAGCTCGTTCAGGGCATTGCGCACCTCTCCGATGCGCTGGTAGCGCGGATAGCGCTGTATGGCCTCCTCGGCCCATGCTATCTTCTGCGAGTCGGGTGCATAGCTGCTCATCAGCCGCAAGTATACTTCTGTGCAGAGGGGCAGGTCGGCGAACTCTTCCTTCAGTTCATCGAGGTCGGGCTTTCCGTCGAGTGCTATGAGGAGTGCCGCTTCGCGGTTGCCCTGCAGTCGGTAGTATTCCTCGATGCGCTTACGCTGCTCCTCGATGGTCTGATGTTGTCCGCCCCAAAGGGTCTGCCGCTGGTCGCGCACGCGTTGCCAGAGAATGTGCAGCAGGTCGTGGCGGAAGTATTCCGATGCAGTATTCTGTTTCACAAACGGCAGCCAGTCGCGACTCTTGGCTTTGCCCAGTACGGCGATGTCGGCCAGCGAGAGGTTCCAGTTGGCCGTGGCTGCACTGTCGTACTGCTGCTGCGTCCATTCTTTCATCTGATTGCTGGTCAGCTCCAGGTCGTAGGCCTGAGAGCGCCCTTTGTTCTGCTCGTAGATTTCGGCCAGGATAGAGGCGTAGATGGCGCGTGCCTCCGGTGACGTCTCGCGGCGTCGCAGGTTTTCCAGTTTCTGAATGTCAGTGAAGAAACTGTCAGGTGCCCATTCCTGATGGAGTGCTGCGGCACGCAGCCGTGCACTCAGGGCCTGTCCGCGATGACCTTTCTTCTCGGCTTTCTGCAGGATCTTCATTGTGGCAGCATAGGCCGACTGCGGTTTGCCGTCGGCCTCCAGCTTCTGCTCGGCTTTCCAGAGAGAGGAATAGGAAGACGAACCTGCCTCAGGTGCCAGAGAGGGCGAAGCCACTTCTGCCTCTGAAGCGAGGGATGGACTCCGCCAGCCTCCCCTCAAGGAGGGTGCGAATCCGGTGGAGAACAGGGGAGCCGACAGCAGCAGGCTGAAGGCGACAAGAGAAGAAAGGCGTTTCATCGCGTATAATTTTTATAGACTTTTCTCAAACTTATTCCCGGCGCGACTCTTCCCCCGCCGGGACAGTCCGACGAGGGGAAGAGCCCCGATGGGAGTTCTTATTTCTCCGGAATCTCTTCCAGCAGAGTCTTGAGGAACTCCCAGAAGCGGCCTACGCTCGGGATGTTACAGCGTTCGTTCGGGGTGTGCGGTGAGCGCAGCGTGGGTCCGAAGCTGATGAGATCCATTTTCGGGTAGACTTGTCCGATGAGGCTGCATTCCAGTCCAGCGTGCACCACTTCCACTTTTGCCGGTTTCTGGTACATCCTCTCGTAGAGGGCTGCCATCTGTGCAGCGATGGGTGAGTCGAAGTTGGGTTGCCAGGCGCCGTATCCGCCGCTGTATTCCACCTTCATGCCGGCCATGCCGAAGGTGCTCTCGAACATCTCCTGCTCCAGTTCCAGCTGAGAGTCGCAGCTGGAGCGTGCCAGAATCAGTACCTCAGCCTTGCCTTCGCCGATGTGTACGATGGCCAGATTGGAGCTGGTTTCTACGACGTGCGGTATGCTGGGGATGTTGCGCAGTACGCCGTCGTGGCAGGCCAGGATGGCCGAGACGAGGTTGTCCTGCACCTCTTCGGGCACTTCCTTTGCAGGCAGGTCAACACGCTCCACGGCGATTTCCACCTGCTCCTCGACGCCGCGGTACTCGTTGGCGAAGGTCTGTTGGCAATAAGCTGCCAGGTCGCGCAGATCGGCTTCGTTGTCGGCAGGGATGGTCAGCACAGCCTCGGCCGTGCGTGGGATGGCGTTGCGCATATTACCTCCGTGCCAGCAGGCCAGACGAGCCTCGTCGTCCTGAATGGCCTGGCGCACCAGGCGAGCCATCAGCTTGTTGGCATTGGCGCGGTTCTGATTGATCTCCAGACCGCTGTGCCCGCCTTTCAGACCACTGATGGTTACCTTCACGGCGATGTCGGTGGTGTCGGTCTCTACTTCTTGATAGCCCAGTGTGGCGGTGACGTTAATGCCTCCTGCCGAGCCGATGCAGAACTCTCCTTCGCTCTCGTGGTCGATGTTCAGCAGGATGTCGCCGTGCAGCGTGTCGGCAGCCAAATGGTTGACACCCCACATGCAAGTTTCTTCGTCGCTCGTAATCAGGGCTTCCAGCGGACCGTGCTTCAGTGTGTTGTCCTCGAAGACGGCCATGATGCATGCCACACCGATGCCATCGTCCGAGCCGAGTGTGGTGCCTTTGGCTTTCAGCCACTCGCCGTCGATCCACGTCTCGATAGGGTCGGTCTCGAAGTTGTGCGTGCTCTCGTCCGTCTTCTGAGGCACCATGTCCATGTGGGCCTGCATGGTGCAGAGCTTGCGGTTCTCGTAGCCCGGAGTGGCGGGCTTGCGCATCACGATGTTCTCGCCTCCGTCTTTGAAGGCCTCAATGCCCCGTTCCTTTGCCCAGTCGAGCAGGAACTGTTGAATCTTTTCGAGGTGACCGCTCGGGCGGGGCACCTGTGTCAGCTTGTAGAAATTGCCGAAGACAGCTTTCGGCTGAAGATCTAAAATGGTTGCCATGATGAAAGTATTTTAATTTGAAAATAAGAGACTAAGAGGGAAAGAGAGAAAAGTGAGGAGTAAGGTTTACTCACATTGTCTGTTTTTACTGCTGAAGGACAGGGCCACAGCGGCATAGACGCCGAGGGCGGCCACGAGGAGCGTCTGCACCGTGTGCACGACCAGGGCGAAGAGCGCGGCCTCCTCGCCTTCGACGCCGTAGAAAACCAACACCGATTTCACTGCGAAGTGCCACGGACCGGCACCATTGGGTGTCGGCACCAGTACGGCAAACGTCCCGACGACGAACGCTACCGCCGCCACCGACAGGCCAAGTCCGGACGTAGAGGCAAAGCAGAAGAACGTAAGGTAGAAATGCAGGAAGTAGCACACCCAGATGCCGAAGCTGTAGAGCCAGAACAGACCCGGCTGTTCCACCTTGCGGATGGACAGCAGGCCCTCCGTCAGGTCGTGCATGACGGTCCGTGTGCGAGTCAGCCACTGGTAACGGCGCAGCAGATAGAATACGAAGGCCGATAACGTCAGCAGGCACAGCGCCGTCACCAACCATCCCGTCGTCGTGAACTGACCCAGGAATCCTGACAGCGAGACGCCCGTCTCGTGGAAAAAACGCAGAAAGACAGGCACCTGCAGCGCTACAACAATGGTGGACAGCGCAGCAATCATTGTCATGTCCACCACGCGTTCTGTCACTACAGTTCCCACACCGCGTGTGAAGCTACAGCCTTCGTAGCGCTTCAACACACCGCAGCGCAGCACCTCGCCCACGCGCGGCACCACCAGCGAACTGGCGTAGCTCAGGAAGATAGCGTTGATGCATGTGTGCAGCCGCGGATGCTCGCCCATCGGGTATAGCAGTTGACGCCAGCGCAGTGCGCGGAAGACCTGTGCCAGGATGCCAAAGGGGAACGACAGCCACATCCAAGTCCACGCCGTACCGCTGGTGAACGCTGTCTGAAGCGTCGACCAGTCGAAACCCCTGTACATCCACCACAGGATGCCGCCGCCCAGCGCCAAAGGGAACCCAATTTTCAGGATGTAACGCACTTTATACATCGTTTTCTTCGGACTATTCTGCCTTTTTATTTATCTTTGCACCGCAAAGTTACATAAATCTTTTCGCCTAATGCGCACCGTCAAGCCTAAAAAGTTCCTTGGACAACATTTCTTAACGGATTTGAACATCGCACGGCGCATCGCTGACACAGTCGATGCCTGTCCCGACCTTCCAGTGCTTGAGGTAGGGCCCGGAATGGGCGTCATGACGCAATACCTGCTGACCAAACCGAGGCCTCTCAAAGTCGTCGAACTGGACTACGAGTCCGTGGAATACCTGCGGAAGACTTGGCCTCAAATGGAAGACGATATCATCGAGGACGATTTCCTGAAGATGCATCTCGACCGCACCTTCAGCGGACAGCCCTTCGTGCTTACGGGCAATTACCCTTATAATATTTCCTCCCAGATTTTTTTCAAGATGCTGGACAACCGCGATCTCATCCCCTGCTGCACAGGAATGATACAGAAGGAGGTCGCCGACCGGCTCTGTGCCTGTCCCGGAACCAAGGCCTACGGCATTCTCTCAGTGCTCGTCCAGGCCTGGTACACGCCTGAATATCTCTTCACCGTGGAGCCCCACGTCTTCAACCCGCCGCCCAAGGTGCGTTCTGCCGTCATTCGTCTCACGCGCAATAGCGTTCGGGCGCTCGGCTGCGACGAGACGCTCTTCCGGCGCGTCGTGAAGACTACCTTCAACCAGCGTCGTAAGACGCTTCGCAACAACATCCGTCCTCTCCTTGCCGAGCTTGCCGTTCAGGCTGATGCCAGCGCCGCACTCCTTGCCGAGTCCCTCTTCGACCTGCGCCCTGAGCAGCTTTCCGTGCAGCAGTTTGTTGAGCTTGCACAGCGCATAAAAGGAATAAGTCCGAAGGTCGAGTGAAGAATGCTCCCTACGACAGTCTCTTCGCGAAGAACACACAGTTCTTACTCCCTGTCACTTGTGAGAATGGGAGAGTGGAGGAAGTGAAGAGTGAATAATGAAAAGTGAAGGATGAAACCTCCCTGTCACTCTTTGCGTGTATGCAGCCATCCAAAGTAAATCTGATTTTTTTACACTTTCACTCTTCATTCTTCACTCCTCCAGAAGGTGGAAAAAAGTGCAGGCCTTTAACCAAAAATATATAGGCTCCGTGCCCCGCAGAGGCTGACGTGGAGTTTGACGATTCGCGATTGTTTAATTAACGATTCGCGAATCGTCAATTAACGATTCACGAATCGTCAAAGAAAAGTGTTAAGAGAAAGCGCCGGCAGGATAGGCTGCCGGCGCTCTCTCATAAGGCTAAAATGACTGAAACGGTTAAGTGCTGATGTCAGTCAACGCTGAGATATCGATTCTTTGCTGTGGTGGCAAGGAACTAGTTCTTGTCGCTCAGAAATGTTTGTACTGATTGAAGTACTTGATGTTGTTGTACGACACGTAGCAGGCTCCGTCTGATATGAAGGGCGAGAGAAGGTAGGTGTTTCGTACATACTCTTCGTAGGGTCCGTACATTGATTCGGAATGCAGAAAGAAGGCATTGCGGATCTCGGTAGCGTCAGCCTCATAGTCGTTCACGCTGTTGTAGAGTGTGAGGATACGGGTCACCTGCCGTGTCTTCTCGTCGTACTGGTACTGAATGGCCGACAGAGCATCATCGAAGCAGGACTGACGGTAGACAACAGCCATGTTCTGTCCGGACATGCCTTCGGCGTCAGGCTTACCATGAGTCTGAAGAACAGCATCGATGGTGCTCTGCACTTCGGCGATGTAGCTGTCGATATGCGAAGGTACGTTCAGGAGGCATACGACGCTCCCTTCTGCCGAGGTGGCACTGATGAAGGCGACGCCTGAGCCTTGCACGCTGACGATGCCGTCGGTGCTGACCGTGGCGACACGCGTGTTGGATGAACTGAAAGCCGTAGCCTGGAAATCCTTGGGGATTGAAGCCTGCTGGTAGAGGTCAATCTGCTGCCCGGCCTGAGCGTCTATGCTGGCCACGAAGCGGCTGTAGCGTTCCACGGCTCCCGTGCTCTGGTCGCGCAGTTGCAGGACATAGGGCCCAATCTGCTGCACCAGGAAATTGTCGCTGCTGGACTTGAGTCCAGATTCGTGCTTCCTGTCCATTACCAGTATCTTGTTACTGGAGTAGTAGGTCCATGAACCAGAAATCTGTTCCTTGGTGGGGCGTGAGCTGATGTTGTCGTAGATAGTGCCGATGATTGTCCTGCTGGCATCCAGTCTAAGGACGAGAGCCACGTCACTGGGCTCATCGACGATGCACCATTCTCCTTTGAGCTGTTCGCTCACATTGTCCTGAGGTTCGTTGTCGTTGTCGTCGCTGCCGCAGGCAACAAAGAATGCTGCGGCAGCGATGAACAGATAAGATATGTAACGTTTCATGTTTCAGAAAGAGAAGAACTTATTTTCTGCGTTTGCTGGTTCTGTAATACACCAGAAGGCGGCTTCCCGACTCCTTGAACGACACCCAATAGGGCTTGTCGCCACCGCGGTAGTAAGGGTTGAGCTCGTCGCCAGTAGCCTCGTAGTGGGCAGCGTACCATGGCTCAATGTCTGCCTGTGTGATGCCACGCTGGCAGCGGAGGATGACGGTGCCCACCTGCAGGTATTCGTCGGAGTCCACGTCATCGTCGAAGATGAAGGACATAGAGTCGAAGACTTCGTTGTCGGCAATGTCAATATCGTCGGTGCTGCCGTCTTCCAGATTCTCGTCTGTCAGCTCATAGCCAATGGCTTCGCAGACATCGTTGATGGTGTTGTAGAGGATAAGTCCGTCGACAGCCTCAAAGGCTTCGCTGGGAAGGTCCACGGGCTCCGGGTCGGGATTGGTGTAGTCGGGCATATAAGTGATGGTCGCATCGTGCCACAACCAGAAGATCTTATACTTGACGTCGTCCTTCACTGTCTGGTACTGCTTGCCCTTGCTGGAGGCGTTGGTCTCGGTGTAGTGTGAGTCGAGGTAGGATGTGATGGCATCCTGGTCGAAACCTTCGCGGAGCTTGACGGTGGTCATAACGGCCGAACCCATGAAGTGTGAAACGACGATACTCTCCACGACGTCGTCCATCACGTTGTAGGTGCGTTCAGAGATAGGATCGCCAGGCACTTCGACGTAATTGGTGCCGAGCAGGGCGTCGATGTTGTCCATCGAGGCTCCGATGAGTGCCATGCCGTCGGTGAAAGGTTTTCCAGTCTCGGTGACGTTGACACGCACGACGGCGGTGCCGAGGCTACTCTTGGCCTTGACGAAGGCGAAGCCGCGGCTGACGGCCTGGATGCGTCCCGAAGCGTCAACGGTGGCTACGGTCGGGTTGGTGGATGTGAAGGAGGTGGCCGTGAAGCCTGTCTCGGGAGCCTCGAAGGTGCGTGTCTGTCCGGCCTCGATGTTGTAGGTGGCTACGATGCGGCTATACCGGGTCGTGGCATCGCCAGTGGGGAAATAAGTCTCCAAGGAGTACTTGTCGAGGACGTTGACCTGATAGGTCTCCGTGGTGTTCTGCCCTGTGATGGGGCTGAGATATTTGAGCGTAAGCGTGTTGTCCGAGAAGGTGTAGGTGCCGTCGTAATCAAACATCACGTTATTGGTGGGGGATACCCATCCCACCCATGCGTCGAAAGTGCCGTCGGCCTTGAAATTGTCAGTGCCGAGCAGTTGTGAGCCGTCGGAACTGGAGTCATCGAGCCATTCACCCAGAATAGAGGGTGCGGCGGGCGTGGGGGTCGGTGTGGGTTCGGGTGTGATGCCGGCGCGGTCTTCGTCGTCCACGCAACTGGCGAGTGTCATTCCGGCCAGCAGCGTGAAGGCCAGCAGGGAGAGGTGGTTAAAGTGTTTCATTTTCGTTGAATGATAGTTATAAGGGTTAATGAATAGGGATTAATAGCGGAAGAAGTATCCAAGCTTGATTTCGAGCGAATGGATGCGGTGTTTGTAGCCGCTCATGTTATTCTCAGCTGTGCCGTTGAAGAGGGGGATGCGGTTGCCCTCCCAGAAACTGGTGCCACCCATGTTGGTGAGTTGCAGGTTATAGCCTACGCCGAGCTGGAAGCCGCGAAGTTCGTAGACTGCGCCAAGGTGCAGACCTACGTTGAACTTCTTGTAGGGTGCATCGCTAAAGTTGTAGTCCGAGTTCTGCTCAAAGCCTATGTTCATCCCGCTCTCACCGGTTGCGGTGACGGAGAAGTCCTTACCGTAAAGGTCGAAATCGCCACTATAGTGGTCGGACAGAAAGAAGGTGCCGTATGAGATGGCTTCTTCGATACGTCCGGCTCGGTACTCATAGATGTTACCGGTGACCTCGGACGAGCCAGAGAGTTTCATCTTGGCCGAGACGCCATAGCTGAAGTAGGGACCGAAGTTCACGTGCAGGCTGCCCGTCTTGGTGAGCACGAAGCGGTAGGAGGCCAGGATGGGTATCTCGATGACGCCGACGGTGTAGTCTTCTTTGAAGTTGTTGGTGCGGTCGCCCACGTAGGCGCGGGAACTGGCAATCATTGCAGTGGAGTGCATGATGGGAGCGTCAAAGCGGTTGCTCCACTTATACTGTGCGTAGGTGATGCCTGCCATCAGGTAGAAGTTCTTATAGAGCTTATAGTCGGCCATCACTCCGACGGCGAAGCCCGACTGCGAGCTATAGTCCACATCCTCGGTGGAATTGCCGAAAGAATAATTGACGGGTGAACCGGTGAAGCCGCCGCCGGCACTGGACGTGGCAAAGGGCATCTGGTAGCCGGCGTGAACGCCAAAGGAGAAGCGGCGGCCGCCCAGCTCGCGGTTATAGAACAGGCTGTCGGCAAAGGACGTCAGCTTCACCGTGAGGTTGGCGTTGTCGCCCTCGCGCAGACGCAACAAGGTATCAACGGGGTAGTATTCTTCTTTCTCTACGCGAATGCGGTACTGTCCGGGCTGCAGGCGCCCGCTCTTGTAAGGTGAAGTACCCACGCGGCGACCGTTTACGACGACGTCGAAGTCGTTGTCCGGAAGTGTCTGCAGTTGGAAGGTGGCAAAGAGAGGTTGCAGCGTGGCTGTCTCACGAACGGGCTGGTCGCCGAGGGTGAAGGTGTTCTCTACTTCTTCGTACTGGTCGGCTTCGACCTTGTAGGAATGTTCGCCCTTGCTTATCATGGCTGCGAAGACTCCGTGTTCAGTTGGTACTTCCATGCCATCGACAAAGACGGTGGCCTCTTCAGGCGAATGCGTCAACACGAACATTTGTGTGTTCGACGGCTGTCCGGCATTCTCGGCCTGCGTCTCAAAAGCAGAGAGACGCAACTCGTAAACCACACCCTCGGCGATGGCCTCAGGGTATTGGTAAAGGAGAGGGAAATAGCCCTCATGGGAGAGTGAGAGGCTGCGAGCACCATAAGGTACGTAGAGCCATAACTCGCCGTTGTGCTGTTCCTTCTGTACGATACCGAGGGCATCGGCGCGCACCTCAAGGTCGGTGAGGTTGGTGACTACACGGATGAGGGCACATAGCTTGCCCTCGTCCTTGTCGCGGACGGGTTTTGTGACGCGCGCCATGAGGTCGTTGTCCAGACGCGTGAAGCGTGCCACATCCATCGTCTTCTGAGCTTCGGCAGTAAGTGCCATAAGCACAACGGCTAAAAAGGCCGTCATTCGATGTAGGTGTTTCATATTGATGTTTGGATATATAAATAAGGTATTATAGCAAGAAATCAGCGATGCCGATGCGACCGTCGCGGATGTTGGGGTCGTTATCTGGCTGCCAGGTGCGAACATGGATAACGGGCGTCTCGGGATGCTCAAAGTCGATTAGCAGGAAGAGGTAGCCTGTGTCGCCGTAGGTGGAGGAAAAATAGTCCTGCTTGATTTGAATGCCATAAACGTCAGGCTTGGTATGCGAACGTCGTACGATGTTGTCTGCGAAGTGGATGTTGATATACTCGTTACTGGCAAAACAGCGTCGCAGACTGTTCATGTACTGTTCCTTAGTCTGTCGAGTGTACTTTACGTGCTGCATCTTGGCGGGACCTATTTCTTTTTGTCCGCTGGCCTTAACCACAGAACCAGTGATAATCAGGGCTTCGTTGGAGAAAATGCTGTTGATGTAGTCCCAGCGTTTCAGTGCGTAGGCCGTTTTGTAAGTTTCCAGGAAATGCACCATCACCTGTCGTGCCTCTTCGCTCCAGTCGCCGCGGCAGAGAATGTCGTTGACGGCAGCCTGCTCCAGACCGAATGCCACCTCGCATACCTTGTGGTCTGAGTTAAGATAAAAGACCACGTCCTCAGTGAACGTACGGCGGTTTCCACGGAACGAAAAACTCATAGGGAAACTGCGGCAGACCACCTCTCCGCGGTTACGCTGGAACGATACTTCGGGCGAGCGCAATAGCTTGGCATCGCCGTAGGTCACCAGTTTGGAGAACATATCCCAACCCTCGTCCGTGAAGTGACTGCGCAGGGCATCGTAATTGCGATGCGCCACGCCCTGCTCGATAGCCTGCATGGTGGGCAGGTAGGCGGCAGCCTCCTGGGCGCTGAGATCCATTTGTGTGGCGCCGTTCTTATCCAGTGTCGTTGATGATGATGTCGATGGCTCTGGCGTTGCACCTGATGAGGGTTGAGCTATCTGCATCACATAGTCGTTTTGCATAGCGCAGCCTTTGGTGTCCACGGGAAGTATGGCTGCCTGAAAGGGTACGGGTGCAGTTTCGGCCATCACATTGCGCAGGTCGGGATGGATATTGGCTTCCTCGCGGCATTCGTATTCTGCGTGCAGCTTCAGTTTCGAGAGCTTGACGCCTGCAGGAAGCACCACTTCTCCCGTACCGTCCTTGGCAGTATAGGTATCGGAGTATTGTTTGCCGTCGAAGTATTTATAGTTGAAGTTCACCGCTGGTAGGTTGCCATAACGAATGTCAAGCGTGACGCGCTGTTGGTTGCCTTCGCGCTCGCTCTGTGTGGCGCGTATGTTGATGCGTCCCAAGATGTCTTTTACGCGGGAAAAAATGGTAGGAATCATCGAACCGCCGTCCGCACCATCCAATGTCTCAAGGTCGCCGTCGGGACAACTGCGTAGCAAGGCTAATGCCCAATAGTACTCTTGCAGGGCATCGCCCACTTTACCTTCGTGTTCACGCTCGGACGCTTCGCGGGCCCATTTCTTGGCTAACTCCAGACGTCGCTTGAACATCGCGCGTAGCTCGCTTGTCTTCATGTAGCGATAGACAACGTACTGCGGCTTTTCTTTGGCTATGTATTCAGAAACACCGCTTAGGGTGACCGCAGAATAGGATCGGATGATGCCGCCCATTTGCTCGTTCGTGTCCATGTGCTTTCCATTCTGCTGCTGCGACATGACATAGTTGAACTGCGACTCCACGCGTGTGGAAATCTTGCCGGAGAGATCCGACAGTGCCATCTGACGGGCATCGTCAAGAGCATCTGCCGTTCCCATGCCGATGATGTAGTTTTCTGAACTTTGAATCTTCTCCCAGTCCTTGGGTGTCGTTGTTTGTGCTGTGGAAAGACCTGCAAAGAGTAGGGCTGACACAGCTAAAAGGAACCTTTGCATTTGAAAAAAAGATTTATTTTCAGTGCAAAATTATAAAGAATTTCGTCAACTTGTGTTGCCCCTCCCTTAAATTTTGTTAATTATCCTATTTTCTTTGTTTCGCTCCCATACTACTTAAACAAATTATTCTGCCGACACATGGCGCTAAGTCATGCCTTTCAACTGTGTGTGCTGTCTGCTTCGGTCATCAGCAGGCGCGACAGTCGCTCGGCACCGATGTCGGAGAGGTGGCCGGCAGCCGGCGGCGGTAGACGTCGATGGTGTAGCTGAGCGCTTGGAATG
>CAMVFC010000081.1 GCA_947166655.1 uncultured Prevotellaceae bacterium
CGAAGGTACGCTTCAAGGTGACATGGTCGTAGGTGCCAGCCACGACGGCCTCGGAAGAAGTCTCGTCGAGGGTCAGATAAGTGAGGGCGGCAACGTAACGGGTCTCAGCAGCCGTGGTGAGTTCGCCGCCGGCATAGGTCACCTTGATATACATCTGCGCACCTTCGGTGGCTGCCGTTGCGGGGGTAGCGGTGATCGTCAGCGTCGTGCTGCCATAGGCTTCGAGGGTTGTTTCCACACTGCCGATAACGGCTTCGCCCATATACAGCTCGGCCTTCACAGCCTCTTTTTTACCGGCATTCTCCTTCAGGGTGACGGTAGCCTCGAAACTCTTGCTTTCCTTCATCGTCATGTTCCAATTCTGAGACTCGGGAATGTTGCTGGCCATGATGTCTGTCTTGTGCTCGGGAACGAAGAACTTGAAGCCCTCAAAGTTGTCGAGTTCGTAGTCGTCGTTGGCGAAGCGGAACTGATAGACACCAGCCTCCAGGCCAGTGATGGTTGCAGTACCAGAGGTTCCATTGCTCATATAAGAACCAAGAGCAGGAGTGGTGGTACAGGTCGTCCATTCGCCATTATCTTTGGACATCTGAATTTTTACATTCACGTTGCCTGCGGTAGTTCTATAGTCAAATGTAAGTTCATCGTCTGCTCCACTCACAGACAAAGTCGGAGTGGTCAGGTAGGTTGAAGATGAAGTCCATGCAGCCTTGGCCACACCGTCGGCAATCGTCCAGTTGCTGCCAGCGTCCCAACCGGTGGGAAGTGCATTGGCAGCAAAGTCTTCGGACCAGAGTGAAGGATCTTTCACCTTGGCAGAAGCAGCGATAGTGACGGCAGCTGTCTCGTCGTAAGCGGGAGTTACCTTAACGTTGGCCGTGAAGACGCCGTAGGTCTCTGAGACAGGGGTAAAGGTAACGTCGAAGGTCTTGCTCTCGCCGGCAGGAATGTCGGTCAGTTCGGCAGCGGAGACGGTGAACATCTTGTTGTCGGAAACGATGCTGACCGTCAGCAGGCCCGTACCGGCATTGGTGACGGTGTAGGTCTTCGCCGCAGCTTCGGTGACAACGCCGAAGGCAGCGTCCTCAGCGGGTGTGACAGCGAGCTCGGGATCATTGGCAGCCTTGTCGGTACCGGTCACGTTGATGACGAAGTCGCCCTCCGTCGTGGTCACCGTGACCACAGCAGCCTGTGCTCCTGTGCGGCTGGAATCATAAGCGCGGGTGATGACAAGGTCGAAGGGAGCAGCAACGCTCGCACTCCAGTTGGTGGAGTAAGCGGCAGCGCCGTCGCCTGTGACGGCAACATTGGTGATGTTGATGGTGCCTGCGCCTGCATTGGTGAGGCTGTACTTGACCGTAGCATCGGCTGCGCTCTCGCCAAAGTCATAGTTGGCGGGCGTAGCCACGGCAGTAGCGTCCTGAGTGACGGAGAGGACGGGAGCATAGGTCAGACCTGCAATCTCGTCAACACGTACATAGTAGCCTTTGAACTTGAGATATTTGACAGCCGTTGGGATGTCAGTGACTACGAGTGTTGCATAGGAGCCGTAAGGAATCTGGCTTCTGGAGATGTATTTCTTTGCCTCAAAAACATCCCAGCTGCTGCCGTCAACAGAACCTGTAATCTCAAGATAGTTGTTGTCGTAATCATCATAGCTGCTCACCTTGATGGCTAACATATCACCAACTGCAAGCTGCAATTTAGGAGTGGTCATTTCAGCAGCACTTGTGCAACTAGCCTTACCTTCAGCAAAGCTCCACTTATTAGATACATTGGTCCAGTTGGCAGGCAGAGCATCGTCGTTGAAGTCCACAACCATCATGCCTTCGGGCAGCACGACACCTGTGACAGTGAACTGCACGTCGTCCACACCCGTAGCGCTGACGGTGATGTCGGAGCTGAGTGCACCCGTCGTGCTGGCAGCCATGGTGATAGTCACCTCTGCGCTGGCACCTGCTTCGAGGCTGGCGGGAGCACCGGTAATAGTGAAGATGCTGTTGGAAGAAGTGACGTTGATGCCTTCGAGGGTAGCCTTACCTGTGTTGGCAATGGTGAACGTCTTGGCAGTAGCCTCGGTGATGACACCGAAGTCGAGAGAAGCGGGCTGGGTGACAACCATCTTAGGCTCATTGGGGAGTTCGCCGCCGTAGAACATGCGGACGTCAGTCTGAGAAGCGTTGATGGCAATGTAGTATTTACCGGCAGGTACACCCGTAAAGGCAAAGGTCCGCCAATTAGATGGATCAAGGGTGGGCTCGCTATCAAAGTTGGTCCAGGTGGTACCATCAGCAGAGTACTGCATCTGCAGGTGCTGGTAGCTGGTGTTGCTGGTGCTATAACCCTTAGCCTCAACGAAGAACGTCTCACCTTCTGCAACAGTAAGTTGAGGAGTTATCAGGCGAGCATTGCTGGAAAGATACCAAGAAGTGTTGTACGCACCATTCTCCTCGGAATAATACCATGTACCTGTTGTTGTCCAGTCTGTAGGAAGTGCAGTGAAGCCAGATTCATAGACCTTGTTGGCATCGCGGATGGTACCGCTGACGTTAATGACGAAGGGGTCAATGCCGCTGGCGGCATCGGGAATGATGGTCACTACGCTGCTGCCAGTAGCATCGGGCATGGTGACGGTGAGGGTCACTTGGGCGCTGCCGTTGGCGGGAATGGTGGTAGAAGAAAGCTTAGCGCCGAAGTTGCCTGTCTCGGAAACAGAAACTGTGAGGTCTGTTGTACCAGGGTTGGTCAGGAAGAAGTACTTCTGGGTACCAGCAGTGGCCAGACCGAAGTTGTAAGCGTAGGGAGAGGTCAGCTTGGTGGAGCCGTCCTTCACTGCGAGGGCAGGGCCTTCTGCTTGCACATACGGAGTATAAGTCACATTGTCGAAGTAGGCATAGCTGGGCTTGAACGCTACGTACACGGGATCATTGCCCAAATCGACACTGAACTCCGTGTATTCTGTACCCAGCTCTGTGGTATAGGTTGCGAAGGTGCTGTTGGAGATGGCATAGACGTCACCGTCCTTGACAGCCAGACCGACGGTGAGGCTACGGCTTGTGCTGTAGCGACGTGCATAGAACTTCAATGTGCCAGACACCTCAACAGGGCAAACCAGCCAGGTGTTGGAGTTGGAATACTGAGTGCCAATCGAATATGTACCATCGTAGACATAGGAACCGCTCTTCAACTGAAGGTCTTTTAATGTTCCAGTAGAGATGCCCACATAGTTACCCGAGCCAACGACGACCCAGCCGTTGGAAAGGCCCATGCCGTCGCTATTGACACTAATTTCAGTGGTGCCGTCTGTGGCATACTCAAACCCTTCGGTCACAGGGTCTGCTGCCTTCGTGTTCACTCCCGCCAGCGAGAGTAACACGGCAAATAAAAGAGTAATTCTTCTCATGTCGATTTTGTTTTAATAGTTTATAAGCTTTTTTCTTTTCTCTTTTACTTAATCACTATCTTCTTGCCAGAGCGCAGGTAAAGGCCTGGGCGAGAAGGTGTGACGACGCGGCGACCACTGAGGTCGTAGGTCGGGAGGTCGTCATGACTGCGGGTAGCGGCCTCACTGATTCCGGCTGGGATGACGGCTGCGAGGTCGGCGATGGCAGCATTGGTGATGTCCAAATCATCGAGCGTTGACGTCTGATTGACAGCCTTGGCGATGAAAGCTATGGCGTGCATGTGCGGCAGGTTCCAGCCCCAAGGCACGTTGACGGTATAGGTCTTGCTGAAGCGCAGACCGCTCCAAGAGATTTCGTCGCCCATGACATCGGTGACGACCTGACGGAGAATATGGTTGTGCACATAAGCGGGATCTGTGTCCTCGTCGTTCTCCTGCAGAGCCGTGATGCCGTCTTCGGTAAGATAGACCGTGAGTGCACCCTTGCCGAAGATATTGGCAAAGTCCTGTCCGCGCGTTCCGTTGACGGTGATGGTGAGCTGACGGCTGTCGGCATTGTAGGCAGCCTGAACATCGACATTGGCAAAAGCTGGGAAGTTCTCATTGATATAGTCTGTCATCGCACCAAGGTAGTCGGCCTGAAGGGTCTGCATGGAAATCTCCTGCAGCATGGCCGCGGAACCAGGGAGGACAGCACGGTTGATGGCGAGGCTCGGCGTGGAGGCCAATCCAAAGACATCGCCATAGAACAGACCCTCTTGGGTAGCAAAGATATCTTCCGAGACAGCATCGCCATAGAAGTCACCGTGGATCACCACGGGGATGATATCCGAGCGGGTCTTCAGCAGTGTCTCGACAGCGGACAACTGCATGGGGTCGAGGTAGCTGTACTGATTAGCGTAAATCTCCAGCACAGACTTAGCACGCGTAGAGGCATTCTCATAGACGGCCAAGGTTGTCACGACGGCATCGTCGTCGGCAGTGCCTTCAGAGATAACCTTGTCATGTCCCAATGAGGCCACGGCGAGGCCAAGGGTGTGCTTGCCCATGCTCAGATTGAGGTCCTTCATAGGAAGCTCGTACATGAACGACGTGGAGGTAGCCACAGTATCTTCTATCTGAAGCGTTCCGACAGGAGCATCATCTACAAGGATGTTGATGTTGCAACCAGGGATTTCCTTCGTGCCGTTGCTGACGATTTCAGTGTAGAAACGGATGTTCTCTGCATCACTCTTGTAATAACGAGCATCGGTGGAGAAGTTGACCAGAGCGATGTCGTATTCGGGCAAGTTGCTGCCCTCGAGGACGAGCTGCACGGCCAGAGAACCATAGGACGAATAATCGTACCAGCGTCCGCTCTCACAAAGCAGGAAGCCGTAGTTGCTCTTCACCTCTGCCAACAGGGCCGAGCGCTGACTGTCGGTGGCCGTGAAGTCATAGCCGAGGTAAAGTTCCTCGTCGGCAGCGCCGGTAATCGTATAAGGTGTGGCGAAGGTGACTTCGTTCCACCCGGACACCAACGTCTCGGGCGTCGCCGTACAGAGGTCCTTCAGCGTAGCATTGCTGGGGTCTGCCGAGAGCCAGGCACGGACACCAATCAGACCTGCATCGCCGACGGCAAAGCGGCAGCCCACGACCTGACAGCCGGCGTATTTCTGCAGCAGGGCGGCATCGACGAGGCTGCATACGCGCTTCGAACCGCCGCCGATATTGAGGGCGAAGAGGTTGTCGCCCTCTTTCACCGTTCCGATGGCAATCTGTCCGGCGGCGACGCGACGTGGAGCGGCCTTGCGTGTGTTGGAGACGAGGTTTGACTTCTCGAATTGATGATAAGCCTTGTTGGCTTCTAAACGCTGAGCGCCTGCCGACACGGATGTCAGCAGGGCTGCAGCTATCATAATATTTTTGACAGACATAATTTCAGAATAAAGTTTCAATCGCTCGATATTTCAATTTTTAATATTTCTATTATCTCAACGGATTACCTTCCGACCTCCAACAACGTAGATGCCACGGGTCGGGCGGTTGACGCGACGGCCGCTGAGGTCATAGATGACGTTTGAGTGCTGCGAATTGCTCTTGAGGTCACGGACAGCGTTGATGCCCGTACTATAAAAATTAGAGAGTACAGACTCGCCTTCTTCATAGACCGCAGTGACGGCATAGCTGCCACTGGCATCTGCATCGGTGAAATCGGTCGTGGTGAGGGGTTCTGCATTGAGTTTCACACCATCACGATAGACGTTGTAGCCGACGAGGTGGGGAGCCGCAGGTACGTAGGTGATGTCGTCGAGGTAGAAGAAGAAGCCCTCGTTGCCGTCGGTGACGCACTGGATGGCGAAATACTTGGCTCCTTCGGGCAGCTCGTAGGTGAAGGCGCCGTCGAGGAACCACATAGCGCTCTCGGTGGTGTCGGCCAGCAGCGTAAAGCTGTCCATCTCACGGTCGGTGGTGGAATAGAGGACACGGAACTTCTCCGTATAGTGATTGTACTGTCCGTAGTAGTCCTTCACCTGCGAGGTCCATCCCTTGGCATAGAAGGAGATGGTCTGTGCCTTGCCAGAGAGTTCAGGCGAGATCAGCCAGTCACTGCTCCGGACATACTCGTAGCCATTGCTGTTGTTGGCAGGCACGACGCCCACGGCAGCCATCAGCATCTGACTGCCCGACTGGCAATAGTACGTGCAGGTGTCGCCCTCCCAGTAGTAAGCATCGAGGCCAGCTTTAGCGGGGTTGAAGACCTGATAGGCGAAGGGACGTCCGACGTTGGGATAGCTGATGGGACCTTCCCATGAATTCATAGAGATCGTAGCCTGCTTGCCGCCAGCGTTGATGGTGGTCCAGTCGCCAATGCCGCTGATAATGAAAGGAGCATAGCGTTCGAAGGTCTCGGTATAGGCGGCGTCGGCAGCAGGAGCATCCCAGGCCAGGCTGGCACTCTTACCTTCCATCATTCCCATGAGGCTGACGGTGGGCAGGTTGCTCTGCAACACGTACACGCTGACAGGCTCTGTCGTGTTGTTCATCAGCTGTTCATCCTCGGCATAATCCACGGTGGCGTAAGCCTCGGTCTCGCTGCCCAGCACGACGGTCGGTGTGACAACGAGGTCAAAGGTGGCAGTAGCACCTGCAGCCAGCGCCTCGCTGACCTTCTGACTGGCCACGAGTTTACCGCCGACGAAGAGGTTGACACTGTAGGCAGCAGCATCGTTGCGGCCCAGGTTCTTCACAGAAACCGTGAAGGTAGAAGGCGTGCCGGCCACCAGCTGCTCAGGTGTCGTACATTTCACGCGCAGGTCGTGATTCTTCTTGTAGTCCTGACCATAGATATACAATCCCACCACCTGTTCCTTTTTCGGGAACTTGAAGAGCAGAGTAGCAGCACCGGTCTCAGGGTTGACCTCGTAGAGGCCAGTGCCGTAGCGGTTGCCGTCGCGAGAATGGTCGGTGCCATCGTTAAGGAAGCCGGCGAAGTAAAGCTTACCCGTGTTCCAGTCAGCTACCATGGACTGCATGGCCCGCTGGTTGCGATGGCCGGTGTAGCCCACCTGCGTCAGCTCGCCATTGCGTTTGTTGACGGTATAGAGATAGCCCGAATAGTCGATGGCGTAGAGTTTGCCGTTGGGGTGAGCCGCCAAGGCGCGCACTTCCACAGGATAGTATTTGTTGAGAAGCGTGGTGATGGTCATAGTCTCCAGGTCGAGCGTACCGAAGCGGTAGCCGCTGAAGGCATCGTCGCCCGTGCCGCGAATATCCTGATACACCACATAGACCTCATCATCGATGGGATCATAGGTCATATCGGTGAAGGAGAGGTTGCTCTGCGGGGAATAGATGGCATCCTGACCAATCTGTTCGTAAGTGGTGGCGTCAAACTTGCGGACGACAATCTCCTGTTCTTCATAGCCGTATTCGGTATCGTAGTTGCCAGGGTCGTTATCGCCTTGTTTCTCGCGTCCATAGAACACGTAGTAGACACCATCCTTGTACAGGGCACCGCAGTTTCCGTAAATGGTGGGCCAGGTGGCATACTTTTCAAAGCCGCCGGAGGGTTTCATTTGCCATATACCAATGGCACTGGTATACCAGTCGTCGGTATGGCCATTGATTACATCGCCCATGATAACAGGCTCCTGGGCGTACACATTCGTGACTGCCAACAATGTCAGGGCAGTCAAAAATCTTTAAAAAAAGGAATGCATCGCTTAATATTTGTAATTTATTTTCATTTTTGCGGCGCAAAATTATAGACTTTTTACGAACCATGCAATAAAAATCAAATATTTTTACGCCTTTGGATTTCATTTATTATCAATGTAATTTGTGCAGAAAGCCCATCAGTAAAGTATTGCACAGCGAATGCAAATAAATAAATACACAACAACGAAGAGCGCGTGCGTACACTATAAGTAATGTTCGCACGCGCATGTAAGGCTTTATCAGAAACAATCATTTTCAGCGTAGCGTCTTCCGCCCGTTCTCTATGAACAGGCCGCCGCGCTGTAATGCGTTTTTCGTAGCCCGTCTGCCACTGAGGTCGTAAAGAGTCTTCTCGGCATGGACAAACGGCAAGGCGATGACGGCACTCGGGTCCTCTGGCTGACCCACGCGCACCTCGTCGAGGAAGAAACGGCGGTCGGGCATGAAGCGCAGCTGCAGCTTGCCATAACCCGTGATGGTGGTGGTGAACTCGGTCCACTGGCCTTCCTGCATCGTGAACTGTGTCTGACCGAGGCGGAAGTCGGCCGCAGCATTGTCTGCACTGAACGCGCTGACCTGCAGGCCAGTGCCGTCGCCCTGCCAGGGTGCAGCGCGGAACGTCAGCTGCATGGTTCCGTTGATGGCGAACTCCGGCGTCTCGGCAATCGTCGTTCCGCGACTGCCGCCGAAGCGGGCACACTGGTGGCCGCCATAGGCGTTGTTCGTGCTCCATCCGCCGTTGTCAGCACGCAGCGTCGTGCTGGCCACGCTGGCCGCGCCGCCCCATAGGCCGTCGTTGCCACCGGTGCCGCTGCACTGGTCGAAGCTCTCGTAGAAGGCAATGTCGCCGACGCTGTCGTCGCCCGTGGCATCGAGGCGGAAGTCAAAGTCCATCGTGCCGTCGTCATTCTGGCGGATGTTGGTGATGGCAGCATTCATGAGCTTGCGGCCGTCGGTATTATTATTATATAGGTTCGCGCGCGGGATAGACGTGTTTGTCAGGCTGTCGAGCTGCCCATAGGGATAGGCATCGCCCATGACATCCTCATAGTCGTAGTACTCTGCCCCGGTGACGGGATCCACCTTATAGGTCTCGAAAGAGTTGTCGGCGGCGATGATGTGCAGACGCTGATGGTCATTGCCCGTGAGCACGCGGTCGGCCTTGGTGCAGTTGACCTCGTTGTACTCCCACACCTTGGCGTCGAAATCCACGTGGGAGACGATGAGTCCACGTCCCTCGAGGGCTGCATCCCAGCCCGTCATCTGGCGGTTCTCAATAAGATAGTACTCATCGGGGTGTGCCTGGTTGCGGACGATGAAGGTCTCGCCGCCCGCGCTGATGGGCTTCACGCCGCGGATGGTAGTGTCGCAGCGCAGCTCGGTCGGCTGTCGCCAGCCACAGTACATGCGCTCGTAGGCGGTGTACGCCGCCGGCGTCATGCCGGGAGCGTTGATGCCGTTCCATTCTCCTGCATCCATGATGTCCCAAGTGTTCATGCCATAGTGCTCATAGGCCACGTCGTAGACGTCGGGCAAACCCAGACAGTGGCTGAACTCATGGCAGAGCGTGCCGATGCCGGAGAGGCCGAAGATGAGCTGCGTACCTGTCTCGTCATAACCATACCAGGTCAGCTCGGAGGTGCAGGCGTAGTCGTCGATCTTCACGTCGTCGAGGGTGAGGGGCTTATAGTCCGTGGCGGGATCGAGGGAGAGGTTGTACTTGTGGGGCCAGATGGTGTTGGCCTCGCCTCCGGCACTCTCGTTGGTGCCGGCATAGATGACAAAGACCTGATCCACGAAGCCATCGCCGTCATTGTCGTACTGCGAGAAGTCCACCTTATCATCGACGGCCCGGACGGCATCGACAATCATCTCGGCAGGGTTCACGTCCTGCTTGTAGCGGGTGTCGTTGCGGCCATAGTAGGCATAGGGATGCGGGAGGTCGACAGGCCCCACGACATCGAACTGCATCGTGAAGAGGCCGTCACTCTGGTCAGAAAAATAGTCGTGCACAGAACCATACATGCCGAGGCTCATGTCGGCGAAGCCCTTCTCGTTGGCCATGCGGTCGAAGAGATCGCGGTCGTGGCCCTCTTGGAACTGCATATCGGTGAAGTTGGCCAGAATAATCAGTTCGCGGTGCGTACCGACGAGGGGAGCATGGTCGGCGCCGATGGGAATGCGGCGGGGAGCACGTGCCGCCCGTTGGCGCACGGGCCTTTGCATGGCAGAGACCGGCAACCGACGGATACCGCGGCGCGGAAGGGCCGCAGCGATATCTGCGCTCATCGCCAGAAGAAGCGACAGGCAGAGGATTAGTTTCTTCATTCCTTAGATAGTTGATTTGGTAAAAAGCCTGCAAAAGTACGTCTTTTTTCCCATTCTGCCTTTCTTTTTTCCATTTTTTTCATTTCCCCATTCTCCATCTTTATGTGTTTTTATGGAAAAAACGACTTTTCGGTTGGTGGAAACGAGGAATTGCTCTATCTTTGTCGCGCAAACATTCCACAAAATAATGAAAAGCCTCAAATTTTTCATCGTGGCCTGCATGGCTGCGATTCTGTGTGTTCCTGCCACGGCAGCGTCCGTGACGGCAGGCCAGGAGTATTACATCTATCTGAACATCTACGAGAAGCTTCTCGGCCAGAACGAGGCGGGCGACGGACCGGCCCTCTCGGCTTTCGGCAAGAACACCGATGCCACGTCGTACATCTTCCAGGCCGAAGCCGTCTCGGGCAAGTCGGGCTACTACCGTCTGAAGCAGAAAAGCAGCGGCAAGTATCTGGCCGCGAGCGGCAGCAACGGATACAGCGTCGTCCTGGAGAGCGCATCGGCACCCACTAACGACCGCTTCTGCTGGAAGCTGGACGTGGGCGTGGCATCCTACCTCGTCAATAAGAAGAGCGGCAAATATCTGGGCATCGACGGCGCCAACAAAGGGTCGAACTACGTCAGCGTCTACTACGACAAGCCCAAGGGCAGCCACTCGCAGTACACCGTCATCCCCGCCAAGAGCACGGACTTCGATGCGACACGCCAGGCCTACGTCTCCTCAGTCTACAAGAACGCACAGGGCGTGCAGGAAATCGACTATATCCAACTGAACAAGAGCATCAGCCGCTCGGATGCCGTAGACATCCACGTGACAGCCAACGAGACGCCGCTCATGAACGGCGCCAGCGTCAACCTGGGCAGCGACCGCACATGGCTCATCATCGACAACATCATCCCGAGCACCGTCGCCAGCACCTACCTGAAATATGTGAAGATCAACGGGGCAGCCGCCGTCAAGGACAAGAACTGCCGCATCGCCATCTACCTGAACGGCGCAGCCGTCATTCCCCTACCCCAGACCGTGATGACCTACACCACCGCCGAGGGCTCCTTCACCCTCGACAAGGGTAACCACAGCAACCTGGGCGCTCAGAACAATAAGATGACGAGCTTCACCCTGCGACGCGGATACATGGCCACCCTCGCCTCCGGCACCAACGGCAGCGGATGGAGCCGCGTGTACGTGGCTGACCATGCCGACCTCACCGTCACGCTGCCCGAAGCGCTGAAGGAGCGCGTCAGCTCGGTGAACATCAAGCAGTGGCAGTACCTCTCGAAGAAAGGATGGGGCAACACCGGCGGAAGCTCCGGCGCATCGGGCTTGCGAGCCACATGGTACTGGTCGTGGAGCGCCGACTACTGGTCGGGGCAGGACTTCGAATATGTGCCGTGCCGGCAGCACCGATGGTGGCCCGGCGTGAGCCAGGTCAACGAGCACGCCAGCTCGGCCACCATGAGCATCAACGAACCGGAACACAGCGAGCAACACACCAAGAGCGACTGCGCCTGCAGCGACAACTGGACCAACTGCACGCTGATGCCGGACTATCTGCCGTCCGGTGCTCGCATCGGCTCCTGTCAGCCCACAGACCTCAACTGGCTGAAGACGTTCTTCGGACATGTCGATGACATGGCCTACCGTTGCGACTTCGCCATCACACACGCCTACTGGGACCTCGGCGGACGCGATGCCAACTCGTATGCCAACTGGTTCTGCAACACGCAGTGCAAGAGCATCTGGGACAACAACAAACGCCCCGTATGGCTGACGGAGATGGAGATCAGCGCCTCATGGAACGACAACAAGATTGACAGCTACGACAAGAACCGCCAGTACCTGCAGGTGCTGCTGCAGCTGATTGACGAGTGCCCGTGGATCGAGCGATATGCCATCTACGGGACAGATATGTGGCAGACCTATATGTACTACGAAGCCAACCCGAGCAAGGGCCTCACGCCTGCCGGACAGGTGTATCGCGACCACCGCGCCACCTTCGCCTACAACGCATCCTACACCAAGGATCCTATCTGGTGGAAACCAGGATCTAAGGAGCCTACGCTGACAACGGCGGCCAACGCTACAGAGAACACCCTCATCTTCAACCTGGGTAACACCAACGGCGACTGCGCCAAGACGCTGGAACTGCAGCGCAAACGCGGCGATGGCGACTGGCAGACCATCTATGCCGTCAGCGACCGTGCCGAACTGGACAAGAGCACCATCGCCTACGCCCTGCCGGCCAATGACGTGGACCGAGAGGAAGACAGCTACCGCGTGGCCACCACTTCCATCTTCAGCAGCACCGTTAAGTACAGCGACGTCATCACCGTACCCCTGCTGGCCAACGGTACCGTCGTGGCCAACAGCAAGACGGACATCCCCGGATGGACCTGCGTGCGCAACGCACAGAACGGCTTCACCAAGGCCGACAACGGCGACACTTACTTCGAGGTGTGGGGACCGACGGCCGCACTGATGGATTTCGACTACTATCAGGACATCGTGGGCCTGAAGGACGGCCTCTACCGCCTCCGCGCCAACGTGTTCAACTCTTCCAACAATGTCGCCGCAGACAAGGTGAACGGTAACGTGGTGCTCTATGCCGTCGCCGACGGCGTAGGCTACGCCACACGCATCACCGCCGACAGCGAGATAGACGCCAGCGCCACCACCTCCGTGAACAACATCGCCGTCATGGGCGGCGTCATGCGCATCGGCGTCCGCAACATCGGCACGATGAGCGCCCGCTGGGCCGGCGCAGACAACTTCACACTGGAACGCACAGCCGACATCGACTCCTACGAGGACTACAGCAGCCGCCTACGCACCGCCAACCAGACCTTCACACAGCTCTTCACCGGCAGCAACAGCAGCCGCGACATGACAGGACTCATCGGCAACCCCGACTGCAGCCGCGGCACCACCGACCGCTGGAACGTCACCAACGTGGGCGTTACGAAGGGCGAGGCATCGGACGGCAACGCCGACAACCAGTACTTCGACAAATGGAACTCGGGCAGCCTCAACTCGACCATGACGCAGACAGTCTATTATCTGCCCACGGGAGCCTACACCCTCAGCGCCCTGCTGCGCGGCAGCTCCGACGTCACCACGCTGACCCTGCAGGCTGAAGTGCTGCGCCCCGACGGCACCGTCGTGAACACCTATACCAAGAGCATCAAGGGCATCGGCGCCGACGACGTCAGCGGCAGCGCCTACAAGAAAGGATGGCAGAAGGTGGACGTAACAGGCATTCTGGTATCGAAAGACCAGCAGCTGCGCATCACCGCCTCCGGCACTGCCAACGCCACCGCCTGGTGGAGCGCCGACCACTTCACCCTCACGTGGAAAAAAGACCAGACGGGACAGACCGACATCGAGGAACTCGTCGTGGGCATCGACGACGACATCGCCGTAACCGCCCCCCGACAGCACATCTTCAACCTCAGCGGACAGCGCGTGCAGCAGCCCCTCCGCCGCGGACTCTACATCATCGACGGCCACAAGATCTTGGTGAGATAACAAGGTCCCTGGCCAGATAACAGCCTCGCACGCGCGCACGCGCACTTAAAGTTTTTCCCAAAAATATCCGTCAAACCGTCACCTTCCGTGGTGGCGGTTTGATTTTCAAACACATGAGTGGTGACAGTTCCGGTGACGGATGGGGTGAAAGGTGACGTTTTAACATAAATGAGGGGCAAAAAATACCGGAAGGTATAATAATGAGAGTGATCTTTGGAGTGGGAAAACAATAGGCAAGAATACGCAAGAATGATGTTCAACAATAAGAAAGAAATAAGTAAATGCACAAAAATAGGTTATTTAAGTTTCGGCTGTTCAAAGAACCACGGATTACACAGATTAAACAGATGAAGCCTGTCCTCTACGTGATGATTCCAGGCCGCTATTACACAGATTCCGTGCAGCACGCTTCGCAGGTGCTGACAGACAAGCTGGCAGAACGACACTCGAAAGCTGCGTAGCCTTTCGCCGGTAATCGGTGTAATTGAAAGATTGAAACATTGAAACATTGAAAAGGTGAAAAAGAATCTGTTAAATCTGTGGAATCTGTGGTACTGGAGAACTTACGAAAGTTGAATAGGTTATTCAAGTTTCAGAAGTGTTTTTTATCAAGAATTAGAGAATTAGAGAATATACTTGTCTTTGCAGACAAAAAACTTTCTATTCATTCTCAGCCATTCATATGACAGAGTAGCGCCTATAGAGAAAATTTCTCTAATTCTCTCATTCTTGATAGCAATAAATCACTTACAGACAGAGAGTTTCCTACATCCGGAATCTGAATAATTAATTGATGAAGATTCTTGAAGTGTCAAGCGTCGCAAGCGCCGAGCGGATGTTTCGATTGATGCCGATTGACGTCTAAATCTTCTGCCTATTCTCGTCGGCTAGCATCGCTTTTTCGTCGTCAATCAGCGTTAATCTTATCATCAATCTATTCAAATCTTATTGTTCGACTACTTTTCTTCATGGAAAACAATAAGCAAGAATTAGCAAGAATGATGTTCAACAATAAGAAAGAAATAAGTAAATGCACAAAAATAGGTTATTTAAGTTTCGGCTGTTCAAAGAACCACGGATTCCGCAGATTAAACAGATTTAGTCTGTCCTTTACGTGATGATTCCTGTTCGCTATTACACAGATTCCTTGCAGCACGCTTCGCAGGTGCTGACAGACACACTGGCAGAACGACACTCGAAAGCGGCGTGGCCTTTCGCTGGAAATCTGTGTAATTATATGAACTTCTCTCATATGAACGGATTAACGTAGGAAAAAGAATCTGCGAAATCTGTGGAATCTGTGGTACTGGAGAACTTACGAAAGTTGAATGAATAATTAATTGATGAAGATTGATGTTTCGATTGATGCCGATTGACGTCTAAATCATCAGCGTTATATTTGTCGTTAATCTTCGTCCGCTCGGCGCTTGCGACGCTTGACACTTCAAGAATCTATTCAAATAATAATGTTCGACTACTTATAAAAATAAAGTATTGTTGAATAATATTGTTGATGATTTTTGCTTATTGTTTTCCTGAAAGACAGGGAAACTGTTAAGGAAAAAGGGAAATTTCCTGTTAAAAAAAGGTTTGTATCACTGGTGATACGAAGCTGTATCATTAGTGATACGAGGCTGTATCACTGGTGATACGACTCAGAAACTGCAAGGAATGATGATCATTACGATCATTACGGCCATTCGTTTCCATCAATATTGTTCCTCATTCGTTTTCCTGAAAAATGCCGCCCATTGATGTTCCTTCCGGCATTTTTCGTCCCTCATTTATGTTAAAACCGTCACCCATCACCCCATCTGTCACCCGAACTGTCACCACTTATACGGTTAATTAACAGCCGCTTGTCTCAGGAGGTGACGGTTTGACGGTTTTTTAGACATTTTTGTATGCGCGTGCGCGCGTAACATTATCTCTATCTCATGAATCAGTTCAAGAGTATTCAAGTCATCTAATGAGTTCTCACACCAAGGCAGGACAAGAAAAGATCAGGAATCCCGAGCAGAAGAGAGCCTCGACCTTTCGTGGAGGCACATTATTATAAGACATTCTTCAACTGAAAATAGATTGACGATAAGATTGATGAGGATTGACGACACAAATAAAAGTGACTGATTGAAGACAGTAAAA
>CAMVFC010000082.1 GCA_947166655.1 uncultured Prevotellaceae bacterium
GTCATTCGTCACTCTAAATGATTTCCGTCTCGGAGCGTCGCAGCCAGCCCTGTTTGCCATCGGAGAGGCGCACTTCGAGCCATTCGCGCATCGAGTCGTCTGTGATCTCCACGCGCGTACCTTCGTGCAGGATAAACAGGTCGGTGCCGGAGGGGCTGGGCGTGCTCTTGACGACAGCCGAGGGGGCCATGACGACGGCTCCGGTGCGATGGTTGATGTGGCGCAGCTGGTTGTATGCCGCCACGTTGGCAAAGACGCAGACGAGCAGCAGGACGACGGCCGCGGAGAAGCCTACCTTCTTCAGCAGCAGGCGGGGCGCAAACAGATAGAGGGCGACGCCGACGAGCATCAGCACGAAGGCGAGCAGGGCCAGGACAGCCCACTGCTGCACACTCATCGAGAGGAC
This sequence comes from uncultured Prevotellaceae bacterium, assembly GCA_947166655.1. Taxonomy (GTDB): domain Bacteria; phylum Bacteroidota; class Bacteroidia; order Bacteroidales; family Bacteroidaceae; genus Physcousia. The sequence goes on from CAMVFC010000082.1 coordinate 407, forward strand.
GAGGGAGCGGTAGAAGGTGACGAAGAACACCTCACTGGCAGGTACCACGCGGTCTACGGTCTTCGAGCGGGCCATGTCGAGGTTGAAGCGTGCATCGCGGTCGGAAGGGTTCAGCAGCAAAGCACGCTCGTAATAGAGGACTGCGTGCGCGACGGAATCCATGCGATAGTAGCAGTTGCCCAGATTGTAGTAGAGCTGCGGACTCTCGCCCTGCTCGCTGACGAGCTGGCGATAGATGCGTGCGGCGTCGGCATAGTGCTCGTGGGCATAAGCCGAGTCGGCAGCGGCCTTGGTGGGAACGGCGTTGGCTCGGGCGCCCGTCGGCAGGACGAACGCCAGGAGGAGAAGCAAGAGGTTATGTCTGTTCATACGATTGTTATGGTGTTTTATGGTGGGAGAGGCCCACCTCAACCCCTTTTCAGAGTTTATCATTCAAGTTGCCGATGACCTGCTCGGCAGAAGCGTAGATCTTGTCCATCGTGACAGCCGGATCGCCGGGAGCGAAGCGGGCAAACTCGCAGTCGTCCAGGGTGCGGAGGAACTGGTCGATGAGCTCGGCCGGCACACCACGCGCATCGAGGCGCTCGCGGACGTTGTCCTTCGAGAGCTCGCTCACGGCGATATTCAGCTTGTCGCCCACGTAGCCCCACAGGGCTTTCATGGTCTCTTCGTAGAACGCCGTGGCGTCGTTCTGTGCCATCAGTTTGCGAGCTGTCTTGAGGCGGCGTGTGGCGGCCTTGTTGGCGCCGCGTCCGCGCTGGCGCACGAGGTCGGCGCTGCTGACGGCATAGCGACGGAAGACGGCCACCAGCACCAGGAAGGCCACCAGGGCGACGGCGTACATGGCCCAGTAGCGCCGGGAGCCCATGAAGCGCGTGTCGGTGCTCTGGTACTGGGCCTGGCCCGTCTTGATGTATCGGATGTCGCTGTTCAGCAGTTCCACTTCTTCTTTCGTCAGGTTCGAGCTACTGGTGCCGCCGCCCTTGCCTTTGGCCACATCAACGGTGTAGGGTTCGGCTTTCGCTGTCTTATACGCGCGGGCATCGGGATCGAAATAGCAGAACTCGACGGCAGGGACGTCGAACTTACCCTGATGGCGGGGCACGGCGATGTAGTCGTAGATCATCTGTCCCGTGGAACCGCTGGCGCCGATGCGCGTCTTGTCCTCGACTTTCGGGTCGTAATGCTCGAAGTCCTTAGGCCATTCGACCGTGGGAGCCTTGATGAGCTTCATGTTGCCCGTGCCGGTGACGGTGAGCCGGAGCGTCGTGGCGTCGTTGGCATTCAGGGCCAGGGGCGTCATCGTGGAGGCGATGGAGAATTTGCCTACGGCCCCAGAGAAATTGGTCGGACGCGGCGTGGGCAGGGCATCGACGTCGAGCACCACGGCAGGGGCCATGACGGTCTTCTTCACCTCGAGCCTGGTTGAACCGCCGCCGAAGAAGATATCGAAGGGGTCGGCGCTGCGGTTGACCTGCACGACATTGGCCACGAACTTGATCTCGGGGATGGAGAGGCGCCCCGTCATCTGCGGGAAGACGACGTACTGCTTCCAGATGCAGGCGTTGTAGTTGCGGCCGTTGAAATGTTCGAGCTTCAGCTCCGGCTGACGGTTGGGGTTGAGTTCCTGGATGTGGAAGCCATCGAGCTCGGGGATGCCGCCCGTCATCTCGGTCACGTTGACGAGGGTGTAGAGCTTATATGTCAGCAGGATGGCTTCCTGTTCGAAGACGCGCTTCTTTGAAGCGGTCACGGCGATGAAGAGGTCCTTGTTGGTGATGCGTTCGCCTACCTCCTGAGTGCGCACCCGGTCGGGGACGCCGGAATGAGCGCCGGGCTGTCCCCCACCCTGCTGGGCCCCGCCCTGTGCATGGCTGTGGCTGCCGCCAGGAAGGATAGTGATGGTGGGCGAAGCGGACTTGTAGGTGTTGCCGCCGCTCACGACTTTGGCCATCGGCACATGCACGGAACCTGCCTTGGCGGCCGAGACGGTATAGGTGAAGGTGACGCTGCTGGATGAGGTCGTCTTGCCGTTGACCATCGAGAAGCTGGACGACTGGCTGCGGGCAGGGCCATAGAGGAGGTCGATGCCCTCGAACTCTCCGACCTGGAAATCGTCGATGTCCGAAGTGTTCACGACGTAGGAGATGCGGAAGCGGTCGCCCTCGACCACCTCGGAGGGTGCCTGAACGTTAATGCGCACCTGAGCCGAGAGGGGGACGGAAAGGAAGAGGAGAAGGAGGAGCAGCAGGCTCGCCCTACCTCCCTGCGCACGTAAAGAGCGGTGCATATACCTTTGCAATGGGGATTGAAGACTACACATATATTCGTATTAACGGAGTAAATCTTATTATTTCACAATAGCTTACCACTGCTTCTCCAGCTGACGGCGCTGGGGTTTCTGCTTGGCGCGGTTGACCTTGTCCTGCGTGGAGCGCTCTTCCTGCTGGGCTGCCTGCAGCAGTTGCTCGGCGTTCTCCTTGGACATCTTGGGCTGCTCGGGCTGCTGCTCTTGCTGCTGTTGCTGGTCCTGCTGCTGTTGCTGCTGCTGTTGTTGCTGCTGTTGTTGCTGTTGTTGCTGCTGTTGCTGCTGTTGCTGCTGGTCCTGCTGCTGTTGCTGCTGGTCCTCGGGGGGCTGATTCTTGAGCTGGTGCAGGCAGACAGCCAGGTTGTAGCGCGTCTCATCGTCCTTAGGATTGCGGCGCAAGGCGTTCTTGTAGCACTCCGCAGCCTCCTTGAACTGTTTCTGGCTTTGCAGGATGACACCCATGTTGTGAAACACCTGAGCTGCCCGCTGCTTATTGGTCTCCATGCGTGCGGCAGCCTCGTAGCTCTTCATGGCGTCCTTGGGTGCTCCCTGCATGAGCTGTGCGTTGCCGAGGTTGTAATGGGCGGTAGCGTTGTGCGCCTCTTGCTCCACGGCTTTCTGGTAGTCTACCTGTGCCTTGGCAAAGAGGCTGTCGCGGTAAAGACGGTTGCCGCTACGCACCAGCCGACGGGCATTGTTCTGCTGGGCGGCAGCCGGCACGACCAGCAGCACGGCTAACAGCAGGGAGGCTGCCCCGCGAGGTCCCATCTGGAAGAGGTGGAAGTTCTGGAAAACGCGATTCTTGCGGGCAAGGAAGAAGAGGTCCAGGACGAGCAGGGCCAGGGCTAACCACGCGAAGTCGCCGAAATGCTCGTCGTAGTCGCTATAGACACTGGACTCCATCTCGGCCTTCGCCAACTTGTCCACGTAGCCCTGCAGAGCTGACTGTGCCGACGAGCTGTTGTCCACATAGATATAGGCTCCGCCACCTGCCTGGGCGATGTCACGACACATCTGCTCGTTGAGCTTCGAGACCACCACGTTGCCGGCATTGTCCGTAATGTATTGGTTGGTACCGGGCAGGGGAATGGGGCTTCCCTCGGGCGAGCCTACGCCGAGCACGAAAACGTGCATCCCGCGCTTGGCAGCATCCTTGGCAGCCTCGACGGCACCGCCCTCGTTGTCCTCGCCATCGGTAATGACGAAGATGGCTCGACCTACGCCTTCCTGCTGCGTGAAGCTATGCGTGGAGAGCTCTATGGCTCGGGCGATGTCGGTGCCCTGGACGGAGATCATGTCGGGGGAGATGTTGTCAAGGAACATTTTGGCCGAGACGTAGTCGCTCGTGATGGGCAACTGCGTATAGGCATCGCCTGCATAAACGACCATTCCTATCTTGTCGTCCGACATTTTGTCCACGAGGCTGCTAATAAGCATCTTCGACTTATCCAGACGTGTCGGCTTGACATCCTCGGCCAGCATGGAGTTGGAGACATCGAGCGCCATGATTACTTCGATGCCGCTGCGCTTGCGCGTGTCTATACGGGTGCCAAACTGAGGACGGGCAGCACACAGGATGAGCATGGCCAACGCCATGTTCATCAGCCAGAACTTCACCTCGGTGCGCCAGCGTGAAACGTCGGGCATCAAGGCTTTCAGAAGCTCCACGTCGCCGAAACGACGCAGACGACGGTGGCGAACGATGTTCGTCAGATAATGAAGAGCGGCAAGCAGGGGTATTAACGCCAGCGCATAAAGGTATATGGGATATTCGAATCGAAACATAGGTGACTGAGGGGTTAGGGTATCTTCTTCAGAACGGTCTCACGCAGGAGCAACTCTAACAGAAGGGAGAGACAGGCGATGAGGGCAAAGGGCATATAAGCCTCGTAGCGCTTGGAATACTGCTTGACGTTCATCTTGGTCTTCTCCAGTTTGTCGATCTCCTGATAGACTTCGCGCAACTTGTCGTTGTTCGTGGCGCGGTAGAACTCGCCATTGGTGGCAGCGGCTATCGAGGCCAGGGTCTTGGTGTCAATCTCCACAGGGATGTTCATGTACTCGATGCGCCCGCCGACCTGCACAGGATAGCGTGCCGTGCCGTTGGTACCCACACCGATGGTATAGACACGTACGCCAAAGCTCTTGGCGATTTCGGCTGCCGTCAGGGGAGAGATGTCGCCGGCATTGTTCGTGCCGTCCGTCAGCAGAATAATGACCTTGGACTTCGCCTTGGAATCCTTCAGGCGAGAGATAGCGTTGGCCAGCCCCATACCAATGGCGGTGCCGTCGGAAATCATGCCTTTCATGGCGATATCGCTACTCAGGCTGTTGAAGAGGTTGACCAGCACGGCATGGTCGGTAGTCATCGGACACTGAGTAAAACTCTCGCCGGCGAAAATAGTCAGACCGATGTTGTCGTTCGGACGACCTGAGATGAACTCTACAGCCACTTTCTTAGCCGCTTCCAATCGGTTGGGACGCAGGTCCTCGGCCAGCATAGACGTGCTGACGTCCACACATAGCATGATGTCGATACCCTCGATGCTGCGGTTGCTCCACGAATTACTAGTCTGCGGACGACAAAGCACCAGGACAATCATCACAAACGTGAGGATACGGAGCAGGAAGGGCACGTGGACCAGATAGTGCTTATAGCTCTGGGGAGCATAGCGGAAAGGGCGTACTGTAGCTACCTGCAGGGAGGACTCGCTATCGTGGTGGCGAAGCACATACCAAAGAATATAAGGTATGAGCAGGATGAGTAAGAAGAGTAAGTATGGATGAGCAAATGTCATTTTCTGTGAATTCTTTATCTGATGAGATCAGTAATCAGCCAAACAGTATAAGCCAACAAGAGGATCGTACCGACAGCCAGCACGACCATGGCGATGCGCATGGCAAGCGAACGCTTGCGGCTGCCCGCTTCCTCCACGGTGATGACCTCTGGCTCGGGCTTCGCCTGCTGATCCACCTCGACCTTCGTCTGGTTGATAAAGTCGATGGCGCTGACCAAATTGGCATCGTTCTCGTTGATGAGAGTCGTCCATTTAGCAAACTTCACAAGGTCGGCCGTCGTGAACAGCTGGCGCAGCTCGTCCAGAGCCTGCGCATCTTGCTCCTGCATCAGGCGGTCGATGATTTCGGAGGAGGTCATCTCTGTGGCGTTGAAGCCATAGCGCTCACGTATGTACTTGCGTAAAGTGTCGGTGAGCAGCGTGTAGTATTCCTTGCTATCCTCGTCAGCCCAGCGACGGTCGGTCTTGATGCGCTCAATCTCTTCCATAGCCACCTGATGTGGCGGGCGCTTGGGTGTGCGGCGGAGAATGCGGATGATGGGCTTGTTCTGGCGCCAACGTACGATGACGTAAGCCAATAGCAAAGCAGCCAACATCGCTAAGACGGAGTACCAGAAGACCGGCTTCCAATCGAACCATGAGAAGGGATTGTCCTGAATATCTTTGGGAGGGAAGAACTGGTCCAGATGGAGTGTATCAACGTCCATCATAAGAACCTTCATTGCCAACGACTTGGAGGGGTACTTCTTACCATTTACTTCAGCCTCGAAGGGTGGCAGATAGACCAGCGCCGAGTCAAAAGCTGTAATGCTCCAACGCTGTACCACCTGCATCCGTTTTCCTTCGTTCAGGCGCGTCGTGTCCGTGCCAAGACACTCTACCACTTCCAGCACGTCTGTCAACGGCTGTCCGGGATGCAGTTCCGGCATCTTGAGGGGCAGACCATCATCGCAGGTGACGTCGAAGGTCAACTCGCGCTGCTGACCGATGAACATATAGAGCGTGTCGATGCGCGCTTCGAAGCTCACTTGACTCCACAGGCAGGAGGGCACAAGCAGGGCTGCAAGGACAAATAGTTGTTTTATCTGACTCATGATCTTTTGGCAAATAGGCTACGGAGCGAGGACACATAGTCCTGGTCTGTACGGACGCTGATGCTATCCACATTACTCCGTGTAAACGTGTCGTTTAACTGTGCCATACGCATCCTCCACCATTGGCTGTGGGCTTTACGGACACGAGGGCTGGAGGTGTCGATCCATTGCTGCTGACCAGTCTCAGCGTCTTTCACCAGCATCAGCCCTACATCGGGCAACTCTGCCGAGCGGCGATCGTACACCTGGATAGCTACGACGTCATGCTTGCGGTTGGCAATGGTAAGGGGCTGACGGAAGTCGCGCTCGTCGATAAAGTCTGAGAGCAAAAAGCAGGTGCAGCGACGCTTGATGACCTGCGTGAGGTACTCCACAGCCTGACGGATATCTGTCTGCTGACTCTCGGCATGAAAGTCGAGCAGCTCGCGGATGATGTAGAGTATGTGCTTTCGACCTTTCTTGGGCGGTATGAACTTCTCGATACGGTCGGAGAAGAAGATGACACCTATCTTGTCATTATTCTGTATGGCGCTAAAAGCCAGGGTGGCAGCAATCTCTGTGACCATCGCACGCTTCGACTGCACTGCCGTGCCGAAGTCCAGACTGCCACTGACGTCCACAAGCAGCATCACGGTCAGCTCGCGCTCCTCCTCAAAGACCTTGACAAAGGGCTTATTGAAGCGGGCGGTCACGTTCCACTCGATATCGCGGATATCGTCGCCATACTGATATTCACGCACTTCGCTGAAAGCCATGCCACGGCCCTTGAAAGCAGAATGATACTCGCCGGCAAAAATGTTGCTGGAGAGGCCACGTGTCTTGATTTCTATCTGGCGAACGCGCTTGAGAATCTCAGAAGTTTCCACAATGACTATCTAATGTTTATTGACTGGGGATTCTTAGATTCGCAGAATCTCAATCCTTCTATATTCCAAACTCCCAATCTTAACCCATCAGGGCACTTCGACCTTATTGAGAATCTTGGAGACGATCTCTTCGGAGGTAACGTTATTAGCTTCAGCCTCGTAGGTCAGACCGATGCGATGGCGCAGCACGTCGTGTGCGATAGCGCGTACGTCCTCGGGGATGACATATCCACGACGCTTGATAAAGGCATAGGCACGTGCAGCCAGAGCCAGGTTGATGCTGGCACGGGGCGAACCGCCGAACTCGATGAAGTCCTTGATGTCCTTCAGACCGTACTTCTCAGGATAACGGGTAGCGAAGACTATGTCAGCGATATACTGCTCAATCTTCTCATCAAGATAGACTTGACGCACGACGGCACGAGCTTCTGTAATCTCCTTCGTCGTAAGGACAGGACGGATGTTAACCTTTTCGCCCGTGATGTTCTGGCGGATGATGCGTTTTTCTTCGTCAAGCTTCGGATAGTCGATGACCACCTTCAGCATGAAGCGGTCCACCTGTGCCTCAGGCAGTGGATAGGTACCTTCCTGCTCGATGGGGTTCTGTGTAGCTAAGACAAGGAAAGGAGCAGGCAGCTGGAACGTCTGTTTGCCGATGGTGACTTCACGTTCCTGCATCGCCTCGAGCAGGGCACTCTGCACCTTTGCAGGAGCACGGTTGATCTCATCTGCCAAGACGAAGTTGGCAAAGATAGGTCCCTGCTCGACCATGAATTTCTCGTCACGCTGAGAGTAGATCATCGTACCCGTCACGTCGGCAGGCAAGAGGTCGGGGGTAAACTGAATGCGGCTGAACTTAGCATCAACCAACTGAGCCAGCGTCTTAATAGCCAAGGTCTTGGCCAGACCTGGAACGCCCTCTAAAAGAACGTGGCCGTCGGAGAGGAGGCCGATGAGAAGGGATTCTACGAGATGACGCTGACCAACGATTACCTGGTCCATACCCGTCATCAAATTAGTGACAAAAGCGCTCTGGCGCTCTATCCGCTCGTTTAGTTCACGGATATCAATGGATTCTGCCATTTTTCTTATGTATATTATTATTGATGTTTCAGTTCGGGAATTTTCAATTCTTTGTTCAAGGGAACGACGTCGGGGTTCTTGATGCCGTTCATCGCGCAGATGTAGGGCACGAAATCCTTGCTCTTATAGTATTTCAGAGAAATGTTGAGCAGCGTCTTTCCAGGCGTCATGACTTCTGTTCCTTTGATGCCTACGATGAGGTATTCGCCACCGTCAAGCTGCGGATAGGCCAGCACCTCTGAGGGCTGTTGCTTTTCTGCTGCAACCGACACGGCACCAGCAGCGGCGTGCCGGGTCGTATCTTTCTTGACGTCAGCAACAGTCTTTTCGGTCTCGGTCTTGGCTGGCGCTTTCACGTCTTTTGCTGCCTTTGCTGCCTTTGCTGCCTGCTCCGCCTTTTCCGCCTGTAAGGCGGCCTGTGCTTCCTGGGCACGACGTTCTTTCAACCAAAGCATTTCTGCATCGGTCAGCCCTCCCGACATATTTGCAGGACGGAGGAAGAATCCAGCGGCAAAACCGATACCAAGAAAGACAACAGCTGCCAGCAGACCGAACAGAAGATGGCCCCATCCGTGATGATGCGGCTGGGTTTTAACCTGATAGGCGTTCTGTACGAGTTCTGCCTCTTCGACGACAGCGGCTTTCTGTACGAGAGGCGTTTCCCCTACAACTGCCATCTGAGGAGCAGACGCAGACACTGGGCCATCTGCTGCTTCCGGCACTTCTTCCACGGGTGTTCCCACGTTTTCTGCCACTGCCTGCGATTCTTCATTTCGGCCTGCGGCCTCCCCTTCTCCGGCATTCACCACAGTCGCTGAGACGGAAGGTTCTTCAGCCTGCGAGTGAGGCGGTTGAGGTGTAAGGTCAGATGCTTCGACCTGTTTCTCAATCGGCTGCTGATTGGTCTGAGCTGAGGCTTGTGTCTCTGTTGCTATGACAGCAGCAGACTTCTCCGTCTGCGATGAAGTCTGCTGAGATTCACTCTCTTCTGCCAAATCTGTCGGCGTCTCTTCGATGCCCCGCAGGGTCTCTTCAGACAGGACCTCGGCTTCCATCTGCGCCAGATCTGTAGCTTCGTTCAGAACGACGGTCTCGAAATCCGAGAACGGTTTGTTGACAGCATCGCGGAGCACAGCGTCTGGTGTGAAGGACACTTTGGTGTGGCCGTCGATTTCGATGCGCGCACCCGAGTTGATATCGATGCTCTCGCGCGACTCCACTTCCACCAGTTTGAAGACGCCCAGCCCTTTGATCTTCACCATATTCTCGCGCAGGAGTCCCTGCTCGATTTGGGCAAAGAAAAGCTTAGCGAACGATTCTGCTTCTCGCTGAGGCAAATGGGCACGGCGCGCAAAGCCCTCCGTCAGGTCGGCTAACGTGAAACGGTGTTCCATCACACTTCACCTCCTTTCTGCATTCTGTCTTTGAGAACGGGACTGGCCTTGAAATTAAGCGTCAGTTTCGGGGGCACCAACATGCGTTGTCCTGTGCCAGGGTTGACGATGACACGCTCCAATCTTTTCTTTACTTCAAAAGTGCCAAAGCCTTGTACGTTGAGCTGGTTCTCGTCCTCGAACAGCGACGTCAGTTCTGCCAGCAGATGGTTAGCCAGCACCTGTGTGTCTCGGGGTGAGTGACCGGCAGCGCTCGCGAGCGAAGATATGAATTCCTTATTGTTCATGAGGTTATCTTTCTTTATCTTGACTACTGACAGGAAGGGCATATAGGTCAAAATCGTCAGCAGAGAGGATGCGTACGTCGTAGAAACGACCCGTCTGCAGGGCTCCAGCCTCTTCAGCACGCAACAAGACCTCGGGGTCCACTTCAGGCGAATCGTACTGGGTTCGCCCTACGAAGTACTCCCCTTCCCTTCTGTCGATGACGACGCGTTGCACGGTTCCTACTTTAGCTTCCTGCACCTCTGCAGAGATTCGTTGCTGCAGGCGCATGAGTTTTGACAGGCGTGCCTGCTTCACTTCATCGGCAATATCATCGGTATAATGGTCGGCGGCATACGTGCCGTCTTCCTCGGAATAGGCGAAGGCTCCCATACGCTCGAAGCGAGCCCAGCGCGTAAACTCCAAGAGTTCTTCAAAAGCCTCGTCTGTCTCGCCGGGGAAGCCCACCATCAGCGTGGTACGTAGGCAGATGCCAGGCACCTCGCGACGTAAACGCTCGATGAAGGCGTAGGTCTCTGCCTTGGTGATATGGCGATGCATCGCTTTCAGCACGGGGTCGGCGATATGCTGTAAAGCAACGTCGAGGTAACGACAAACGTTGGGATGTGCCTTCATGACCTCAAGCAGTTCCCAGGGGAAGTCTGTGGGATAGGCGTAATGCAGGCGTATCCATTCGACGCCCTCGATGTCTGCCATGCGGTCTATCAGTTCGGCAATGGCACGGCGGTGGTAGAGGTCGACACCGTAGTAAGTCAGTTCCTGGGCGATGACCTGGAACTCGCAGACGCCCAGTGCCACCAGCTGTTTCACTTCCTCCAAGATTTCATCTATCGGACGGCTTTGGTGTCGTCCCGTAATAATGGGAATGGCACAGTAGGCACAATGGCGATCGCATCCTTCAGAGATTTTCAGATAGGCGTAGTGGGCCGGTGTCGTCAGCTGTCGTCCGGGCGTCAGGCGGTCGTCCCACGCATGTCCAAGATCCTCGAGCAGACGGGGCCAGTCGAACTTGCCATACCAACCGTCTACCTCGGGAATCTCAGCTTGCAGTTCCTCAAGATAGCGCTGACTGAGGCAACCCATCACGTAGAGTTTCCTGAGAGATCCGTCCGCCTTGCGCTGCCCTTGCTGCAGAATCATATTGATGCTCTCTTCCTTGGCATCGCCGATGAAGCCGCAAGTGTTGACGACGCAGATGTCGCCTTCGGCCACCTCGGGGTCGTGGCTCACGCGGTAGCCTGCATTTCTCAGTTGTGCCATCAGGCGCTCGGAATCAACAAGATTCTTGGAGCAGCCCATCGTGAGGACATCTATAGAAGAAGACTTTCGCATAGCGCCCCCTTATTTATCTTTATCACCAAACAGGCTATCTACGAACTCCCTGCGGTTGAAGGGCTGGAGATCTTCCATCCCCTCGCCAAGGCCGATGTAACGGACGGGAATCTTGAACTGGTCGGAGATACCGAGCACCACGCCGCCCTTAGCCGTGCCGTCGAGTTTGGTGATGGCCATCGAGGTCACATCGGTGGCAGCGATAAACTGTTTGGCCTGCTCAAAGGCGTTCTGCCCCGTGGAGCCGTCCAGAACGAGCATCACGTCGTGGGGCGCATCGGGAACGACTTTCTGCATCACACGTTTAATCTTCGAGAGCTCGTCCATCAGTCCCTTCTTATTGTGCAGACGTCCTGCGGTGTCTATCAGCACGACGTCCACACCGTTGGCGACGGCACTGGAGAGCGTATCGAACGCCACGCTGGCGGGGTCACTGCCCATCTGCTGCTTAACGACGGGCACACCTACCCGCTCGCCCCAGATGACGATTTGCTCCACGGCAGCCGCACGGAAAGTGTCGGCAGCGCCGAGCATCACCTTCAGACCGGCCTGCTTGAACTGCCAGGCGAGTTTGCCTATGGTCGTCGTCTTGCCCACGCCGTTCACGCCGACTACCATCACCACGTAGGGTTTCTTACCCTCGGGAATCTGGAAGCCTGCCGTGTCGTCGCTGTTGTTCTCGGTCAGCAAGGCGGCAATCTCGTCGCGAAGCAGACGGTTGAGTTCGCCCGTCCCGACGTACTTGTCGCGCGCCACACGCGCCTCGATTCTGCGGATGATGTTCAGCGTGGTGTCCACGCCCACATCACTGGTGACGAGGACCTCTTCCAAATCATCCAGCACGTCGTCATCTACTTTACTCTTGCCGGCCACGGCTCGCGTGAGTTTGCCAAGGAAGCTCTCTTTGGTTTTCTCAAGACCCTTGTCAAGTGTCTCTTTCTGCTGCTCCTTACTGCGCGAGAAGAAATTAAAAAATCCCATAGTGCTATTTCACTTTTGCGACTGCAAAGGTACAACAATGTTCCTAAAGGAACAAGCCTTTCAGAAAGATTAAGATTATTAAACACATTTGCAAACAAACTCCCCGCCGCCCTGAGCAGGACGACGGGGAATATCACATGCATTAATCGTGTACTTTTTGATTAGTTCTTAAAGAAGTCTTGAACAGCCTCGTTGGGAACCATACGCTCGTCAAAGGAGTAGGAACCCTTCGCGTTCTTCACCATCTTGATGACCTTGGTGTAGCTACGACCATCGGTCTTACCCGTTTGCAGGGTAGCAACTGTTTTTTTTGCCATTGTGCTTCAGTTTTTACTTGATCTCCTTATGCACAGTCATGCGCTTCAGGATGGGGTTGTACTTCTTCAGCTCCAAGCGGTCAGGAGTGTTCTTCCTGTTCTTGGTGGTGATGTAACGGGACGTTCCGGGCAGACCGCTGTCCTTCATTTCAGTGCATTCGAGAATCACCTGAACTCTATTGCCTTTAGCTTTCTTTGCCATGTTGCTTTACTGTTTAGTTTAATTGTTAAACCGTTACAGACTGATACTCACTGAAGGTAACCCTTCTCTGCTGCGCGCTTGATGGCGGCATCGAGACCAATCTTGTTAATCAAGCGCAGGCCTGCGGCGGAGATATTCAAGCTGATCCAGCAATCCTCCTCTACCCAGTAGAACTTCTTCGTGAAGAGGTTCACATCGAAGACACGCTTCGTGCGGCGCTTAGAGTGCGACACGTTATTACCGTGCAGCGCTTTCTTTCCGGTGATTTGACAAATCTTAGACATTTCAATCTTTCCTTTTTGTAACTTTCAAAGAGTACTTCTTCCAAACAGGGCGCAAAGGTAGTACTTTATTTCCTAATCTGCAAAGGTTTTGCCACAAAAAATCATTCTTCGGGCAAAGGAAAGTCATTTTTTAGCTTTTCAAGCAACATTTGGAGGGCTGTCAACGTGGCACGAGCCACATTTTCCTCACGTCCGTCATCGCCCGTCAGCTCGCGAACGACGATATCGTCGTCGGCAGCACGACCCACTGCCACGTAGATGGTGCCCACGGCTGCCTCGGGACCGCCGCCAGGACCGGCAAAACCTGTCACGGCGATGGCGTAGTCGGAATGCAGGTTCTTCAGTGCACCCTGAACCATCAGGCGGACCACATCCTCACTGACGGCACCTTTCTCCGCAAGGACCTCCTCGGGGACGTCCAGCAACTGCTGCTTGAGTGCATCGACATAGCAGACCACACCGCCACGGAAATAATTGCTGGCTCCCGGCAAGGCGGCAAGGGAGGCAGCCACCAGGCCTGCCGTGCAACTCTCTGCCGTGGAGACCGTCTGCTCCACTCGCCAGAGATATTCGCTGATTTCGCGAGAAATTACTTTCGCTTGTATATTCATGAGCATTATTATTTAGGATTCAAACTTTCGCTGGGAACTCATATACCACAGATTGCACAGATTTCACAGATTCTTTTTCAATCTTTCAATCTTTCAATCTTTCAATTTTTCAATCTTTCAATGTTTCAATCTTTCAATGTTTCAATCTTTAGCTTTGCTGACTTTTGTCACGACTCGGCCATTTAAGAGCAAGCTCTTATGGCCCTCGCTGCTCCAAAAGTTCAATGTTTCAATGTTTCAATGTTTCAATCTTTCAATCTTTCTGGCTTCTTCAGATCTCCACGCGGCTGTACGCCGGAGCCTCCATCGGACAAAAATCCTTGTCGGCATACTTGAAGTGCCCCGTGATGGCAATCATGGCAGCGTTGTCCGTGGTGAAACTGAATTTGGGGATATAAACCGTCCACCCATAGCGGCGGGCATAGTCGTGAAACGCCTGGCGCAAACCCGTGTTGGCGCTGACACCGCCGGCCACGGCCACGTGCTTTATCTTTAAGTCCTTAGCGGCATGGTAGAGTTTGTCCATCAGGATTTCCACCACCGTCCGTTCCAGCGAGGCAGCCAGATCCTCCTTGTGGTGTTCCACGAAGTCGGGGTCGTCCGCCAGCCAGTCGCGCAGATTGTAGAGAAACGAAGTCTTCAGTCCGCTGAAACTATAGTCGTAGCCCTTGATATGGGGCTTGGCAAACGTGTAGGCCTTGGGGTTTCCCTGACGGGCGAGCTTGTCGATAATGGGTCCTCCGGGATAACCGAGGCCCATCACTTTAGAGCATTTGTCGATGGCTTCACCCGCGGCATCGTCGATGGTCTGCCCTATGATTTCCATCTGATTGTATGCCTTCACCAGAACAATCTGAGAGTTGCCTCCGCTGACCAACAGGCACAGGAAGGGGAAGGGCGGCAGCGCATGGTCATCGTCGGGCTCGCGTACGAAATGCGCCAGCACATGACCCTGCAGGTGGTTCACGTCGATCATCGGGATGCCCAGAGCGGCAGCCAGACCTTTGGCGAAGCTCACGCCCACCAGCAGCGAACCCATCAGCCCGGGACCGCGCGTGAAGGCGATGGCACTCAGCTCCTCGCGCTGCACGCCGGCACGCTTCAGTGCCGTGTCCACCACAGGTACTATATTTAATTCATGCGCGCGCGAAGCCAACTCGGGCACGACGCCGCCGTATGCCTCATGCACAGCCTGCGACGCCGTCACGTTGGAGAGCAGTACGCCATCACGCAAGACGGCTGCACTGGTGTCGTCGCAGGACGATTCTATGCCGAGTATGATGATCGGTTTTTCCAATGCTTTTTCTTCCTTTTTTCTTGTTTTCGGCTGCAAAGGTACAACTTTTTATGCAAATACGAATAAGAAAAAGTACAAAAACACGCTCGCACGCCCTTGCGATTTATACATTATTAGCGATTCGGCGGTACACACCCTCGCCAGAAATTCTCCTCAGCGG
>CAMVFC010000083.1 GCA_947166655.1 uncultured Prevotellaceae bacterium
CAGGAACTGTGCATACCTGGCGATGTACTTGCCCAAGATGTCAAACTCTATGTTAACCACCGTTCCCTCCTTGATGTGATGGAAGTTGGTGTTCTCAAAGGTGTAGGGAATGATGCAGACGCTGAAAGAATTTCGGGTAGGTCTGCACACTGTCAGCGACACGCCGTTCACCGTCACCGAACCTTTGTCCACCGTAAAATAGCCACGACGGGCCATCTCCGTATCGACATCGTACTCGAAAGTGAACTCATAGCTGCCCTCTTGGTCCTCCACGCGGATGCAACGCGCCGTCTGATCAACGTGTCCCTGCACGATGTGCCCGTCCAGACGCCCACCCATCTGCATCGACCGCTCCACGTTCACCTCGTCGCCCACCTTCAGCAGACCGAGATTCGAACGCTCCAGCGTCTCGCGCATCGCAGTGACGGTGTACGTGTCATCCTGAATACGCACCACCGTGAGGCATACTCCGTTGTGGGCGATGCTTTGGTCGATTTTCAATTCATTGGCGAACGGGCAGCGCAGCGTAAAGTGCATATTATCCTGTTCGCGCTCTGTGGCCACGACCGTGGCCGTGCTTTCTACGATTCCTGAGAACATAGTACCCTTGGCTTTGTTTACGCCTGCAAAGGTACAAAAGATTTGCCGAACTCATGCGCTTCCAAGCAAAATAATCACAAAATCCGCTCTTTCTTTTCTTCGTTCCGGTTTTTTACGCTACCTTTGCAGGGCACACCTTTGAAAGAAGGTTGCACCCCCCACTAAAAAACAGCATCTGATATGAATGAATTGAAATGCCCACATTGCGGACAGGTGTTCCAAGTCGACGAGGCAGACTATGCCAGCATCGTCAGCCAGGTGAAGAATGCAGAATTCGACCGGGAGATGGCACGTCGCCTGCAGGAACTCGACCAGCGTCACCGGACAGAACTGGAACTCGCCACCACAAAAGCCGAACAGAACTTTCAGACTCAGCTGAACAGAAAGCAGTTGGAGCTGGCCGACAAGGATACTGAGATCCAACGCCTGAAGAGTCGGCTGCAGGGCATCGAGGCGCAGAAGAAAGGAGAACTGGACCTTGCGCTTTCGGAAAAAGAGAAAGACATAGCCCAGCTGAAAGCCATCATCGGCCAGAGCGAGGACAAACTGAAGATGGCAGTCATGGAAGAACGCACCAGGGCGCAGCAGCAGGCACAGGCCAAGGACGCGGAAATCACCCAACTGCGCTCGGCGGCAGAGTTGGAAAAGAGAGAGGCGCAGATACACGAGGCCGCGCTCATGAAACGCCATGAGGACGAGCTGCGCATGAAGCAGGAACAAGTGGACTACTACAAAGACCTGAAATCACGCTTGTCCACCAAGATGGTCGGCGAGACGCTGGAACAGCACTGCAGCATCCAATTCGAGCAGTACGTACGCCCCATGATGCCCAACGCCTATTTCGACAAGGACAACGACGCCTCCGACGGCACGAAAGGCGACTTCATCTTCCGCGACTACGAGGACGACACCGAGTACATCTCCATCATGTTCGAGATGAAAAACGAGATGGACACCACCGCCACCAAGCACAAGAACGATGACTTCCTGAAAAAACTCGACGAGGACAGGAGGAAGAAACGATGCGAATTTGCCGTCCTGGTGAGCCTGCTGGAAGCCGACAGCGACCTCTACAACAACGGCATCGTCAACAAGTCACACCTATATCCAAAAATGTACGTCATCCGCCCGCAGTTCTTCGTGCCCTTCATCAACCTGCTGGTGCAGACATCGAAAAAGAGCCTCGAGTACAAGAAGCAACTCATCCTGGCACAGAGCAAGGAGGTTGACGTGACCCGCTTCGAGAACCAGCTGGAGGACTTCAAGGACAAGTTCGGCCGCAACTTCCGGCTGGCAAGCGAGAGATTCCACACCGCCATCGACGAGATAGACAAGACCATCGCCCACCTCCAGAAGGTGAGAACAGCACTCGTCGGCAGCGAGGACAACCTGCGACTGGCCAACGACAAAGCTGAGAGCCTGACCATACGCAAACTCACCTACAAAAACCCTACCATGAAAGCCAAGTTCGACGAGGCACGCCGGGCCAATGAAGGCACCGCACAGGAGGCTGATACTTGAGGGCGCATGCTGGGCGGCAGCGCCAATGCCCGCATGTTATCTGCTTGGTTGGACTGGCTGTCCACAGGCTCTCCCAGCAGAGCCTCTCTCTTC
Source organism: uncultured Prevotellaceae bacterium (assembly GCA_947166655.1). Classification (GTDB taxonomy): domain Bacteria; phylum Bacteroidota; class Bacteroidia; order Bacteroidales; family Bacteroidaceae; genus Physcousia. Next base: position 2,215 of record CAMVFC010000083.1, read on the forward strand.
CTTTTTTCTATCTTTCATCAGACAGCTCATCGTCCGCCTTGTGACATATATATCCTCCGCCTTAGGACTTAGAATGCGCTGGCGCGGGGCTGTTCTATCCTATTTGGCAGTTTAATATGCCTATTTTTCCGTTATAATCATGCTTGACATGATTAATGGCCCGAAAGAAGATAGCGATTTGCGAAATTTACACTACTTTTGCGCCCAAAATTCAAAGCAAAGGGACAATGAATAAACTTATTTTAGGACTGTTAGGCGCCATGACGCTATGCAGTTGCAGCGAAAAGAAAGCGAGTGGAGTGAAGGCTCCGACACGGGTGGAGACGGCGGTCGTCTCGACATCGACCAATAAGAACGGGCCGACGTATGTGGGCATCGTGGAGGAACGCGAGGCCACAGCGGTCAGTTTCACCAGCATGGGTGTGGTGAAGCGCGTGACTGTGAGCGAAGGGCAGGCCGTCACGCGCGGGCAGCTCATTGCCGAGATGGATGACACACAGGCGCGCAACCTGCTGAGCGGCGCCGAAGCGCAGATGGCTCAGGCCAACGACGCGCTGGCACGCTACCAGATGCTACACGACAACGGCTCGCTGCCCGAGGTGCAGTGGGTGGAGATACAGAGCAAGGTGGCGCAGGCGAAGTCGCAGCTGGAGGTAGCGAAGAAGAACCTGTCCGACTGCAGGCTGACGGCTCCCGTGAGCGGCATTGTCGGCACGAAGGCGGTGAGGGCCGGCGAGACCGCCCTACCCTCACAGGCGGTGGTGACCATCCTCGACATCAGCAGCGTCAAGGTGAAAGTGTCTGTTCCGGAAACAGAGATCAGTGCCATTCAGGCGCATACGCCGTCCACCATCAAGGTCGACGCCACAGGCACGACGCTGACCGGAGGCCTTATCGAGAAGGGGGTGCAGGCCGACCCGCTAACGCACACCTACGACGTCCGCATCAGTGTGGCTAACACGGAAAGGAAGCTGCTGCCGGGAATGGTGGCAGACGTGCTGTTTGCAGCGGAAGAGTCGCAACCGACAGGGCACAGGGTGCCCGTGGCGGCTGTACAGCGCAACACCGACGGGCGGCTATTCGTATGGACGATAGGCCAAGACAGCACGGCACACCGTACCATAGTCACCGCAGGGGAAACAGTGGGCAACGATATCGTCATCTCCGATGGCATACGTGACGGGCAGCGCATCGTGACCGAAGGCTATCAGAAGTTGAGCGAAGGGACGAAAGTAACGTTCTGAGCGATGAGGGAAAGTGAAAGAGTGAAAAAGTGAAAAGTGAAAAATAAAAGTTTCTAATGACTCTCGAAGCGGTTGCAACCGCCAAAGTAATCCATAGTCACCTTTCGCTGGGTTCTCCTGTACCACAGATTACACTGATTTTACAGATTCTAATTCCTACGTTAATACGTTCATATGAGAGAAATCCATATAAGTACACAGATTCTTGGCGAAAGGCTTTGCAGCTTTCGAGTGTCGTTCTGCAAGTATGGCTGTCAGCACTTGCAAAACGTGTTGCAAGAAATCTGTGTAATAGCGGACTGAAATCATCACGTAGAGGACAGGCCTCATCTGTTTAATCTGTGGTTCTATGAACAAGCGAAACTTGAGTGAGTAACTGAAGAGAAAGAGAAACTGAAAGGGTTATGAAAGAAAAAATGTCTTGGCTGCATTGGCCATTGGAGCATTATTCCATATCTTTGCTCGTCATCACCATTCTGTTTGGAATGGGCATCTATGGTATGTACATCATGCCCAAGGACGAATTTCCACATGCCACCATCCGCCAAGGGGTCGTCGTGGCGGTCTACCCCGGTGCGACGACAGAGGAAGTGGAACAGCAAGTGGCGCGCCCCCTGGAGCGTTATCTGTTTACTTACGGCGAGGTCAACCGCACGAAAACCACCACGACGTCGCAGAACGGCATGTGCATCGTAATGCTGAAACTGAATGACAACGTCAATAACAAGGACGAAGTGTGGTCGAAAATCAAGCACGGCCTAAACGACTTCAAGGCGCAGCTACCCTCGGGGGTGCTGGCTGTCGTGGTCAACGATGACTTCGGCAATACGTCGGCGCTGCTCATCGCCATCGAGAGTGCCCAGCGCAGCTATCGCGAACTGAAGCAGTACAGCGACGACCTCAGCGACCGCCTGCGCCGCATCCCCTCTGTGGCCAACGTGAAGATGTTCGGCGAACAGAAGGAACAGATTTCTCTGTATGTGGACCGTCAGCGACTGCAGGCCTACGGCATAGGGCAGCAGATGCTTTTCAGCCGCCTGCACGCACAGGGCATCACGACGATGAGCGGTAGCATCAGCGACAACGACCAGCAGGTGCCCATTCACGTGGAAGCCATGGAGAACAGCGAGGAAGAGATTGCCAACCAGATTATCTTCAGCGACCCCGCGACGGGAAAGGTGGCACGCGTCCGTGACGTCGCGCGCGTGGTACGCGAATACGACTCATCCAATAGCCGTATCGAGCAGGACGGACATCCCTGTATGCTTCTCTCGATGGAGATGACGCCTGGCAACAACGTGGTGGAGTACGGCAAGCAGGTGGACCAGGTGCTTAACGATTTCCGCGAGCATGAACTCCCTGATGACGTCAGCATCACACGCATTGCAGACAAACCGAAGGTGGTGGCGCTGAGCGTCAGCTCGTTCCTCCGCGACCTGATTATTGCCATGGTCATCATCATCCTGGTGATGATGGTGCTCTTCCCCCTGCGCTCAGCCATCGTGGCGGCCATCACCATTCCGCTGAGCACCTTCGTCAGCGTTGCCATCATGTACATGGCCGGCATCGAACTGAATATCGTCACGCTGGCGGCCCTGATCGTCGTACTGGGAATGATCGTGGACAACAGTATCGTAGTCATCGATGGCTACCTGGAATACCTCGGCAAAGGCTATGAACCCAAGCGCGCAGCCATCGAAAGCGCCCAGCAGTACTTCATGCCGATGATGCTGGCCACACTCTGCATCTGCGCCATCTTCTTCCCTTTCCTGCTGACGATGAAAGGCATGTTCCTTGACGCGCTGGTCGACTTCCCATGGACCATTACCATTAACCTTATGGTATCGCTGCTGCTGGCCGTGACGGTGATTCCTTTCTTAGAAACAAAAATCATCAAACCCGGCAAGGTCAACACCAGCGGTAACGCCATCACCAAGTGGGTACAGCAGACCTATAACAAGGTCCTGGACTGGACGTTCCTCCATCCGTGGCTGACCATCGGCGGCGGCATCGGTGTCATCCTGCTGTCGGCACTCATTGTACCCACGCTGAAGATCCGTCTGTTCCCCTACGCAGACCGAGACCAGTTTGCCGTAGAGATATTCCTGCCCGAGGGCAAGGGTCTGAAGGAAACAGAGCAAGTGGCCGACTCGGTGCAAAATGTTCTCCAACAGGACAAACGCATCACGGGCATCACGGGCTTCATCGGCTGTTCGTCGCCACGTTTCATGGATGCCTACGCCCCGCAGATGGCTGGACCTGACTACGCGCAGTTCATCGTGAACACCGTGTCGGAAAAGGCTACACTCGACCTGCTGGCCGAATACCAACCGCGACTGAGCGAGGCGTTTGCCTGCGCTTACGTCAAGTTCAAACGCCTCGACTATCTGGAAGTGAGCGAGCTGGAATACCGTTTCTACGGCGACGACCTCGACTCACTGCACGTGGCGGCAGAACGGCTCATGGAACGCATGAGGAGGATGCCGGAACTGGAGTGGGTGCACACGGACTACTTCCAGCCGACACCCATCATCAACGTCAAGCTCGACCCCGTCAGCAGCGCACAGCTGGGTATCACACGCCCGGCAGCGGCTCTGGCACTGAGCGCCACATCGAGCGATCTGCGCGTAGGGCAGCTTTGGGAGGCCGGCTATGAGTTGCCCATCGTGGTGAAGGACGGCAGCGACATGACCTACGCCGACGTTGAGAACTTCGGCATTGCCACTCCCGTCACCATGCTGTCGGCAGGGGTGAACTCGACGAACAGCACGGTGCCGCTGCGGCAAGTGGCAAAAGTGCGACCGGCATGGAGCGAAAGCCGCATCCTGCACCGGGGAGGAGAAAGATGTATCACGGTGACGGCGCAATTCGCACAGGGGGTCTATGCCAACCCTGTTGAGAGGCGCATCGCACAAATCATGCAGGAAGAGATACCCCTTCCCCAAGGCATCCGTTGCGAAGTGGGTGGCGAAATTGAGTACGGCGACGAAGCCATGCCACAGATTATCGGAGGCATCGTCATCGCCATGATTATCGTGTTTTTCTTCCTGCTCTTCAACTTCAAGAAATACGGCATCACCACCGTCTGCATGGCTGCACTCGGGCTGATGATTCCCGGCGCACTGATTGGACTGGGAATGATGAACCGCGCCCTGGGCCTGACGTCCATCTTCGGCCTCATCACGCTGATGGGAATGATCATGCGCAACGAGATTCTTATCTTCGAGCACGCCATCGACCTCATCAAGAAGTACGTAGCCCGACACGGCGACTGGACCACCGACCGCAAGGCCTACAACGAGGCAGTCCGCCAAGCAGCATACGATGCCGGCAAGCGCCGCATGGTGCCCATCTTCCTCACCACGGCGACCACGGCCGTGGGCGTGGTGCCGATGATTATAGCGCAATCCAGTTTCTGGATGCCTGTGGGGGTCACCATCTTCGCGGGCGGCATAGGCTCGCTCATCATGGTGGTCACGATGCTGCCCGTGATTTATTGGAAAGTCTCAACGAAATGAAAAAGCGCCCACGGAAGGGACGGCAAAAAAAGTTTGAAACGATGAAAAGTAATTTGGTATTCCTGTTTTTATTTGTCGCCATGAATGCTGCTGCAGCGAGCCTCACGGCCCCTTCCCCCGAAGGACAGGGAGAGGCGCTGACGCTGGAGCAGGTTCTTGACTCGGCACGGCATAACAACATCGCCATCCGCAACGCACGCCACGGCATCGAGGCTGCCCGGCAGCAGCGCAAGGAGGCTCTGACGAAATTCTTCCCGAACATCAGCGCTACCGGGCTGTGGTTCAATGCCAACAGAAGCATGGCACAGACGACGCTCAACCCCTCGGAAATGCTTCCCGAGTCGCTGGCTTCACTGGCCTCGACCTTACCCGCCGAGGCGCAGGCTGCGCTGGCCGAACCCGTTGACGTCTCGATGATGAAGAACGGCACCATTGCGGCCATTACGGCTGTGCAGCCCGTATTTGCCGGAGGACAGATTGTCAACGGCAACCGTCTGGCAAAGGTGGGCGAGGAGGTGAGCCGCCTGCAGCTGCAACTTTCTGAAGACGAGGTGGAGAAAACGGCCGAGCGGTATTTCTGGCAGATGGTGTCATTGCAGGAGAAGGTGAAGACGGTGATGGCCGTCGAGGCGATGCTCAACGACATTCACAAAGACGTCGATGTCGCTGTACAGGCCGGTGTGGCTCTCCGCAACGACCAGTTGCAAGTGCAGCTGCGCCAGAACGAGGTGGAGAGTCAGAAACTGAAACTGCAGAATAGCATCGGCATCGTCAAGCTGCTGCTGGCACAGTACTGCGGACTTCGCGACACCTCATTCACGCTGTCTGCCGGCCAGAACACGATTCAGGAACTGCCCGTCAAGCAAGACCACGGACAGGCGCTGCTTAATACGGCAGAGTATCAGCTGCTCGACAAGCAGGTCGAGGCGACAAAGCTACAGAAAAGGCTCGCTGTCGGGCAGAACCTTCCCAGCGTTGCCGTGGGGGCGGGCTATAACTATCACAACCTGCTCGACAAAGACCGCACCTTCGCCATGGTCTTTGCCACCGTCAGCGTGCCTATCTCCGACTGGTGGGGAGGATCACATGCCATTAAAAAGAAAGAGATTGAGCTTCAGAAAGTCATCAGCGAGCAACAGGACAAGGCTGAACTCTTGAAAATCCGAATGCAGAATGCCTGGAACAGCATCGTAGAAGCACAGCAGCAACTGCAGATTGCCCAACGGAGCATAGAGCAAGCCGAAGAGAACCTGCGCCTGCATCGTAATTACTATCAGGCCGGCACCTGCAGGATGTCCGACCTGCTTGAAGCTCAGCTGCTCTATCAGCAGTCGTGCGACAAGCATACCGATGCCTACGTCGACTACCGGAATAAGGTTCTGGAGTACAAACATTCCACAGGACAATGACTCGACGAGTGAAGAATGAAGAATGAAGAGTGAGAAGACTCTTCATTAAAAAAAGATGAGGCAATTTTTCTGTTATCACTGAGAAACTTCGTATCTTTGCCGCCGGAATGAGACACGACGTGAAACGACAAATAGCAGCATGGGTGCTCATGGCGGTGTTCCTGCCAGCCATGGTTGCCGCGGCATTGCATGTGCACGAAGATGCCGTCGTTGAGGCGGAATGCAGCGCATGCGTGCATCATCAAGCTCATGCCGGGCACCTCATGTCCAACGCAGGGCACTGGCACGACTGCGTGCTGTGCCAGCTGATGGCAACGTCGTTCACTGCCAGCGCGACGATGCTGCTGGCTGTTCTTGTCACTTGCCACCTGGCCCTCTACCCCACGCTCGAGGCATCTGTCGTGCCCGGGACAAACAAACGCCATGGCTCACGCGCGCCACCTTTTGTGAAGTGAAAAATGAAGAGTGAAGAATGAAGAATAAGATTAACTTTTGAAGGCGCATCGGACGACAATAACTTGAAGTTACTTTTATTTAAGTTTCGGCTGTTCAAAGAACCACGGATTACACAGATTAAACAGATGAAGCCTGTCCTCTACGTGATGATTCCAGGCCGCTATTACACAGATTCCGTGCAGCACGCTTCGCAGGTGCTGACAGACAAGCTGGCAGAACGACACTCGAAAGCTGCGTAGCCTTTCGCCAGAAATCTGTGTAATTGAAACATTGAAACATTGAAAAGGTGAAAAATAATCTGTTAAATCTGTGGAATCTGTGGTACCGGAGAACTTACGAAAGTTGAATTACTTTTATTCTTCATTCTTGAAGTATCAAGCGACCAAGGTCGAGTGCCAAGCGAAGCGAGATTCTTCACTCTCCCTCCCAATCCCCTTCTTAGCTACTCACAAAAACACATTCTGACAAAATGAAAACAGCATACATCGTGCTGCTGCTGTCGTGTATATGCATGACAACGGCCGCACAGTCGGAGCGCGATTCGTCCGACATCTTCTTCCAACACCTGAACCTGAACGAGGTCGTGGTAAGCAGTCCCGTGGGACAGATCAAGCGCAAACAAAGCGCAACACCCGTGAGCGTAGTCACACAAAGGACGTTGCGCCAGGCCTCGAGCACAAACATCGTGGACGCCATAGCCCGACAGCCGGGTCTTTCACAGATTACCACGGGAAGCGGAATCTCGAAACCCGTCATCCGAGGGCTGGGATACAACCGCATCGTCTGCGTGGCGGACGGTGTGCGACAGGAAGGACAGCAATGGGGCGACGAGCACGGATTAGAAATCGACGGTGCCGCCGTGGAACAAGTAGAGGTGATGAAGGGGCCTGCCTCGCTCATCTACGGCTCGGATGCCATGGCTGGCGTAGTCATCTTCCACCCCGAAGCCATTGCGCCCGAAGGGAATACCCTGGCGAGCATCGCCTCGGAATACCAGACGAACAGCGGACTCTTCGACTACTCTCTCCGCCTGGGCGGCAACAGACGTGGCTTCGTCTGGAACGCCCGCTACTCAGAGAAAATGGCGCACGCGTACAAGAACAAATACGATGGCTACGTACCTGGCACACAGTTTCATGAACGCGCCGCCAGCGGGCTGCTGGGCATCAACCGCCAGTGGGGATTCTCGCACCTGACGCTCAGCTATTACCACGTCAACCCCAGCATGGCCGAGGGAGAACGCGATGCGGTGACGGGGCAGCTGGTCTATGACGAAGACCAATACCCCGACAACGACCTGAAGACTTACCACAAGGCACTCCCCTATCAGCAGATTCATCATTATAAGGCGGTGCTGGACAATTCGTTCGCCGTCGGCGACGGACTGCTGAAGGTGGTTCTCGGCTATCAGCAGAACCGCCGTCAGGAATTCGAGGAGCATCACCACAAATCATGCAGGAAGAAAAGCCCCCCACCCCCCCTAAAGGGGGTGCTATGGACGGCGCAGCCACTCCCCCTTCAGGGGGGTGGGGGGCTTGTTGAGTACGGCGAAGGAAGCCATGCGGGCCTGGATTTCCGGCTGCACAGCATCACCTACCACACGCACTATCAGTACAACGGCCTCGAAGGGTGGCGCCTGACGGGCGGCATGAACGGAATGTGGCAGCAGTCGCAGAACAAGGGCGAGGAGTATCTGATTCCCGCCTATCGGCTCTTTGACATCGGTGCTTTCGTCACTGCCAGCAAAGAGTTGCCACACTGGACCCTGAGCGGTGGCCTGCGCTTCGACCATCGCCATCTGCACAGCGAGGCACTGCAGGAAGAAGAGAATCTTCGTTTTGCAGAATTCAGCCGCGACTTCAGTGCTGTGAGCGGGTCGCTCGGAGCGGTCTGGCATGTCAATAGCCGCCTCAACATACGCGCCAACGCGGCCCGCGGATTCCGCGCACCTAACCTTAGCGAATTAGGCAGCAACGGAGTGCACCACGGCACCATACGCTACGAGATAGGACAACGCGACCTGCGGCCAGAATATAGCTGGCAAGCCGACCTGGGGGCGGACTACAGTCACCGCTTTTTCACTGTCGAAGCGGCCTTTTTCCTCAACCGCATCGAGAACTACATCTATGCTGCCGGGATAGCACCCGAAGCAGCCGGTCTCAAGGCCGAAGAGGCAGAGGGATACCGCACGTTCCGATACACGCAGGGCGACGCCGTGCTGAAAGGCTTTGAGGTGGGCATAGACGTACACCCTATTCACCAGTTGCACATAGGCTCGACCTTCTCAATGGTGGACGCGCGGCAACTGCACCAGCCGAAAGAGAAGCGCTACCTGCCCCTCACACCCGCCCCACGCTGGACGGCTGAAGTGAAATGGGAGTTCGTGCACAACGGCGATCACCACACTTCGGACAGCCACCACATCCGCAAGAGCCAGCATCACCATCATTTGGACCACATCCTGGACAACGCTTTCATCAGCATCGGCCTCGACCACAGCTTCCGACAAAGCCACTACTACATGGCAGACGACACGGAGACGGCAACGCCGGCATACACGCTGCTCAGCGCCACCATCGGGACGGATATCCTGCTGAATAAGAAAAGAAAACTGTGCGAGGTTTATATCATCGGAGAGAACCTGCTCAACACAGCCTACCAGAGCCATCTGAGCCGACTGAAGTACGCAGACACAAACAGCGTCACCGGACGTCGCGGAATCTTTAATCCGGGACGCAACGTGACCTTCAAGATCGTGTTCCCGATTAGATTTTAGGGGAGAATGACGAATGAGAAGACTCGTTCGGGGGAGAGTCTTCTCATTCGTCATTCTTTCTAAGCCTCAGCATTAAAGTACTCGTTCAACTCCTGAACCGCACTGCCTTCATTATTAGGCAGGTCCTTTATCACCTGTCCCTTCTCCAAAAGAAGAATACGCGTGGAGATGTCAGCCACGAAATTAAGGTTGTGGCTGGAGATGAGGACTGTGGTCCCGAGGTCGCGGTTCATCTGCTGAATGAGACGGGCAACGACGATCTGCGAACTTGGGTCAAGGTAGTTGAAAGGCTCGTCCAGCAGCAACACCTTCGGGTGAATGAGCATGGCGCCGATGATGCCTATCTTCTGCCGATTGCCCTCAGAGAAATCGTGCAGATACTTTCGCGTACCGAGCACCTCGTCGTGCATCAATGTGCGAAACGCCTCCAAACGTTCATCGATGGTCTGCTGGGGAATATCGTAGAGGCGGCCGATGAGCGTGAAATACTCCTCGGGCGTGTAGAAGTCCACGAGAAAACGTCCGTCGATAAAAGAACCTGTGTAGCGCTTCCAAGCCTCACTCTCATTACGGCTGGGGGCCGGTGCTGCCACATCGATGCCGCCAGAGAGGACACGCCCTTCAGTGGCCTTGATGAGGTCCAGCACCAAACGCAACAGGGTGGTCTTGCCTGCACCATTGTTTCCTACAAGCCCCACCAGTTCGCCGCTGCGGATGGTCAGCTCAGGAATATCCAAGGCGACCTTCTCGCCATATTGCTTCTTCAGGTTTTCGATTTTGAGTTCCATACGGGTAAAAGAAAAAAGATGAAAATTAAGATTCGTGAGGATGAAAGATAAGCGACTTATTCCGTGAGCCAACGCTCCATAATCTCATACCTGCGTTTGTGCCAAAGGTTTGAAATCCAGTGGATGTAGGGCCGATGGAGCGCCAAGCCAAGCAGACCCAGGCCTGCAATAAGGAGATGCGCCCACATCGTCGGAAGCAGGATGTAGGCAGCATAATAGATGCCCATTGGAATAAACATGATGAAGGAGAAGATATTGATCTGCTTATTGCCTCCCTGATAATTGAAGAAGGCACTGGCGAAGAGGTCCATGCGACTGCTGAAAAGGCAGGTGGCCATGAACGGAAGCACGAATACACCGCAACCGAAGAGCAGCGCTGCCAGCCAGGCCAAGAACGAGAGGTGCATCCAGGCCACTGCAGGCAGTATCAGTAATGCCATGCCGCCGCATATCGCACAGAAAAACACGTACTTGCGACGAAGAATGCCCTCTACAGGCCAGGGCTTGGTCCAGATGCCCGAGAAGAAATTGGCCTCTACACCCAAGACCCATTGTGCCAGAATGATACTCGGAAAAGCAATGCCGAAGAGCAACATGGGATTGACGTGAAGGGAAAAGTCATGCTCCATCTGCGGACTCATCTGCTGCAGGTAGGTGTTCAGAAGGAACAGTATGGCAATGGTCAAGAAGCTGACACGCAGCCGCTTGCTACGCATCAGCTGTACCCACTCGATGCTCCACAAAGAGACTTCGCCCAGCGGATGAGCGGTAGAAGCCACGGGAGCATGGAGTTCTTCGTTATGATTCTTCATGCGCACGAAATAACGATGCAGCACCACTCCCACGAGAAGGTTCACCAACACCAGCGACAGCCCCACCGCCGGAAGGGCGATGCCTGCAAACGTCACCGCGTAAGACACGACGAGCCAGAAAAGATAGCCGAAGGCCAGCGGCAATGTCCACTGATTGCCCGGCGCGCGGCGCCAGCAGTTTTGGAACAAAGCATTGATTACCGTGCAGGAATAGGCCACCAGCCATGCCAGCAGGGCAACGCCCAGCGGGAGCAACAGGGCGGCAATGAAAGCGACCATCAGAGGAAGCATCCACTGCATGAAGCCAGCCATGGTGTCGAAGAGCACAAAGAAGCCCCACGCCTGCGGACTGACGGGACGTGTACGCAGATAGTCGTCCATCTCCACGGGCGAACGACGCCAGAAAAGTTTCATCATCATGTCGGCCGGGATGATGGACACAGCCATCAAGGGAGCCAGCACAAGTGGAGCCAACGGCAGCGGATGAGCCTTCAACTGTTCCTGCAAGGCAAAGAAAACAACCAGCACAAGCACAACGAAATAGAGCGTGAGGATGGCTCCTACGAAAAAGATTCGCCAAGAGAAATCGCGGCGCTTCTGCGTCAGCCACAGACGGACAAGGACATCCAACGAAGGTGGCAGGGATGACAACGACAAAGACATAAAGAGGGTTTACTTTAATGATTAACGACACAAAGGTAACGCATCTGCCCGACACGACCAAATTTTGAAAATAATTTAACTTTCCACCACAGATGATACAGATTCTCAAAGATTCTCTTTCCACGTGCACTACCTCAGGGGAGGAAAGGAGACAAGTGTGTACGAAATCAGTCAACATAGGTAACAAGGTGAGTATCTATTTCAGATAAAGTAAGACTGTGCAGCCGTACAGGAAGCATCTGAGGAGAATGTGCACTGCTCAGGAAGGAGGGTGAGACAAGTGTGTACAACATCAGTCAACATTGGTAACAAAGTGTGTTCCTATTTCAGGCAAAATCACACGTCCCAAGGGGTGTGAACAAAAGTCTTAAGAGTTTTGAGCAAAAGTCTTAAGGGTTTTGACCAAAAGTCCCAAGAGTTTTCACCAAAAGTCTTAAGAGTTTTTACCAAAAGTTCCAAGAGTTTTTTCACCCCCCTTCATCAGCTTTCGAGCGGAAGTGCATCGAGTTCCGAACTTATCCTGCTGCAATGTTAACGAACCGATTGTGGCGAAAAAACTTCAAGAAGGCAGTCATTTTGCCATTCCTCTATCACTTCTATCACCTATCTATCACCTCATCTATCACTTCGCAGACGCTTAATTAGCAATGCGTTAGCTGCGTTTAGTGATAGAGTGATAGATATTTTCGGAAAAACCTGGGAGTGCGCGCGTGCACGTACGTGCGGGAGGGGGATCGAAATGGATGAAAAAGGGGCCAAGCCCAAACAGAGGGTCTTATCACTGCAATAAATAATGAAGATAAACGTCGATAGACGACATTGGACGAATGAGCGATGTGGGTTAAAGAAGGGAGCAGACACGAAAAAGATGAGGGCGCTTCAAAAAGAAACGCCCTCACACTGACAAGTGCCAACCGCACGAAAGTAGAGCGTAGCAACCGGCTCGACCTTGACATCAGAACCAAGACGAACCGCTCCCAATCTCTTGATTGTACTATTGAAGCAAAAAAACAGGAGGTGGGTAAACTGTCAGCGAAAGCCGACAAGAAGCTGCGGGACTTCTACACCATCAAGGAGCGTGGCAACTGGCAAGACCCGA
>CAMVFC010000084.1 GCA_947166655.1 uncultured Prevotellaceae bacterium
ATCGGCATTGCGGACGAAAATTCTTGCTCATTGGACTTTTAGCGGACAGCAATAAAAAACTATATTTACACATGAAGAAACAGCTACTCAGAAGAACGATGCTGCCAGTTGCAGTATTGCTCATGGGTGTGGTGTGGGTGCCGCAGGTCGCGGTGGCTCAGACCCCTTCTTCGGGCAAACAGCAGGCAGGCGTCTCAGGTGTCGTCCTTGACAATCTGGGCGAACCCGTGATTGGCGCCAGCATCGTGGTAGGCGACGGCAAATCAGGCGTCGGCACCGTAACGGATTTCGACGGCAAATTCAGCCTGAATGTTCCAGTGGGCACCAGCCTGCGCATCTCATGCATGGGCTTTGCCCCGAAAGTGGTGAAAGCCGCCCGCAACATGAACATCACCCTGGAAGAGAACTCCACGACGATGCAGAGCGTGGAAGTCGTCGCTTACGGTGTTCAGAAGAAAGTGACGGTGACGGGCGCCCTGTCGTCTGTCAAGTCCGAGGACCTCGTCCGCACCCCTGTGGGTTCGGTCAACAACGTGCTGGGCGGTCAGCTCTCCGGTATCACCACCGTGCAGTATTCCGGCGAGCCGGGCAGCGATGCTGCCAGTATCTTCGTCCGCGGTAAGGCTACGTTCAACGATGCCGAACCGCTGGTGCAGGTGGACGGTGTCGAGCGCTCGATGAACGACATCGACCCCAACGAAATCGAGAGCATCACCGTGCTGAAAGACGCTTCCGCCACTGCCGTCTTCGGTATCCGCGGTGCTAACGGCGTCATCCTGATTACTACCAAGCGCGGTCAGGAGGGCAAGGCCAAGATTAACGTGAGCACCTCCTTCTCGGCTCTGATGCCCACGAAGATGGTCGACCAAGCCTCGTCGCTGGGCTATGCCCAGTTCTACAACCAGATGGTGTGGAACGACACGCCGGGTGCTGCGCAGTACTTCCCTCAGGCTGTCGTCGACAAGTTTGCCACAGGTTCCGACCCCATCCGCTTCCCCAACACGCAGTGGGCCGACTACATCATGAAGGACGTGACGCTGCAGACACAGCACAACCTGAGTATCAGCGGCGGAACCAACCGCGTGCGCTACTTCATCAGCGCCGGTATGTACACACAGGACGGTCTCTTCAAGCAGTTTGACACCGACTACGACTACGGCTACCAGTACAACCGCTTCAACTATCGTTCAAACATCGACCTCGACATCACCAAGACGACGACCCTCAGCCTGAACATCGCCGGCAACGTGAACAACGCCGACAAGCCCTACACAGGCCAAGGCTCCTCGGGTATGATCAAGAACATGTACTACGCCACGCCGTTCTCCAGCCCCGGTATCGTTGACGGCCGCATGGTATACACCAGCACCGACTACACCGACGGCGTGAACATGCCTTTCACTGGTGCCGGCGGCATGGCCTACTACGGCAATGGCTTCATGCAGACGAACCACAACAAACTGCAGATGGACCTCCAACTCAACCAGAAGCTCGACATGATCACCAAAGGTCTGTCGCTGAAGCTGAAAGGCGCCTACAACAGCCTCTACACCATCAACAAGCAAGGGCAGGCCAGCGTGGCCAGCTACAGCCCCGTGCTGATGAAGGTGGATCCCACGACGGGAGCCTACTCGCAGGTGGTGGCCGGTACCAATCCCCTTGTGGACGGCGACCAAACCACGATGCTCTATAAGAAGGACGGCGAGAACACCGTGCCCTCCTACGGCTCCAGCACCGGCCGCGGCCGCGACTGGTACGTCGAGGCTTCGCTGAACTACAACCGCACCTTCGGCGACCACACCGTGACGGCCCTCGCCCTCTACAACCAGAGCCGCCAGTACTACTACGGCAGCAACTACAACGACATTCCGCGCACCTACCTCGGTTTCGTCGGACGTGTCACCTACGACTACAAGAACCGCTATCTGGCCGAGGTCGACTTCGGTTACAACGGTTCCGAGAACTTTGCTCCCGGCAAGCGCTTCGGCGCCTTCCCCGCCGGCTCCATCGGATGGATCATCAGCGAAGAACCCTGGTTCGAGCCCCTGAAGAAGGTCATCTCCTTCCTGAAGCCCCGCGCCTCTTGGGGTCTCGTCGGTAACGACAAGCTCTACGATGCCAGCGGCAACGTGCTCCGCTTCTACTACACCCCCGACCCCTACGCCGTCAACCTCAACGCACAGACCAACCGCGGCGCCAGCAATACTTACGACGCCAACGCCTGGGGCTACCAGTTCGGCATCGAGAACGCCACCACCAGCCTCGGCGCACGCGAGACAGCGCTCCACAATGCTGAAGTGGGATGGGAGAAGGCCTTCAAGCAGAACTACGGTCTCGACATGAACTTGTTCGACGATCAGCTGCGCCTCACCTTCGACTACTATAAGGAGCACCGCACCGACATCCTCCTCACGTCCGGCCTCGCGCCCGGTTTCCTCGGCTTCAGCGTGCCGCAGGCCAACCTCGGCGAGGTGAAGAGCTGGGGTTGGGAAGCCAGCGCCTCCTGGAACCAGAAGCTCAACAAGAACTTCCGCTACTGGGCCAAGCTGAACATCTCCTATAACCAGAACGAGATTATCGAAATGATGGAAGCTCCCTTCAACAACGACTATCAGTACGCTAAGGGCCATCGCATCGGCGCACGTTCGATGTACAAGTTCTGGAAATTCTACTACGACGGCTGCGAGGCCGACTACGAGAGTGAGTTCGGCACGCCCTTCCCCACGACCACGCTCGTCAGCTCTCTGCAGCCAGGCGACCCTGTGTTCGTAGACCTCGACCGCAACGGCATCATCGACCAGAACGATATGAGCCGCGACAATGGCTACACCGACGACCCGCAGTACATGGCCGGTCTGATTTTGGGATGCGAGTGGAAAGGCCTGACTGTCAACATGCAGTGGACAGGCGCATGGAACGTCACCCGTATGCTGAGCGACGTCTTCCGCCAGCCCTTCTACTCCGCTGCCAGCACCACCTCCGGCGGTTTGCTGCAATACCACATCGACCACACCTGGACTGCCGATGACCCCAGCCAGAGCGCCGAGTACCCACGTGCCACATGGGCCAATGCCGGACAGAACTATGCCACCTCAACGCTCTATGAGAAGGACGCCAAGTACCTCCGCCTGAAGACCATCCAGGTGGCCTACGACTTCAACTTCCCCTTCATGAAGAAACTGGGCATGTCGCAGCTGCAGCTCTCCCTGAGTGCCTACAACCTGCTCACCTTCAGCCCCTACATCTGGGGTGATCCCGAGACACGTGCCAGCAACGCACCTTCTTACCCCCTGCAGCGCACCCTCACCGCAGGCTTGAAGATCGGCTTCTAATGCACGCGAATATATTATTTAAGGTATATCAAATACACATCCGAACAATGAAACTATACAAGATATTCGCTGCTTCCGCCCTGGCCGTCCTGGCATGCGCGGCCTGCACAGACAACATCGAGCTGGGCAGCGGCGCGCTGGAAAAGCCGTCGAGCAGCACGGTCACCAAGGACACCGTCTTCAACAGCGCTGAATACACCCGCCAGTTCCACACGGCTCTGTACAGCCGCATGTTCTACGGTCTGCCCTACGGCGTCGATCACCAAAACTGGGTGCTCCCCGAGAGCAACAGCCCCTACATCGGCATGCCCGATGCCCTTACCGACATCTATCAGCTCCACTGGGCCAGCACCGTCGTCTATGGCACCTACTATGCCAACTCGCTGACCTCCAGCGGTTCCACGCTCTTCGGCTACACCGGCGAGATGGTCTGGGAGACCATTCACGCCTGCTACCTCTTCCTCGAAAACATCGCACGCGTCCCGGGCATGGACGATGCCGAGAAAGCACGTCTCGTGGCCGAGGCCAAGTGTATCCTCGCTTCTCGCTATTTCGACCTCTTCCTGCACTACGGCGGTCTGCCCATCGTGAAGAACACCTTTACTGGTTCCGAGAGCGCATACGAGATGCCACGAGGAACTGTCGAGCAGACGGTTGACTTCATGGTCAACCTCCTGGACGAAGCCATCAACACACCCGAACTGCCGTGGGCTGTTGCCGACCCCACCACGCAGACCGGCCGCTGGACGCGCGCTGCTGCCCGCGCCCTGAAGTGCAAGGTGCTGCAGGTGGCTGCTTCGCCTCTGTACAACAGCGACCAGCCTTACTATAACGGAACTACGGAAGCCGAGACCAAGCACCTCGTCTGGTACGGCGACTACAAGGCCGAACGCTGGCAGCGCCTGCGCACCGCCTGCGAAGAGTTCTTCAGCGACCTCGCCGCCAACGGATACTACGAGCTCGAACAACCTACTGCCAAGACCCCGCAGGCATATCGCCTCGCCTACCGCCGTGCCTACGCCAAGCAGGGAAGCAAGGAAATCCTCCTCGCCACACGCCATGCCGGCCTCGACGCCTTCAAGGCCGGTACCTACAGCTGGCACCAATGGGTCAACCTGGGCCGCAACTCCTACTGCCCCACCCAGGAATACGTCGAGATGTTCCCCTGGAGCAACGGCGAGCCCTTCGACTGGGATTTAGCCAAGGAACGCTATGAGACCAACCCCAACCACGGCCGCGGTCTGAACAAGATGTTCAAGAACGGCACCGAGAGTCCTCGCTCGCAACTGCTGATTAACACTTCTCTCACCCGCGACCCGCGTCTCTATGAGGAGTGCATCGTCAATGGCGTGCAGAAGCACCTCGACTGGACCACCGGCGCCATGAGCGGAGACATCTGGGAGAACTGGGTCGGCGGCACCGACGCTCAGATGGAACCTGCCAACGAGACGGGTAAGTTCGCCACTGGCTACTGCATCAACAAGTACTGGTTGGGTGCCAATATGGGTAACAACGACGCCGATGCCGGCGACTACCTGCGCCAGTACACGCAGTGGGTTTACCTCAGCCTCAACGAGATGTACCTCATCTACGGCGAAGCCCTGCTGCAGACGGGCGACCTCGCCGGATGCCTTGCACAGATGGATATCATCCGCAAGCGTGTCGGCCTGGCGCAGAACGTGAACATCAGTGCATTCGCACAGTACTTCGGCGGCGCCGACCTCAACAGCGACAAGGACGCCCTGCTGAACGAGCTGCTCAATGAGCGCGCCCGCGAACTCGGCTTGCAGAATATCCGCTGGATGGATATGATCCGCTACAAACGCACCGACTGGATGACCAAGCGCCTGCACGGCCTCAAGATCTTCCGCATGCGCCAGAAGGCTACCGGAGAATGGGTGCGCGACTCAACGGCCTGGACCAATGGCGACAAGGCCACCGACGCCACCTCCAAAGAGCCCAGCCGCTACGAGTTCGAGAAATTCGAACTGACTAACCGCAGCCGTGCCCTCTGGGAGTACGAGAACGACCCCAACAACCTCGCCGTCAAGCGCTACCTGCTCTCGCCCTTCCCCGTCAAGGAAATCAACAAGGGCTACGGACTCGTACAGAACCCCGGCTGGTAAAGCACCCACAACGTTCACAGAAGTATCATTATCCTCTCAATAAGTCTATCAGCTACTTATGAAAAAGAAAAATATCATCGCCCTTTCCGTCATGGCCGGCATGACACTGCCTGCAACAGCACAGGTCGACAGTACCCTGCTGACAGGCAATGCCTTCGTGGACCAAGCCATCGACATGGGCGCCAACAAAGTCTTCTCTCGTGCTCTCTCCACGGCTTCGGCTTCCGTCATCAGCGGTGAGGATGCCGAGAAACGTGCCGCACGCAACATCGGCAACGCGATCCTCGGTCAGGGCAACGGCCTCGTGTCGCTGCAGAATGCCGGACAGTACAGCACCGTCAATCCTACGTTCTACGTCCGCGGCCTGCAGAGCCTCAGCGGCAGTACGCCGCTCATCCTCGTCGACGGCATCGAACGCGACATCGACCTCGTGACACCCGAAGAGGTGCAGAACGTCACCATCCTCAAAGACGCTGCCGCCGTCGCACTCTACGGATACAAGGGTGCCAACGGCGCCATCCTCATCACCACCAAACGCGGAAAGAAGAACTCCACCGAAATGAAGTTCTCCTACGACCATGTGTTCAACTTCCTGGCCAACAAGCCCAAGTTCGTGAACGCGCCCACTTATGCACGCGCCATCAACGAGGCTTATGCTAACGAGGGCTATGGTGAGTTCGCACGCTACAGCGCCAACGAGATTGCAGCCTTCGAGAGCGGACAGTACCCCGACCTCTATCCCAATGTGAACTGGGTCGACGAGACCTTCCGCAACACTGGCCATCTGAACAAGATCAATGCTGAGTTCCGAGGCGGAGGAGAGAAGTTCCGCTACTTTACTCTCATTAACCTGCTTTCCGACAAGGGCTTCATCAAGAACTACAGCCAGTCTGAGAACTCCTATTCCACCCAGGACAAGTATGTACAGGGCAACGCCCGCGCCAACTTCGATATCGACGTCACGCCAACCACCCTGCTGAAAGCCAACCTGCTCGGCGTACTCACCGAGAGCAGCCAACCCGGCAACCAGGCTGACCTCTGGGGCATGGTCTACAATGTTCCTTCAGCCGCCTTCCCCATTAAGACCTCCGACGGACTCTGGGGCGGTAACGCCACTTGGGCCGGCACGAACAACCCCGTGGCACAGAGCAGCGACGCCGCCTATTACAAGGTGCACAAGCGTAGCCTCTTCGCCGACATCGCCCTCGACCAGCGACTCGACGCCATCACCGAGGGCCTGAGCGCTACGGGACGTCTGGCTTACGACACCTATTCCAACATCGTTGAGGACCACAGCAAGACCTACGTCTACGGGCAGCCTACCGGTATCAGCTGGACAAATGGCGTACCCACGGCTTCCAGCAAGTTCACCAGCGGTGCCGAGTCCGCCATGGGCACGGGTTCTTCCACGCAGCTCTGGCGTCGCCGCTACCATTTTGACCTGGGTCTGAACTACGACCGTCTCTTTGCCGACCGCCACTACGTCTACAGCCAGCTGAAGTTCGACTACGAGTACAACGACTACAGCACAGGTGCTTCGGCCGGTGTCAATACCACCGTCTACCGCAAGAACTGGAGTTGGTACACCAAGTATGCTTACCGCCAGAAGTATATCGCCGACCTGGCCCTCGTCTACAGTGGCAGCAGCCGTCTGGCTCCGGACACCAAGTGGGCTTTCTCCCCTACCCTGTCCGCAGCATGGGTCATCTCCAACGAAGACTTCATGAAAGAAAACAATGTCGTCAACTTCCTGAAACTCCGTGCCAGCGCCGGCATCATCAATGCCGACTTCCTGCCGGGCGACAACGTGTGGACCTACTACAAACAGGCCTACGTCATGGACGGCGTCACCTATCCCTTCGACTCGGGCTACGACTCAGACTTCGGACGCACCTATCTGGGACAGATGGCCACAGCCAACCCCTCGCACGAAAAGGCTATCAAGTACAACGTCGGCATCGAAGCCACGCTGTTCAAGGGCCTGAACATCGAATTGGACGCTTACTGCCAGCAGCGCCGCGATATCTGGGTGGATGCTGCCGGTAAGTACACTTCCGTGCTCGGTCTCACGGCTCCCTTCGAGAACGACGGACGCGTCAACACATGGGGCACCGAACTGAGCCTCGACTACACCCACCAGTTCGGCGATGTCACCTTCAATGTAGGTGGCACCTTCAACTGGAACAAGAGTAAGATTAAGGAACAGGACGAGGAGCCGCGACTCTACGACAACCTCGTCACGACGGGACATCCCCTCAGCCAACTCTACGGACTGCAGGCCATCGGCCTGTTCAAGAACCAGGCAGACATCGATGCCAGCCCCGTACAGACGTTCTCCGACGTCTTCCCCGGCGACATCAAGTATGCCGACATCAACGGCGACAATAAGATTGATGCCAACGATTACACCCGCATCGGCTACAGCACGGCCTGCCCCGAAATCTACTACACCTTCCACCTCGGTGCCGAATACAAGGGTCTGGGCATTAACATGATGTTCCAGGGCACAGGCCGCTACAGCGCTATGCTCAGCACACAGGGTTACTACTGGGGACTCTACGGCAACCGTTCCATCGCACAGGAAGTCTACGACGGCCGTTGGACTGCAGACAACCCCGATGCAGAGTTCCCCCGTCTGAACTACAACGCCTACGGCAACAACACCAAGTCCAGCACCTTCTGGCTGCGCGACCGCTCGTTCCTCAAGCTTCGCAACATCGAGGTCTACTACAACCTCCCCTCCAGCTGGCTCGAGAAGACAAAGTACATCCATGGCGCCAAGGTCTATGCCCGAGGCATCGACCTCCTCTGCTTCGACCATATCAAGAACGCCGATGCCGAGAGCTTCGGGGCTGTCCAGCCTCTCTGCAAGAGCCTCGTGCTTGGTCTCAACCTGACCTTCTAACCCTCACAATACAACAACTATGAAACTAAATAAAATCATCTGTGGCGTGTTGGGCGTCTGCACGTTGGTCTCCTGCGCCGACAAGATGGACTACGCCGAATACAATATCTACGAGAAAGACTACGTGACCCGCAACTTCGGCTACGTTGGCGGTCTGATGACCCGCATCTACAATGACCTCGACGGCGACTGGGGTAACTACAGCGGTGCCGTCCTGGGTTCTGCCACCGACGAGAGCCAGGTCTCGCACGCCGGCAATGCCATCGAGGACTTCTACAACGGTGCCTGGAGCCCCTCCAACGCCTACGGGTCCATCTGGACGACCTGCTACGACGGCATTGAGTATGCCAACCAAGTGCTCGACGAGTTCCAGGGCCTGAAGTTCGACGAGCTGGTGCTCAACGCCGACTACGCCAAGCAGCTCTTCCGCTACCAGAACTATAAGTACGAAGCGCGCTGGGCACGTGCCTATTTCTATTTCCTGCTGGCTCGCCAGTATGGTGGTGTGCCCTTAAAGACACACACCATGAGTGCCGAAGAGAGCAATTCGCTCACGCGTGCCACGGCCGATGATGTCTTCAAGTTCATCGACGACGAGTGTGCCGCCATCCAGGACAGCATCATCAAGGACTACACCAACCTCGGCGACATGATTGTCAACAAGTCCGAAACCGGCCGCGCCAACAAGTTTGCTGTCATGGCGCTGCGTGCACGCGCTGCCATGTATTATGCCAGCCCCCTCTTCAACCCCACGAACGATGCTGAACGCTGGCTCAAGGCCGCTAAGCTCTGCAAGGCACTCATCGACTCCTGCGACGCCAGCGGCCGTCGTCTCTCCGCCAGCTACTCACAGCTCTGGAGTGCCACGGCCTACAGCGATGCAGAGCCCTATGCCGAAATCATCTTCAGTCGCCGCTACGCCGCTGCCCGTACGTTCGAGAGCTACAACTTCCCCACGGGCTACCAGAGTGCACAGGGCATGAACTGCCCCACGCAGAACCTCGTCGATGCCTATGACATGGCCGACGGCACGCCGTGGGAAGAAGCTGTTGCTGCCGGGATGGCCTCCGACACCGCAATGTTCGAGAACCGCGACCCGCGCCTGTCCCTCACCGTGGCACACAACGGCGAGGCATGGCCCACTGACTACTACTCCAGCAATGGCAACACTCCGCTACAGACATACGTGGGCGGTATCAACGGCCGTCCCACAAGCCCCTACGGCACACCGACCAGCTACTATCTGAAGAAGTACTGCAACAGTTCCATCATCCTTCGATCCTCGGCTGCCAATACTTTTGCTCACCAGTGGATCATCTTCCGCCTCGGAGAGTTCTATCTCAACTATGCCGAGAGCCTCTTCCAGTATGCCAAAGCACAGGGCAAGGAGAATGCTGCCGACTACATCGATGCTGCACAGGGCCTGACCTTGTCGGCCCGCATGGCTGCCAGCAAGACACGTCAGCGCACCAGTGTGGGTCTGCCCGCCTTCCCCACCGGCATGGACAACGATACTTTCTGGCGCCGCTATAAGAACGAGCGCTTCGTGGAACTGGCCTTCGAGGGTCACCGCTTCTTCGATGTTCGCCGCTGGAAGGAAGCCGACCAGCACTTCCGCAACATCGTCTGGATGCAGATCACGAAGAACGACGACGGAAGTTTCGACTACAAGCGCATCAACAACACCCGTCTGTGGGAAGACAAGATGTACCTCTTCCCCATCCCACAGACCGAAGTGGCGAAATCGCATGGCCTTATCCAGCAGAATCCCGGCTGGTAAGGCCACGCGACGCGCGCGTGTACCTATTTATATAATATAGGAAGTGTGAATAACCATTTTCAATAACCATTAAACATTATTTATTATGAGAAAGTTTTACTTCTCCCTGTTGATTGCTTTCGGCCTTGTCTCCGCTCAGGCCCAGACCATCCAGAACCTCTACTCGCAGAGCTACGACAACGAGAGTAATGCCCTCGACACGTGGAACTCTCCGAACCGCGCCGACGGCCTCTCGCTGGCAGGCGACTCCGAGGGTAAGTACATCGTCTTCGACCTCGGAAACAACAACAACCGTTCGGCCTACACCGAGTGGGGCGATGTCTACGGCGACGTGGTCAACTACACGCTGACCTTCAACTTCAACATCGCTCAGTGGCCTAACCAGACCAACGCCAACCAGCTGAACCACGAGATTTGTGTCACCTCTCTGGCAGGTCCTGCCTCGCAGGCCAACGGCAACTATGCTGCCAACAACCCCTTCATCTTCGACCTCTCACAGACGCAGAACGTGGAGAACATCTACGAGTTCAAGGTCAACCAGAACGCCGAGGACCTCATCAACCTGGCCGCCGCCACGTGGTATAAGGTGGAACTGATCGTCGAGGGCAACGACGTGACCTACACGCTCTCTGACCTCTACGGCGGCAGCATCATCACCTCCGGCACCTACATCATTCCCGAAGGTGGCGATGGCCGCGCTCGCGGTATCCACTGTCTGGCAGCCCGCTACATGTCCGTCACCTACTTTGACGAGGTGCTCATCACCACCGCCGTCGAGGGTGAATTCGCCAACAAGCCTTCTGTCGTACTCTCTGGCCTGAAGCAGGCTGAGCGCTACTACACCATCCGCTTCACCGGCGAGCTGGAAACGCTCCACGTCACCACTCCCGACGGCAAGACCCAAGAATGGGGCTACTGGGACGCTATGACCGAGGCTGGTGAATCGGGTGCCGTAGAACTCACCATTTCTGAGAGCGGTACGCTCGATGCCTGGACCACCATGGGTTCGGCCGAATCTGACCACGTCATCGTCGACGTCGACTGCACGCCCATCACCCTCGTCGACGCTACGGCCAGCATCATTGCCGTCAGCCAGGGCTATGGAAAGACCTACACCATCAGCATCGACAACTCACAGGTGCTGCTCACACCGCAGATCTTCCTCGACGTAACCTTCACGCCCGAGGGCGAAGGCACTCCCTACCACAACGACAACTTCACCAATGGCGGTTCCGTCACCCTCGACGGCAAGGGTAAGCTCACCATCGTGGCCAACACCATCCAGCTCGAGGACGGCACACGCGCTTACAACCCCAGCACCGTGGTCATCGACAACGACATCGCCTTCAACTGCACCAACACGGTCGACTTCCAGCACATGACCGAGGAGCAGCTCCTGGCTCTGGGCTTTGCAGAGGTGGAGCCGCTGAACGCTGCTGCCGCTTCCGGCGAGAGCAACTGGACAGCCCGTCTGTACATGAACTTCCGCATCGAGACCGGCGAGACCGACGAGGAGGGCAACCCCACCTACACCACTTACCGCGTCTACGGCCCCAACGGTGACATCGAAGGTGCCATTGAAGGTGCCGAGTCCATCCGCCGCTTCAAGTTCTATCAGAGCAACCTCGACAGCCTCCAGGCTCATACGATCTTCGCTCCCGTCTACACATGGTACAACGGCGACGGCGCCACCACTGACGCTACCGGCGGCAGCACCAACCTGCAGGTCAAGATGGGCATCGGTCTGGTACACTCCGGCGTACAGGGCGATGCTGAGGACTACGACCCCGCAGGCGTCGGCTACGGTAACATCCGCGTGCAGAACGCTCCCCTCGGCGTAGACGGCCTGACTGACGAGGACTTCATCGTTGTCTACAAGATCAAGAACTACGGCAGCGAATCCGTTCACCCCATCTTCCCCGCCGGCACCGATCCTGAAGAGGCTCGCGCCATGTACAAGGCCATGAACCTGGGCAGCGTAACCGAAGTTTACAAGGGCACGGAAAGCTTCACCCTCTATCGTGTAGACACCGCCATCACCCGCATTGAGGTCTATCGTCCCGAAGGCCACGGCGAGAGCGTCAGCTCCCTCACCGCTGTTTCCGAGAAGGATGCCCCCATCTACACCATCAGTGGCCTGCGTGTAGCTCAGCCCGCACAGCGCGGCATCTACATCCAGAACGGCAAGAAGTTCGTCGTGAAGTAATCCCTGCTTCACCCCACTAAACTATTTTACTTATGAGACAAGCTCTCACTACCCTTTCGGCGGCACTGGCTTTGGCCAGTGCCGCTGTCGCTCAGGTCCACACGCCTACGCCGGCCGACACACCCGCCAGCCAGATGGAGCACCTGGACCGAGGCCTCATCGTCGTAGCACGTCCGGGAGCCACCACGGGTCTGGCCAGTTGGCGTCTGCTCGGCACCGACGACAAGTACACGACCTTCCGTCTGCTCAAGGACGGACAGCCCTACGCCAACGGACGCGAATTCACACACCAGACCAGCGTCACCGTCAGCGCCATCAACGCAGCCACTACATTCCAGGTAGTCACTCTCTACAAAGGCGAACCTGTCGACACCACAGCAGCCGTCACACCCTGGAGCAGCGGCTACCTGCGCATACAGCTCGACCAGCCTGCCGCCGGCAGCGACTATGAGTACCGTCCCAATGACTGCTCCGTAGGCGACGTGGACGGCGATGGGCAGTACGAGCTCATTGTCAAATGGGACCCCACGAACTCGAAGGACAATAGTCAGGGCGGCGTCACGGGCAATGTCTACCTGGACTGCTACCGCTTCGACGGCACAAAGCTCTGGCGCATCGACCTCGGACCCAATATCCGCGCCGGAGCACACTACACGCAGTTCATGGTCTATGATTTCGACAAGGACGGCCGCGCCGAACTCATCTGCAAGACAGCACCGGGCAGCATCGACGGTGCAGGACAATATGTCAACCAGGCGGCTTCCCTCGCCACCATCCGCAGTGCCAACAACACCACCGTCTTCCGCAACGGCGACGGGCGCATCGTGGGCGGACAGGAGTATCTCACCGTCTTCAGCGGACTCACGGGCGAAGCCCTGCACACCATCTTCTACAACCCCAACCGCGATCAGGGCTATGGCGGTGCTGCCAGCGGCTCCTTCAACTGGGGCAAGCCCGACGGCAAAAACGACGCTGCCGCCTATGGCAACCGCGGCGAACGCCATCTGGCGGCCGTGGCCTATCTCGACGGACCTGATGCGTCGCCATCGGCCATCTTCACTCGAGGCTACTACGGCTACGCCTTTGCCTGGGCCGTAGATTTCGACGGCAAGCAGCTCACACAGCGATGGCTTCACGCCTCCAAGAGCAAGACGGAATACAGCGTCACCACCTTCAACGGCTCCGACAAGGGCACCACACAGACCTACACGCCCGGTGCCTGCACCTCCGGCGAAGGACGTAACACTCTCTTCGCGAATGGTAACCACAACCTCTCCGTCGGCGACGTGGACGGCGACGGACGCGACGAACTCATCTGGGGCTCTGCAGCTCTCGACGACGACGGCAAGTTGCTCTACGCCGTGGGCTTCGGCCATGGCGATGCCATCCATCTGGCCGACCTCGACCCCACCCGACCCGGCCTCGAAGTCTTCGATATCCACGAGGACAAAGGCACCTACGCCTGGGACGTCCACGATGCCGCCACGGGCGAGATTCTCTTTAAGGGCGGCCCCGAGGGCGTGGACAACGGTCGCGGGATGGCCGCACAGCTCAACGCGCAGCATCGCGGCTACTACTTCTGGTCGGCCAAGGACGGCAGCCTGCGCAGCGCCGTCAGCGGCAAAGCAGCCTACAGCAACAAGCCCTCCATGAATTTCCGTATCTACTGGAACGGCGACCCGCAGGACGAACTGCTCGACGGCATCAACATCACCCACTGGACCTCCAGCAACATCACCGCCTACAACACCATCGGACGCGCCAGCATCTCGTCACTCGGCAATCCATCCTCCTGCAACGGCACCAAAGCCACTCCGTGCCTGATGGCCGATCTCTTCGGCGACTGGCGCGAGGAGGTCATTTTCTGGAGCCAGACAGACCCCTCTGTGCTCTGTCTCTACTCTACCGTCGAGGTCACCAGCTACCGCGTACCCACCCTCATGCACGACCACGTCTACCGCATGGGCATCGCTTGGCAGAACGTCGGCTACAACCAGCCCCCACACCTCGGCTATTACCTGCCCGACTTCATTAAGGAATTCCAAGGCGAGACCTATAATGCTGTCGAGGACATCGTAGCCGACACCGCCGACGCCCCCCTGTTCAACCTCAACGGCCAGACCGTCAGCCATCCGCGCCGAGGTATCTATCTTCGTCGCGGACGCAAGGTGGTCGTGCAATAAAGGCTTCCGGCGCACAGCGAAACACGTCTGAGGGATTTATCCAACCACATACAGGCGCATTCCTACTGACGCACAAGACCAAACCGGTCATTAGAATTGCAGTGAGAGTAGCCCATGTTTTGAGCAATGTTCTCGCCTTGAGCGAAGGAGCAATGCAGGCATTCAAAAAACAGAGGATATGACGACTGCAATGAATAGTGAAAACCTCCGTCAATAACCTACATACTACGTCGACAGCCTATATATTGGTCTAATGACCGATTGGGAATAAACGAATTGGCCCCCACGTACAGACGCGGGGGCCAATTTGTATATACATGTC
>CAMVFC010000085.1 GCA_947166655.1 uncultured Prevotellaceae bacterium
CCATCAAGATACAGATATGGGTGACGCTCATCGCCAACCTGCTGTTGACGCTGCTCCAGAGGGGCGTGACGCATGCCTGGAGTTTCTCCGGGCTGGCAACCATCGTCAGGATCATGCTGATGTACTACATCGACGTCATGGGCTTCCTCGAACATCCGGAAAAGGACTGGGAGGTGGCTTTGGAGGAGGTTACAAGCAGTCCCCCAGCAGCGGAATAGGAGAACAGGGGGGCTTCGATACGTGATTATTCTCTGGACTTGCTGATTACAAAGCTGGTTCAGAGCGGGCTGTTATGTTTAGCGGACAGTAATAAATTAGAGTAATGACGGAAATATTGGCCAAGAGTAACGAAAACTAATGAATTGGATAAAATTCATCTATAGGGAAAAATAGTCTAATTAATAAGTGTACAAAAAAAATCCTATTCATTTTCGGGTGAATAGGATTTTCTTCTTCTGAATAATGGTTATCTATTAATAGTTACTATTCAGGTAGTCTATAAGTTGTTGTAGAGTGCCATTATATTTTGTAAAGTACGCACGTTGTTCATTACGAGATGTCACCATAGTATTTCCCTCAATAGAGATAGTGACAGCCACACCATCTAAGGCAACTACTTTATCGCCATCAAGAGTATAATTAATAGTTTCAGGTTCAGAGCTTAGTTCGTAGCCATTCTCACCCTTAGAAAGTTCATAAGCAGTAATAGTAGTCTCATCAACAACTTGTACACCCCCACCAGTTAGGGAATACCAAGTACCAATAAAATCAGCCTTGTTTATTGTTTTGACTTTCTCATCATCATTTTCATCATTTCCACACGCCATGAAAATTGGCATAATCATAAGCATCATAATGCTCAAAAACTTGAATTTCTTCATAATTTTAATGTTTAATGTTAAATTATTTAATGTTTAATATAAAGGTTCGAAAAATTATTCTCCGCTCTTTTTCATTTTCAGACCAATCGCATAATACTGTCCGTTATCAAAAGTAACACCCGACTTGGTGAAGGTATAGCTATCACTACCTACCGTAGCCGTAAGAGTAAGTTTCTTACTAGCGTCTCCCGGAATAGCCACATAGATCACACCCTCACCATTGGTGGCATAAGTTTCGGCAGGAAAACTCATTGACAGATTACTATCACCATACTCGATGGTCAGTGCCGTTGGACTCAGCAAAGCTGTGCCATCAGACGTCTTGAGCGTAAACTTCACAATAGCCTGTTGATTCTCGAACTTAACAGTTGAGGCATCGATAACAACAATACGATCATTGTCAACATTTACTTTTATGGTAGCCGTTGCATAGTCATACTTTGCAGCAATATCAGCCAGCGTTCCTTTCTGACCCGTGTAATCCAAATCACCAGAGCGTGGGAACTGAAGATTGAGTGGAACAGAAATAGTACCTATAGCCTCTTGTATAGAAGTATAAGATGTACCATCAGGAAGGCTGATAGTACCACTCAGCACAGTGGAAACTCCTGCCGTTTGGGGTTTAATACTTCCCTTGAACCAAAAATTAATAGTAGGTCCATTATACGTTCCTTCTACAAAGACCTCTTCCGTAGTTGCCCATGAAGCATTAAGTGTACTGCCATCGAGCGTCAACGCACGAGTTGTCGCATTATTGGCATCATCGTTCACACCTTTCGTTGCATTCACGGTCAAGGTGTAGGTCTTACGAACCGGTTCCGTGTCCCTGTCGTCTGACGAGCAGGCCGCCATGGCAAGACCTGCTGTCAGCAACATACCAAAATAAAATTTTTTCATCATATTATACTCCTTATTCTGATTCCCAGTCACCTTGACTTTTTACTGCTTGTCCATAACTTTTACGTTCTGCACTCACATTCAAAATCTGAACGCTTTGACACATGACAACAACCGTAACTGATGGTTTCCGATAAACTTTCTTGTTCATTATCAATTCCTGTTAGGTTCAACGAATACAGGTTGATAAATGCCGCCAGTACCCGTTGGTGTCACTGAGGCATCAAATGTAGTCCAATCTATCGTAAAGATGCGATGCAGTTTGTCACAATAGTACGACAACCCTACAGCCACACCTGCGTCATTGCTGGCTATCGTCAGCGGTACCACATAAGAACCTTCCGTCTCCTGAGGAGCAGCAACACCACGCACCTCGCCACCGATGGTAGCGCAGAGAAGATCCAAAGACGACACATACTTATTCAGTGTGTCCTGCAACTGAACCCGCACAATCATAGTTTGCTCGAACAGGTCGTAGTTAGGTGCCTGCCATGTAGGACGCACATCCGTACCAGCAGGAATTTCCGCTGGAGTCGGAGTTGGTGTCGGAGCCGGTTTATTGTCACCGTCCGAGGAGCAGCCCCACGCCATAAAGGCGAGGGCTGCTAATGTTAATATACTCTTTTTCAACATCATCTTTTTTATTACGAATGAATTTTATGTTTAAGTATTTAAAGTTTACTTCACCACGACAGCCTTACCGTTGTAGATGTACACACCACTTCTTGTCGGTTTCTCACCAAGAAGCACACCGCTCAGGCTATACCACTGTTCGTCGTGTGGCATCTCGTCGATAGATGTGAAGTTGATGTACGTAGGCTGTTCAGGTGTACCAAGCACCTTGTCCGCAGCGTAACTGATGTGGCTGCCGGTCATAGCAACTACCTCGCCGTCGCGCTCCAGAACGAAGGACAGCGCATCTTTGTTATTAGCATCGCTGCCTATGTTCAGGTAGAACAGGTTTTGAGTCTCGTCAGCAGTCAGTTCGGCTTCAGCCATGCGGTCACCATTTCTGAATACCACCAGCTTGTCGCCAGCCTCAGCCTCTACGCCCTCAACGGCAGCCACGATGTTCATCGTCGTAGCAGTGCAGACGCTTAAACGCTTCACTGTAGATGGTTCATTGCCGCCACTGTAGCGTGAGTCGTTGAAGTAGATGGGATACACGAACTTCACTTCGTCGCTGGCCTGTCGCTTCAGCATGTAGCCCTTACCAGCCTCCATATACTGCAGCGAGCCCTTCCATACCAGTCCGCTTGTTGACTGACTGACGATAGCGAATCCGTCTTGCGACTTCACCACATCGCCTACCTGTGCATGATCCAAGTAGTCGGACAGAGCCTGTGAGATCGGCAGGTTAATATCCGAGAGGTAGCCGATACGGTTCCAGTTCTTATGTACAGTTATCTCCCTACTAGCAAAAAGTCCCTCCAGATAGACACTCTTGTCGCTCACCGAGTGAATCTTATACATCTGCTGAGGATTGATGTTGATAGAATCATCCTCATTATCCCACTTCACACTGCCGGCAGGTTTCTTTTTCGCAACACAGAAATATGTCTTTTCCTTCGTGCCGTTTACAACCGAAATAGCGTCGCCAGCCTCCCACTTTGATATACTGTTAAAGAACTGTCCAAGCGTTACACCTTCCTTTGGCATCAAGTTGAAGGTAACCCAGTTCCAGCCCTTCTTCAGTTTCAGTGTCTGCACAACATCATAACTGTTCTGCAAGACAACAGGCTTCGCATCCGTACCGATGAAGGCATCCTGCTCGAAACGGTAGGTCGTTCCGTCCTCAGCCTTCACGCCGTATACATTGCCTGAAGAAGCATCGAAGAAGCGGAAGTTCAGCTGCGGTGTTGAGCCGTCTGGGTACTTGTAGCCATAGACGGTCAGGTAAGCCAGTGCCTCGTTGGCGTTGGCCTTGTCGTTGACCTCGATATGTGCCACACCCAGCGTCTGCTGCTGTTCGTCGAACACAGCCAGGATATCCTCCTTCGAGCTGGCAACCACACCGTCAATCTTTACACGAGCCACCAACAACATCGTCTTGTTATTCATCTTCAAATCTTCGTTGACAACCCATTCCGGTTCATCACCACGTACACGCAGCGTGATAGGTAGCGGTTCCGACATCTTGTTGTCATCAACCAATGAAACCTGCTCATTGTAAGTACCTATATTTATATATTCGTTAACGGTGAACGTAATCTTCTGCTCGTCGAGGGCGCTGACAGTACCACGGGTTTGTGAAGCCGAGATCCAAATGGGCAGGTCTTCTATTGAGAAGTTCTGCGTCACACCGCTCAGATTCTTCACGGTAGCCTCGAAGGTCATTCCCTCGCCATAGTTCACAACCTTATCTATGCGCTTCACATCCCAGCGCAGCGGGTTGCGATAGACGAAGAGATTCAGTGTTATGGGCGAGGCCATCGTATTGCCCTGCAGGTCGGTCACTTCCTTCACGGTGACGTAGATGTTGGTCTTCTCCACCATGAAGTCCGGATGCTTGATGTTCATATACAACTCGTTGCCGTTGGCCACATAGCTGTACATCAGGTTGTCGAGCTGGGCGTTGCTTACCATCGGAGCGTAGGAGTCGCGCGCTGCCCTGGCGTTGACCTCTTCGTCAGCCACCAGGGTGTCGCGACGTGCCGTCACCTCTCCCCGGTCGGAGACATAGCGCTTGAGGCTGATGCCTGTAGGCTCCAGATGCTGCTGGTTGTCATCCATCTTCTCCGAGCGTCCGAAGTCCAGATAAGCCAGCATCGCACTCATGGTGCCGAGCGGCGTATGGTTCGAATACTCCTTGATGAGATTCAGCGGCAGGACGCTCTCAAACATGGCCACCTCGTCGATATGGCCGTTCATCACGTTGGTCTGATGGCCTCTGTCCACAAAGGTTGCACCCAGCGTGATGTCGTTGCCTAAGATGCCGCCCACGCTGTCAGCCGGGAACGACTCCACCAACGTCTTGTCCGTGTAGACGTTGCTGACGTTCTGCGAGCGGCAGACCGTCATGGCGAAGTGGTGCCAGCTGCCATCTGATACGAAGGCCGAAGTCTGCTTCTCAAAGCCCTGCGAACGCACATAGAGCTTATTGTCCCTCACACCGATGTTGATCTGGTCGGCCTGACCGCGATTGGCCTCGCCGTTGGAGAACAGGGTGGCGTTCTCGTCGTTCGTGCGGAACCAGAAGGTCAGCGTATAGTCGTGATCCTTGCTGCGGGCGAACTTTTCGGGTTTCAGGCGCAAGCCCTTGTCACCCCTGATCGCCATCGAGATGCCGTCAGGACGCTTCCAACTGGTGCTTGCCAACATGAGATCCATGCTGCCGGGAGCCTTGTCGTAGGCCCAGGTGCCCTCACCCTCGTTCAGCGGATAGTAGTCCACCAAACCACTTTCGTAGCCCGTCAGCTTCTTCCTGCTGTAGCTGTCGAGATCACCTGCCGACATGGCGCGGTTCCACAAGCGGAACTCCAGCATCTCACCCTTATATAATATTTCGCGTGTGAAGTCACTATTAGAACCTAACAGAATGTTCGAATAAGCACCTTCAAAGCGCTCTGTCAGCTGCTTGCTGCCGATGGCCTTGCTGCCGTCGTAGAACTTCACGGTGGTCATGTCGCCGCTCTGGTCGAGCACGTAGGCCACCTGGTGCAGCATATCGTTGAACTCCACGATGTTGTCCGACTCCACCGTCTCGCCGTTGACGGTGGCCGAGAGTTTCTTGTCGGCGGTCAGTCCGAAGCGCAGACCCTTCTCGTCGCCACCGTGCGAG
The DNA here is from genome assembly GCA_947166655.1 of uncultured Prevotellaceae bacterium. GTDB lineage: Bacteria > Bacteroidota > Bacteroidia > Bacteroidales > Bacteroidaceae > Physcousia. The sequence continues at coordinate 5,560 of CAMVFC010000085.1, forward strand.
AACACCGTCATCTCGCGATTTTCGGCGGCCGGGTTCAACATGACATCCACGGTGAAGCTCTTGCCCTTCAGGTTGCGTTCCCCCTGAGTGACAGCCAATGCATTACCGTCGAAGCTCAGCGACGTTGACGTTGAGATATTGTTGCTCATCAGCGTACCCAACACTTCGAAGTTGTTGATTTCACGCAGATAGTTGCCTGCAATAGGCTCGGAGAACTTGATGAGGATGTCGTCGCCGATGCCCAGAATGCCGTTGGTAGGCTCAGGCGTGCCGAAGGCGATGGGGCGACGGGTGTCCTTGATGCCCTTCAGCACCTCCGACGAACCGGTCAGATAGCCGCCGGCATGGCGACAGTAGTTCACGGCGCGAATGTCGTAGTACTGCTCGACGGGATCCACCTCACCGTAGAACGGAGCCACGATGATGCCCGACCTTGGTATCGTGTCGGTGACACCGCTGGCTTTCTTCTGCAATTCCTTGTCGGCATAGTAGGAGCAGACGTTCACCCAGTCTTTGTCGCCCTGGGTGGAGAGTTTGTATTGCAGCTCGATATGGTCGAAGCTGGGCCAGTTGGTGTCGAAGCCCTCAATGCGCACCGGCATGTAGTAAGCCTGACGCTTGCCGTCCAGGGGGCTTTCTGTGTTCATCACCCAGTTGTTGCTGGGCACGCTCACCTTCACCTTGCCTGCTGCAGGAATGAAGTGAGCGGAGAATTTCTGTGTGAACACACGTGAATTATCCTCGGGATCCACCAGACAAATCGCCAAGTCTTCATAGTCGAAAGCCTTGCTCGGATAGACCGTAATCTCCTTGGTAAACACCTGATGCTTGCCGTCGCTTCCGACTGCCGGCCACAGCACGAGGTCCACACCGGCGCCTGTGAGCGGCACTCCGTCCACGCAGACTCTGGCACCGTTGGGATTGCTGCCGGCCTCCAGGAAGTAGTTGAACTTCAGCGTGGCCCGCTCCGGATAATCGGTCTCGTTGGCCATGTGCAGCACATAGCGGGCAGGCTCGTCGAACGGCACATTGCTCACCACGGGCTCCTCAATCCAGATGTGCGGCTTGTCGGCAGGTATGGTGGCTACGTCGAGCACCGTTCCGGGCTGATACCACTTGGTCTTGCGCTCACCCTCGTAGGGCTGACAGGTCACGCCGCCAACGGTGCGGAATACGAAGGAGGAATAAACCGTCACCGGATCGCTGGGCACATAACTTACCCCCGGTTGCGGCAGTGATTCTCCGCGACGCACCTTTTCAATATAATCAAGCGTAATCTTGTTGAATGAATTGTTAATCGTATCAAGCGTGTATTCCATCGCAGTGCGATAGACCTCCACTGTCAGGCTCGACTTGCTGGCAGCGGCCAGGTTGAAGCCGATCTTCTTAGAAGTGCTCTCGGTCTTACCGAACTTATCGACAAAACTACCGTCAAGAATTAGTCCTCTTTTCCAAGACGTAGACAGCCCAGCAGCTGTTACTAATACTTCATTTGGATCAAAAATTAACCTTTCTTTACTTTTAATCTCAGGGTGAAGATCCTCTCCATCTTTTGAAAGTTTGGCATTCACTAAATTTATAATCATTGATCCGGGACCAACTACGCTACCAAAATCACCGATTGCTGGAAGGTGCAAGCCTCTGCTACCGTTTGTGCCAGCAGCAAACGACTCGCTGTACTGTATGTTGGCAGCACCGTCGAAGTCGTAGCGCTTCACCAGGTTGCTCTTCATTGCGGTGAGTTTCTCTTCCTCATTACCGGCCAAGAAACACACCCATTGCAGCACATTCTGATTGATGATGGAGATGGTGTCGGTTCTGTTGCCGTCGCCATCAGGAAGAATCATGTCATACGCTATGCCGTAGTTGTCATCATCCTCGTCCACCTGGCTGATGTAAGTCGCCCTCTTCTGCTCGTTGGCCAGCGCCTTGGCCCTGGCCACATCGGTGCCCTTCGGCAGAATCATAGAATTGCGCACCTTGATGAGGTCGGGCAGCAGCTCGTTCTCAATATAGTGCTGCGAATGGACGAAGGTAGAAGTGATGGACGGTGATGCCTGCATCACCTCGTCGCGAACCAGATAGACGGGCTTGCCCGTGCCGTCGGTACCCCTGGCCAGCACCTTGGTGGTGCCCACCGGCACCTTCACCTGGGTGACCACCTGGCCCTGCTTGTCTTTCACCTCGAATGTGCCCCCCTCGTGGTTCTTCACAATCTGATACATGCTGTCAGGGATGGCACGCACCGCCATGGCATCCTGAATGATGACGGTCTCCATAGAGCCGATAAAGAGGTCGGCCTTGCCTGCAACCCACTTCTGTCCGCTCTTGGTCTGGATGCGTTCCGTCAGTTCCATGTTATAGTTATACTGCCACGAATCCTGCCAAGTGCTTGTTATTTCTAAATTAAAACCCTTCTTAGTCTTTGAATGAAAGATTTCTCCGCCTACCTCGCCTTGACCTTCTGGGGCAGCCACTGTGCCTGTATAGTATTCAGATCCTTCCGTTGTGACCTTAGTGATGAAGAAGCCGGCCTCGACCTCCAGATTGGCTGTATAGGAGTAAGACAGTTTGGAGCCGGTCTCCATATAGGAGTAAGAACTGCCGCCGGGGGGGTCGCGCAGGATATCGAACAGGATGGGCGTTGATGCGGCAATCGCCTTGCGCCCTTCCGCCTTGGGTTTGGTCGCCATCACGAATCCCTTCAGTATCTGTCCGTCGAGGGGTTTGATGTCATAGTAACCGCCATCATATTCCAAGGTGATATCGACGGTCTTCAGCGCATTGTCTCCTTCCAGCACGAACGTGGTGTTGGTGGGAGTGAAAACATAGGAGGCACCGCCGTCTTCGTCGAGCGTCAGTTCTGTGGACAACTTGCTGTCGTCGTTGCCGATCAGGTAGTTCTTGATGCTCACTTTGCCGCCATGGAGTTTGACAATATCCACCTTCTTGCGGTTGTCGTTGTTCCAGTAGTATTTCTCGCAAGCCTGCAGCATCCAGCCGTAGGGCGTACTGCCCATGAAGACGGGATAGTCGAAGGAGTAGTGCATGATGCTGTCCTGGGCTTCGGGGGTCACCTTCGTGTAGTAGACCAGGTTCACATCCGACTTGTTACCAAGATTGTCGGAGGCGGTCACCTTCTTCACGCCGAAATAGCGCTCACCGCCTGCATTGAACTGCGTCACCTCCACGTCGGGCACAGAATGGTAGATGCGGTTGTAAACTACGGTGTCATTCCTGCCGTTGAACGTCAGATCGACGGTCTCGCCCACCTTGCCGCTCTGGAACAGGGTGGCATAGCCCTGGGCCGACACCTCAATGACCTTGTACTTGGCAGGGTGCAGCCTTACCTGGTATTCGCCCGTCTGCGGATCGGGCTTGATGGTCATCGTGTGGCGGGTGACGTGAACCTCAGTGGTGTCGCTCCATTCGCCCTTGGCATTCTCCAGGCCGAAAGGCACCACATAGTCTGCCGTCTTCACCGTCTCATCGTCCTGCTTGCGGATGAGCCATGAGGCGTTGTCGCCCTCCAGCTGCATCACAATCTTCAGCGAGTCGCCCAGGTTGTTCTTCGACAACGACCGGCCCAGCGGCAAGGTGCCCTGGTCTTCGCCACCCACTACACGTCCGTGCAGCACGACGGTGGTAGAGTCCCAAAGATAGACGCCCGCCACGTCTTCGACAAAGTTGTAATCGTATTTCCTCGTCTCGTCGGTGGCATCGTGATTCACCAGGAAACCGTCGTTGGCAAAGTAGTGTCCGTCCTTCACAGCCTGCACCCTGTGGGTGCCCGACGGGATGCTCAGCTCGAAGTGTCCCTGCGTGTCGGTCAGGATACTCTTTTGGGAGGCATCGCAAATCTGCTGTCCGTCGAGCAGGAAGGAGACGCCTGGCACAGGAATGGAGGTGTCGCGATAATACACATTGCCGGAATAGACATAATACTTGTCCTGGTAGAGATTGTAATTGTGCGTCCAGTTGGCACTCGTCGTGAACTTCACCAGTCCGCCGGCATTCGGCATGGTGAAGGGCTCGTCGGCACCGGAGCGGCTTGCCGTGATTTGATAGGTGCCGGTGCCCTTGAAGGGCAGACCGCGGAACGCATAGTAGCCTACCTCGTCGGTAAACGTCCTGAGGGTCGGAGCACCCGGCACGTCTACCGGCGTGCACACCATCTCGATGTTGGCCATCGCGGTGCCGTCGGCCAGAAAGACATAACCGTCAATCATGCCCGTAGGTTCGCAAGCGCCGGTCTTGATGTCGGCGCTCACCTTCATGCTCTCGCACTGGAAGATGCTCTCTACACGGTAGTCGTAGGTCTGCTGCGACAGCACCGTCTTGTCTTCAAAGACCATCTGCGCCAGATTGTTGGCAATGGTGTCCGTCCATGCGGCATCGGCATCGTCGGTATGCTCGCGGCGCAGGATGCGGAAGAAGTCGCTCTCACCACCGTTGGTCTTCCAGCTCAGCTCCACGGAGCTTTGCTTGGTCTTGGTAGCCAGGTCGGTGATGGTGGCGATGTTTTCAAACTTGTAATGCCTCATCGCTTCATCCTTGTCTGCCTTGATGACGGCAGTGGTGAGCGTGTCGCGGTCGGAGCCCACAAAGTGCATGGCAGACTTGCCGCGCAGCGTGAGCAGCTCGAACGAGTATTCCACACACCGGCGGGTCAGCTCCTGGGAGAAACCACGTTTCTTGATGACTTCCAGATTGTCGGTGAGATCCAAAATCTGGGAGTCGATGCCATGCTCGCCATGCATGTTGATGCGAAGTTGTATGCGGGCTTTAGGATCCCAGGCCACAACGTTATAGGCATCGTCTCTCGTGACGGTCATCTTGGGGAAAATCTCGTCGTCGGTCAACACCCAGCCTTCGCCCAGGCCTGAAGCCATATCGGCGGCCTTGGTTGCATGGGTTCCGCCTTGGGGTTCGACAAGATCTGCCGGGACATAAACCTTAGGCACGACAGTGTTTGAGACAACTTCCCAACTGAGTGAGCCCAACTTATCTGCCAGCACGGATGGCGAGAGGGACCCGGCATCAGAGTAATCCCTGCCGAAATAAGCGCTTATGCCACTGCCGCTGTATGCCTTGTAGGTATAGTTGTTTTTTACTTTGGCGGTATTGTCACCGGAATTATAAAGAGGACTGACAAGATCGCTTATTACATAACGATTGGCTAAACTTACAACAGAAAAGTTATTGTAAATGCCTCTTTCCAAATTATTACGGATTTCAGTAGATTGAGTGTTGTTGGTCACGCCTACGAACGAACCGGCATTTTTACCCGGTCCCATGTTCGTGACGCTTCCGTCAAACAGACAGTCGGCAACCGTCATGCTTGCATTAGGGTCAACCAAAGCGACAATGCCGCCTGCATAGTTGCCATAGTTGCTGATGTGGGCCGATAGACGTGAATTGAAAACAGCATTAGGGTTGCCGCTAAGGGCTCTGCCTACCAAACCGGCAGTATAGTCCTTGCCGACAACATTGCCTGTGACATGAAGATCGAAGATCGTCGCACCGTTTACATATTCGAAAGGAGCGGTGTAATCAAAGTCCTTCCAATCCATATCTACTTCCAGCGTATGGCCGTTGCCGAAGAAGTAACCGTTGTAGGGACTGACGGTGCTACTTCCGGCCTGTTTTTTCCCGATGCTGATATCATTGGCGAGGACAGCATTCACCTCAGCGCCCTTTGCTGCGCTAACAAGATTACAGAATTTCTCCCAGTCATCAGCCGTGTAAATGACAAAACACTGGTGTCCCTTTACTTCAAAGCTGCCGTACTGACGGGTGTAGAAACAGTTGTTGATGGACAGCGAACTCGCAGCCTCGCAGCGGGCAAACGTCTTGCATCCATCAGTCATCGTGCTGATTTCCGAAGGTGCAAAAAGACAGTTGTCGATGGTGGCCTTGCATTGGCTGTGAACGAAGCCGATCAATCCGCCGTTGCTGTGACACAGAGACCCCCTGAAAATGCCGTCAAAGCGGCAGTTCTTCAGATAGATGTTGCCTTCGGGCACGTAAGCGACAAAACCGCCGTTGGTGGCATCACCGCTAATGGTGGTGTAGATGAGGACGGAAGATTGACAGTTTTCAACGGTGTTGTCACCGCCTTCAACCCTGCCTATCAGACCGGCAGAGAATTTCCTGTTAATTGAGGAGACAGAACCGTTTACCTTCAAGTTGCGGATGGCGGCGCCACGAACAAAACGGAACGGAGCGGTATAATCGTTTGTGCTGGAGTATCTGACGGTGAGGCTGTAGCCGTTACCGTCATAAGTCCCGGTGAACGGATATTTGCTTGTACCGATCATCTCCTGGCAATCGATCAAATCGACATCGCCCACCTGGACGACAGTCATCGACTGCCACCCCTGGCTGACCTGTTGGGCAACGCGCTCCCAGTCCTTACGGCTACTGACCAGGAAGACCGCCTTCTTGTAGTCAATACCCTTCGCTTTCAGTTTCTGGAAATCTTCTTCGTTGCGGACAATGAAGCGCCCCTGGCTGTCGTATTCCATTTTCGCCAAATCAAAGGCGATGTTCACAATGTGGGCATCGTCATTCCAGATATTTGAACGCTGCACAGTGGGATTCTGCAGGGCAGGCAAATTGAACAGCGAATAGAGTTGCTGAGACTGATGACCGCTGCCTTCGGCCCACTGCCAGGTGGACGTTGACGAGCGGCGCACACGATAGGCCACCAGTTTGCCGCAATATTCGTCCAGCAGTGTGGAGTCAATAAACTGGTAGTCTCTTCTACCCTTCTTGAACGTCTCCTCCTGAGCAATGGTGCGCCAGTTTTTGTCGTTGGGATCCGTGGTTCCCGTGACGTTGCGCTGAACCTCAAAGAAATCATACTCCTCAAAATCCTGCTCGTCGGGTTCATCCACCTGCCAGGTCAACTTCACCTTGCCTTCTGTGGTCATCTCGGCCGACAGGTTGCGGGGATGGTGCAGCATCTTGGCGGACATCTTTTCGGAACTGATCGGAGTGTCCAACTCCTTTCCCTCGTTGTCAATCACCATAGCGTCAATATAGACATTCTTCCACGGATGGTCGGCAGGAATATAAGCAGAGCCGGAGATGCTGGTGGTGGGAAGACTGCAACTGTGGACCTCGTTAGTGATGGCATCGGTATAGTGAACGTTCATCGACTTGATTTTCCTGGCATTCACGCTGTAGGCGAACATGAGAGAGTTCACGTTGGAGCGGTCGAACGACAGCACCGGATCGAACATATACACAGAGGTCTCAGGGGCATCGGGACAGTCCCAGTCCAACAGCAGTTTGGACTCGTTGGCGCTGGGGACGTGCCAGTCGCCGGCTGCGCTCCAGTTGACATGTGCCCAGACGTAAATCTTCAGGTTCTTGCCGCGCAACTCACGGGGCACCGTCCACACCACAGTAGTGGTGTAATGGTCGGAACTGCCGATCAGGTCATAGTACACTACGCCATTGGAACTGTAGAAGGTCTTGTTGCCTCCTTTCACAGACCCCTGCAACTCAAACTTGCCTCCCTGAGAAGCCTGAATTTTACATCCCTTGGTGTCAATATTAGAGTAATCGACACAACTCCAGTCAAAGACGGTCTGTCTGGAACCGCCATCGACGATAATGGAGACACGCCCCTCCTGCACACCATCGTTGGTGTTTTTGGTATTACCGGTAGGCAGTGTGAATCTCACAGCATCATTACCAACCTGAAAGGCCATGTAATTGTTTGCATTGTAAGTGAAATCATCGGCCACAGCCGCATGGCTCACAACCAACAGGCAGGTTAGCAGGAACAGGCGCCCAAGCGTACTGCTTAGACTGATTATTAGATTCTTCATCATTTATATTTGTTATAAAATAAGTTGTTGCTGTTGACGGCGAGTCTTATAAGAGACTCTCTTGCGTTTGGTCAGTGATTATTCCATTGACATCAATGGATATGAGGACCACCTTCTTTGTTAACCTTCGTCAGGCCGAGGTTGTAACGGGCGTCGATGACAAAGTCGCTGAACTCATAGGAAACACCGATGGGGATGGAAATATTCATTTTCTTGCAGGCGTCCTTGTAATCAACATCTTCAACCTTGGCGCTCATCAGGAAGCCAAACTGTACACCTGTCTTCAGAGCCGGACCGCGAGATACATAGAAGTCGCCTACGAGGGGAATGTTAAGATAGTCAAGTTAAGTAGTAGTATTTGGAGATGAATTGAATGTGCTCTTCCATCCTTGCTGGGCATAGCTGACACCAATGGCAGCACTGAACCAGTCGTTGATGTAATACTCACCTTCCACACCAGCCACGAGACCTACGCGTATCTTATGACTTTCACCGTCTGTCGTGGTCCAGCTTCCAGAGAATGAACCTAAACCAAGACCTACTTTAGGCTGCAGGGTAAATGTACCTTTGTCGCGCAACGTGTTCTGCGCACTGGCTGTCATAGCTACTATAGCCATTACAGCAATCATCATCATTTTTCTCATAATTCCAATTGTTTGAGTTGTTAATATTGAACTTACATTTGTATTCTGCCTCAAAGTAACGTAAAAAAAATGAAACACGCAAGGCCAAAATCGCCGCAATCGAAGATTTTGCATTAGCTGAGACTTTTTTTGCATTAGCTGAGAGTTTTCCCGCCCCTACAGGTCATCTTATTAACGGAATTTCAACCTAAATTAATGAATTTTCAACCTCGGCAATCACCGATGAAATGGCAAGGAAACAAAATTTTTTGGGGAAAACCCGCCTGATTTCACTGAAAAAGTAGTAATTTTGCGGCGAAAATAAAAAACGATATGCCCGAACAGATAACTCCATTATCGATACTCTATTTCCTGCTCCACGGCGCAGGAACTGCCTTGGCCGTTGTGCTGTTCCTCTATTTGCAGCTGTGTCGGGGTAAGGCCATCGCACCCGACATCACGCCGCCCGCACGACTTCGCCGCTGGGCAGCGGCACTATTCGCCGTCATGGCCCTGGTCCACATCTGGTGGATACTGTTCTACACGTTCTCTAACGACACCCACTCGGTGATCTACGGGTTGCTCGTAGCCCTCGACTGCATGGTGTTGCCCCCCGTCTTTGTCGGCACACTGCTGATCATGCTGCAGGACCGCCGCCGGCCGCTGTGGCCCATTTTTGTCGTCATAACACCCTGTGCAGTGCTCGCAGTGCTGCAGACCGCCCTGCCATCCATCGACCTCACGACCCCGAACAAGATTTATGGACTGGTCATCATCGTGACCTTTA
>CAMVFC010000086.1 GCA_947166655.1 uncultured Prevotellaceae bacterium
GAACGTCAGATAGAAGAAAGGGATGTTTCCACCAAGCATTTCGATTTTGTATCTGGCATTCTCTGGTGCATGGGAGAACTTGGATTGGTTGATGAACTGATTGCTTTTGAAGAATGGGACAACATGGTTAGGATAAAGTTCTTGGGAAGTGAGGAACTGCAATATATGGGAAATGCCTATTCTTTTGAAGAAAAAAAGGAGTTATGGCACCTCTTTCTTCAAACTCTAATTGAATGTTTGCCGACAGAATATCAGCAGTTAGTCCAAGCGAAGTGTCCCTCAACCTCAAAGCCAACAAAGGAGGATTTGCTTAACAACAACCCTGCTCTTAACTCTCTTGTGGAGAAACTTGAGTTAGATATTGTGCGATACTGAAAAACAAAGAGGAACAAATAATCAGTTACCCTGCTTACCTTGTGAAGGGTAAGAGGGTAACTGAAATTTCAAAGTTATTCAAATTCAGTATTTTTTCTCCTTTACCAAATATCCATAAACCCCATTCCTTTTTACTCTTTCAAATTTCATGTCCCTAAGAATGCGACCCAGAACTTGAATGGAAAGCGACTTAAAACCTGTTTTCTGAACTAAAGCCTGTAGTATCTGTGTAGTTTGGAGGAAAGAGGTTTCTTCCCCTGCATGGCATGGCTCAAAATGTGCAGCCAAAGCTTCTTCTTCAACTGATATATACCTAAACTGGGCATTTTTCTCATTGAGCAAGGCTATCTCGCTTTCGTCAAACCAAAACTGAAACCCAGTCTTGAAGAGGTGAAGCAATTGGGCGTATAGTTGATTCAAAGGAACTTGATGATTGAGATTGATGTTCTCCACCTCAAAACAAAGAAATCTCCTATTGCCTGTTAAGTCTGTGAGAAACTGTTTCTTGTTTACCGTACCCGCGAAAGAAGCCCTCCTTGTGTAGGAGTGGCTGATGGTCTGATAGGCTCTCCTCATGTAAATACTCTCTTGTGTCATAAGCATCTTCAATGCATCTATGTTCCTGTCTGACATATTTTCAAGTTCATCCATCAAAATAAGGATGCACTCCGAAAGTTTTACGTTTGTTTCCTTATCCTTTGTTTGGATGTAACCCTCGTAAATAAACTCTTTTAACTCTGGAGGAATAAAAAAGAAAAGAAGTATGATGAAACGAGGTATTCTTTTGTTTCTTCTGACGGCGATGACGCTCGGCACACGGGCTTCCGCGCCGGAGCCGTGCGACAGGCGGCTGCCAAGGCGGCACAGGGAGGAGCGCCCGCCTACCTCTACCTCTTCACATGGAAACCGGAGAGCAACGCCCTCGGAGCGTCCCACGGCATGGAGCTGCCCTTCATGCTACACAACGTCAGCCTGAGATGACGGGTGCCTCGGAGAAAGCCTACAAGTTCGAGCGACTCATCAGCAGCATCTGGATAGCATTCATCAAGACGGGCAACCCGAACACGAAGGGACTCCCCGAATGGGAACCCTACAACGCCGAAACGGGCGTCACCATGATTCTCGACAACCGCTGCGAGCCGCGTCGTCACCACGACCGCGAGCTGATGCAGATGAGCCGCAGCATCTGGTAAGCGACAGGGAAGGGGGGGGAGACCGAAGAGGCTAAAGGAAGAGCCGACCGGTCTCCCCACTGCCCCTCTCCAGGGAGGAAGACCCAAGAAGCAGGCCTCACAAGTTGCAAAGAAAGCCTCTCCACTGAGAGGCGTTGGAGGGGGCTCTTTTCGTCCGCTTCCCCTTAATTTTCTCACGAAACTCCCAAGACTTCCGTCCGCTTCCCCTTTAAGTTTCTCACGAAACTCCCAAGACTTTCAGTCGCTTTCTCCTTTAGTTTCTCACGAAACTCACAAGATTTTCAGTCGCTTGCCCTTATGTTTCTCACGAAACTCACAAGACTTTCAATCGCTTTCTCCTTAAGTTTCTCGCGAAACTCACAAGACTTTCAATCGCTTTCCCTTAAGTTTCTCGCGAAACTCCCAAGACTTCCGTCCGCTTCCCCTTAAGTTTCTCACGAAACTCCCAAGACTTTCAGTCGCTTCCCCCTTAAGTTTCTCACGAAACTCCCAAGACTTCCGTCCGCTTCCCCTTTAAGTTTCTCGCGAAACTCACAAGACTTTCGATTGCTTTCTCCTTAAGTTTCTCACGAAACTCCCAAGACTTTCAATCGCTTCCCCTTAAGTTTCTCACGAAACTCCCAAGACTTCCGTCCGCTTCCCCTTAAGTTTCTCACGAAACTCACAAGACTTTCGATTGCTTCCCCTTAAGTTTCTCACGAAACTCCCAAGACTTTCAATCGCTTCCCCTTAAGTTTCTCACGAAACTCCCAAGACTTTCAATCGCTTTCCCCTTTAGTTTCTCACGAAACTCCCAAGACTTCCGTTTGCTTGCCCTCCAAGTACCGCCTGCATGCCATAGGGTTTTCATGTGTGTGCCTGCTTCGACGGTGCAAAGATACGACATTCTTTTCATTCCTGCAAGCGACTGGCCCCCATTGAGGCCCCCTGCCGGGTACCACACGTCGCCCCGAATGGCCTTTTCAGCATACGCACCGGCGGCGAGATTTTACGGCAGAGCAGAATCTCGCCGGCTCGTTATCTTCCTCATTTCCTTTCGCTTCCTCTTCCCTCTGCCACTTCCTTCCGTCGGTCTTTCTTTCGTCCTTCTACCACCGCCGCATGGGGCCTCCTCCTCAAACGAAGTGTCCACCGCGCCGGCGCATGGAGCCTCCTCCCCGGAAGCTGCGTTCGCCACAAAAAAGCGCCGACGCAAGGACATGCGCGACGCTCTTTCGGTGATGGAGGAGAAAGAGGAGGCTTCCTCCTCACTTTCTTTATTTCTTCTTTTCTTTGCTACTTTCTTTCTTCTTTTTTTCTTTCGTTCTTCTACCATCGCCGCATGGGGCCTCCTCCTCAAACGAAGTGTCCACCACGCCGGCGCATGGAGCCTCCTCCCCGGAAGTTGCGTCCGCTACAAAAAAGCGTCGACGCAAAGACATGCGCGACGCTCTTTCGGTAATGGAGGAGAAAGAGGAGGCTTCTTCCTCACTTTCTTTATTTCTCCTTTTCTTTGCTACTTTCTTTTCTCTTTGTTTCTTTCGTCCTTCTTCATTTCGAGGGGACGCCTGTTTTTCGCTCTCCAGCCTTTCAATTTTTCAATCCTTCAATTCTTCAATTTTTCAATCTTTCAATTCTTCAATTTTTCAATCTTTCAATTCTTCGCTCTCCAGCTCATCGCTCCCGTATCTCGCGGACGTTACCCGTATGCGGATGCAGGAACACCTTCGTCGTGAGATGCTTGTTGAAGAGATCGTCGGAGAGCAGCTCCGTGGTACCCGCCTGGCAGACAGGCACATCGGCGTCCATCAGCACCTGATCCGACGTGCTCACGGTCACCTTTATGCGGGCCGGGACGTTCACGTACAGGCCTTGCGGCATCTTCGCACGCTTGCGTGCCGTGTCGGGGTCGTCGATGCGTTCGGGCAGATTGCCAATGGGTTTCAGCTCGATCCAGATAGGCTGTCCGCTGAGGTCGTCCTTGTCCACGACGCCCAACCTGTGGGAATAGCGGCAGAGCAGCGTGCGCACGCCCTCGGGACCGATTTCGGCGGGTGGCTCGTAGGTGAAGCTGGCGACCTCCTGGCTGGTGTACACCTGCCCGACGAACATGCCCTCCAGGGCGGTGATCTGCTCGTCCAGATTGTCGAGCATCAGCTTGAGCTGCGCGCCGTCCTTGGGCGTGTTGTCGGCCTCGCCACGGATCAGCGTCTTACGCGCATCCTTGAGGTCGTAGATCTCATCGGCTGTCAGCTGCGCCATCTTGGCGGTGCTGGTGGCCGAGAGGATGTCGTGCGTCAAGTAGCGACGGGCGTCTGGCAGCACCGGTGCCGGCACGCGGGGCGGCAGGTCGGGCAACGGCTCGTCGGCGGCCTCGGTGTTCACGCCGAGCAGCAGGCCCTCGTCGGAGAGCGTCACCAGGGGGGCTGACGTCTTGCTCTTCAGGCGAATGCTGTAGGCCTTGGTGGAATCGGGCACGCCAAAGGGATGGAGCGAGAAGGTCTTCAGCCTCCACTCCACCGTCTCCGTCCTTGGCGCCAGGGGCTGACGCAGGAAGCGGTCGGCATAGGCGGCGAACTCGCCCGGCTTCGTCACGGTCTTATCGGACACGAAGGCCACGCGAAACACGGTCTTCGGCAGGAAATAGCAGACACCGTCAACGGTCGTGCCGGGGCGGAACGGGGCGACCTCCGTCTGCGCCTGCAGCGGAGAGACGGCTAACAGCAGTGAAAAAAGAAACAGATACTTTCTCATTCTTCGTTCATCGTTCTTCAAGTCCACCCCTCCCCACAGGCTGGCAGCGGGCAGGCAGCAGGAGAGCTACCCTCCCCGGACAGGGGGCCGGGAGCGGACTCGTCATTCGTCACTCGTCACTCGTTCTCCTTCTCGATCTCGCGGAAGATGGCCTCGAGCATGCCTTCCTTGGTCTTGCAGATGCTCCAGTCGAAGGTGTGGCGGATGCCCTGCTGGGCGAACCACTGCGAGAGGGGTTCCGTCTGACTGTGATAGACGGCAAAGCGCTTGCGGATGGTCTCCTCGTTGTCGTCGGCACGGCCTTCGAGGGTGGCACGGCGCAGCAGGCGCTCCATGAGGACATCCTCGCCGACCACCAGCTCGATCATCATGCCCAGGTCGTGGCCGCGCTCGGCCAGCATCTGCTTCAGCGCCTCGGCCTGCGCAATGGTGCGGGGGAAGCCGTCGAAGATGACGCCTTTGCCGTGGGGGTGGCTGTCGTACTGCAGCGCCAGGATGTCAATCATCAGCTGGTCGGGGATGAGCTGACCGTTGTCGATGTAGCCCTGGGCAATCTTGCCCAGTTCCGTACCGTTCTTGATTTCTGCACGAAGCACGTCGCCCGTGCTGATATGGCCCATGCCGTAGCGGCGCACGATCTCGTCGCTGTAGGTGCCTTTGCCGGAGCCCGGGGCTCCGAAGATGATAATATTCTTCATTATCGAATTTTATTAGGTGGGTTCTATAGATTAGCTTTGGAATGTCCTTAGTCTATTTCCGAGCAGATTTTGTTTCAAGGCCGCAGGGGCGTAGCGGGCTACGTTCCAAGGACTTGAAGCAGAAGATGACGGAAAAAGGCAAGAACAGACAAAGATAATTCATAGAGAATTTGTTAATTATAGGACACGCCATAGTGTTCCGGTTGTTGAAGCAAAGTCTCTCCTGCCCCTCTGGGAAGAGAGCCCCGAGAGGAACGTTATTTTACCAGTGTGTAAATATCCTTCGTATTGCGCCCGAAGCCGTCGTAGTCCAGCCCGAAGCCCACGATGAAGTCGTTGGGAATCTCCAGACAGCAGTAGTCAATGGGCACCTGCACCTTCAGTGCATCGGGCTTTACCAGCATCGAGCAGACAGAGATGCTGGCAGGGTTCTGCTTCTGCAGCGTCTCAATCATGTGGGCCATGGTGAGACCCGAGTCAATAATGTCTTCCACGATGACGACATGGCGATTCGTGATGTCCTTCGACAGGCCGATGACCTCGCGAATCTCGCCCGTGGAGTGCGTGCCGGCGTAGCTGGCCAGCTTGATGAAGCTGATCTCGCACGGCACCGTGATCTCGCGAAGCAGGTCGGCAGCGAAGATGAACGAGCCGTTCAGGACGGGAAGAAAGAGGGGTTCCTTGCCTTCCATGTTGCGATTCAGCTCGCCGGCTACACGGCAGATTTCCTTCTGAAGCTGGGCGGCAGGGATGCTCACCGCGAAGGTTTTGTCTTTGATTTGAAGTTTTTCCATAGGACTTTTCTGGGTTTGGCGCCACAAAAGTAGTGATTTTATTTTGAACTTCACATGCAAAGGCTTAATTTTGCACCCAAATTCATAAAAAAAGACTGATGAAGGTGCTCACGGGCGGACAATTCCGCGAACTGGATCTCTATACGATAGAACACGAGCCTGTCGCATCCATCGACTTGATGGAGCGGGCGGCACATGCCCTCACCGACGAACTGCTGCGGCGCTTTCCGCACGTGCAGGGCAACATCTACGTCTTCGCCGGACCGGGCGGAAACGGGGGAGACGGGCTGGCCATGGCGCGCATGCTGACGCTGGCAGGACACGACGTCAAGGCCTACCTCTTCAACGTCAGCGGGCACCTCAACCCCGACTGCGCCACCAACCGCGACCGACTGCTGCAGACGGAGGGCGCAGAGCTGGTGGAGATCACATCGGAGCTGGCGTTCCCTGAGCTGCGAGCCGGGGACCTCGTCATCGATGCGCTCTTCGGTACAGGGCTGAGCAAACCCCTCAGCGGAGGATTCGCCCTCGTGGCAAAGCGTATCAACCAGAGCGCGGCACACGTCGTGGCCATCGACCTGCCGTCGGGACTGATGACGGAGACCAACGCCTACAACGACACATCTTCCATCGTACACGCACACGTAACGCTGTCCATACAGCTGCCGAAACTGGCCTTTCTCTATCCCGAGAACGAGCGCTTCGTGGGCGACTTCTGCCTCCTGGACATCGGACTCAGCGAGGAAGGGCTGGACGGCATCAAGACGCACCTCTGGATGATGGAGGAGAACGAGATGCGCGCACTGCTGCGGCGGCGAACGCTCTTTGCACACAAGGGAACGATGGGCCACGGACTGCTCATGGCGGCCAGCCGAGGCATGGCGGGAGCAGCCATCCTGGCGGCACGCGCAGCCCTGCGGACAGGATTGGGGAAACTGACGGTACAGCTGCCGCATTCCTGCCTGAACATCCTGCAAGTGGCCGTCCCGGAGGCCGTCATTCAGATGGATGTCGACCCGGACATCATCACCTCGACCATCGATGCCAGCACTTTCCAGGCGATGGCCGTGGGACCTGGCATCGGGCGCAACCGCCACACGGCAGCGGCTTTCCACGCCTACCTGCACCAGCAGGCTGCACCTATGGTAATCGATGCCGACGCTCTCAATATCCTCGCAGCCAACAAGGAATGGCTCAAGGAACTGCCGGCCGACAGCATCCTCACGCCGCACCCCAAGGAACTGGAGGGACTCGTGGGCCATTGCGCCAATACCTTCGAGCGGATGAACATGGCTCGGCAGCTGGCGACGACCTACCACGTCTTCGTGGTCGTCAAAGGGCACTACAGCCAGATATGCATGCCCACGGGCGACGTACTCTTCAACCCCACCGGCAACCCCGGCATGGCCACCGCCGGCAGCGGAGACGTGCTGACAGGCATCCTGCTGAGCCTGCTCGCACAGGGTTATCTCCCGGCCGAAGCCGTGCAGCTGGGCGTCTATCTCCACGGACTGGCGGGCGACCTGGCTGCCGAAGAGCTGGGCGAAGAGAGCCTGCTGGCATCGGACATCATCGAATTCCTCCCGAAAGCATTCAAGAAACTGAGGACGGACAGAGGCTGAAGCCATCGACGTCTTCTACCCCACCCACCACAGACAATGGAAACAAACTTCATAGACTACGTTAAAATCATCTGCCGCTCGGGCAAGGGCGGACGAGGCTCGATGCACATGCACCGAGCCAAATATATCCCCAACGGAGGACCCGACGGCGGCGACGGCGGACGCGGAGGACACGTGTACCTGCGCGGCAACCGCAACTACTGGACGCTGCTGCACCTGCGCTACGAGCGACACGTCTTCGCAGGCCACGGAGGCAACGGCGGACGCAACGGCTCGCACGGAGCAGACGGAGAGGACAGGTACATCGACGTGCCCTGCGGAACCGTGGTCTACGACGCCGAGACGGGACGATTCCTCTGCGACGTCACCGACGACGGGCAGGTGGTCATGCTGCTCAAAGGCGGACGAGGAGGTATGGGCAACAAGCACTTTGCCACCGCCACGCGCCAGGCGCCGCGCTTCGCACAACCCGGCGAACCGATGCAGGAACTCACCGTCATCATGGAACTGAAGATGCTGGCGGACGTGGGACTCGTGGGATTCCCGAACGCAGGAAAGAGCACACTCGTCAATGCCATCAGCTCGGCACACCCCAAGATAGCGGGCTACCCCTTCACGACGCTCGAACCGTCCGTGGGAGTGGTCAGCTACCGCGACAACCGCTCGTTCGTCATCGCCGACATACCGGGCATCATCGAGGGAGCCAGCGAGGGCAAAGGACTCGGACTGCGATTCCTCAGACACATAGAACGCAACGCACTGTTGCTCTTCATGGTGCCGGCGGACACGGACAACATTCTGCGCGACTACGAGGTGCTGCTGCACGAACTCGAGGTCTACAACCCCGAACTGATACAGAAGCAACGGCTGCTGGCCATCACCAAGGCGGACCTCCTCGACGAAGAACTCATGGAGATGCTCGAAAACGAGCTGCCGGCCGACCTGCCACACCTGTTCATCTCATCGGTCACGGGCTTCCACCTGACACAACTCAAGGACATGCTCTGGCAACTACTCGATACCACCGACCGCCTGCAGGCACACAGTGCCGCCATCGTGCATCGCGACAAGGACCTCGCACGCCTGCCGGACGAACTGGCCGACGAGGGCGAGGACGAAGACACATCCGACGACGATGACGACTTCGACGACGAGGACATCGAAATCGTGGAACTGGAATAAGACATTCAACCCCCAACTCCTCCATCGGTCAGTTTTTCAACTTTTCACTATTTCAGCCTTTCAATTTTTCAATCTTTCAATCTTTCAATCTTTCAACCTTTCAATATTTCAATCCTTCAATCTTCCACCTCCACTTGCTTCGCCTCCTATCCTCCCCCACCCTCATCGCCTTTTCCACGGAGCGTCACGCCACAGCCATCGACGCTCCCTATGAAGGCTTCAACATCACCTCTTATACGGGCGATGACATCCATCACGTGACAACCTGCAGGGAAACGCTGTGCCAGCAGCTCGGCATCACCCCCGACCGCCTCTTCCTGCCACGTCAGGTACACGGCACACGCATCGTAGAAGTCACCCCGACCACGCAGGCCAGCGACCTGGAAGGCATCGACGCACTCATCACTTCCTTGCCACACGTCTGCATCGGCATCTCCACGGCCGACTGTGTCCCCCTGCTGCTGCACGACACACGCACGGGTGCCATCGCTGCAGCCCATGCGGGATGGCGAGGCACCGTGGCGCACATCGGACGTCTCACGCTGGAGGCCATGCACGACACGTTCGGCACACGGCCCGAAGACATAGAATGCGCCATCGGACCCAGCATCGGCCCCGATGCCTTCGAGGTCGGCGACGAGGTCTGCGAAGCCTTTGCCGACGCCGCATTTCCCATGGAGCGGATAGCCCATCGGCCCGCCACAAAGCACGAGAGCGGCAACGCCCTCGGCAAATGGCACATCGACCTCTGGCAGGCCAACGCCTGGCAACTCGAAGACACAGGCGTCGCTGCAGAGAACATACACATCGCGGCTCTCTGCTCCTACCAGCACTATGATCGTTTTTTCTCTGCCCGCCGTCTCGGAATCAACAGCGGCCGCACCTACAGCGGCATCATGAAAACGGCCGTAGGCCAACTTTCCTAAAGATAAAAGTATCAACCCCCAATCGTCAGACCCCTATAGGAGCTATCGACATTGGGGGGATGAAAGATTCGCAAACGCCGCCTAAAGAGTCCTTCGCGCCAGGCTTTCGAGGCTCACGCCTGAAGGACTCCTACATGACATGCGAACACAGCGAAGTGTTTATTTCTTATGACGATTGGCGCGTGCACGGCGGATATCGGCTTTCTTCTTTGCCGATGCCGAGCCGTGGGCACCTGTGATGTAGCCTTTTTTCTTGGCTTTGGTCTTTACCTTTTCGGTAGCATCGCGCTTGCCACCCTTGCTGGCACCACGGAAAGTGATGCCGCCGAGGATGACCTGGTCAATGTCGTCACCACCGAAGCGGGAAGTATCTTTGTTTTCTGCCATCTTTCTATTTCCAATCTTTCTGACGTCTTCGGCCCTTCAACCCCTCAATCTTCAATCTCTCGACCTTCAACTATTCAATCTTTCAACTTTTCAACTTTTCAACTTTTCAACCTTTCAATTTTTCAATCTATCAACTTTTCAACTTCTCAACCTTTCAACTTTTCAATCTTTCAACTTTTCAATTTTTCAATCTTTCAATCCTCAATGGTGGAACAGCCTGACGCCCGTGAAGGTCATGGCGATGCCATATTTGTCGCACGTCTGGATGACATGATCGTCGCGCACGCTGCCTCCAGCCTGAGCCACATAGCGGACACCGCTCTTGTGGGCGCGCTCGATGTTGTCGCCGAAGGGGAAGAAAGCATCGCTGCCGAGGCAGACATCGGTGTTCTGCGCGATCCATGCAGCCTTCTCCTCACGCGTGAGCACAGCCGGACGCTCGGTGAAGAACTGCTGCCATGCGCCGTCGGCGAGCACATCGTCATGGTCGTCAGAGATATAGATATCGATGGTATTGTCGCGGTCGGCTCGACGTATGCCGGGCACGAAGGGCAAAGCCATCACCTTGGGATGCTGGCGCAGCCACCAGATGTCGGCTTTCTGGCCGGCAAGGCGTGTGCAGTGGATGCGGCTCTGCTGGCCGGCACCGATGCCAATGGCTTGTCCGTCCTTGACATAGCAGACGCTATTGCTCTGCGTGTACTTCAGTGTGATGAGGGCGATGACGAGGTCGCGGCGCGCATCGGCAGGGAAGTCCTTGGCCACGGTAGGGATGTTCTGGAAGAGGGCGGGGTCGTCGAGGCGCACCTCGTTGCGCCCTTGCTCGAAGGTGATGCCGAAGACCTGCTTGCGCTCGATGGGTTCGGGGCGATAGGCGGGGTCAATCTGTATGACATTATAGGTGCCCTTGCGCTTCTCGCGCAGGATCTGCAGGGCTTCGTCGGTAAAGTCCGGTGCGATGACGCCGTCGCTGACCTCACGCTTGATGAGGAGAGCCGTGGCGCGGTCGCAGGTGTCCGAGAGAGCAATGAAATCGCCATAGCTCGACATGCGGTCGGCCCCGCGGGCACGGGCATAGGCCGAGGCGATGGGTGTCAGCTCGAAGTCGACATCGTCCACCCAGTAGATCTTCCTCAGCGTCTCGGAGAGCGGCAGTCCCACGGCGGCGCCGGCGGGCGAGACGTGCTTGAACGATGCAGCTGCGGGCAGACCCGTGGCGGTCTTAAGCTCGCTGACCAGCTGCCACGCATTGAAGGCATCGAGGAAATTGATGTAGCCGGGGCGGCCACTGAGCACTTGGATTGGCAACTGGCTGCCGTCGGCCATGAAGATGCGCGAAGGCTTCTGATTGGGGTTGCAGCCATACTTGAGCTGAAGTTCTGTCATACGAATATAAATAATAAGAGGTGTTATTACAGAGTGCAAAGATAGTGAAAAGGGCGCACACTTTGGTCTATTCCACCTTAAAATAATACCTTTTCACGCATAAAATCCTTTTTTTCTTACGATTTTTTCTATGGCGTTCTGCTTTTTTTGTTACCTTTGCAGCGAAAATGTGTTTATTCAAACTATTTACTAACTGCTAAACAAACATCAGAAGTATGAGAAAGACTTTACTTTTCATGAGTCTCGCCCTCGGTGCTTTTGTCAGCGCAGCTGCACAGGAGCCTGGCGAAGACGTGACAGCGAAGTACATCATCAACGCAGGGTTTGACGACGACCTGACCTTCCAGCCCGACGGCACGATGAAGGAAGCCGTAAGCACCACGACGTCGCTGAGCGACCGTAGCTGGGCTTACATCGCCGCCGACAGCACGCTTTATGCGCGTCCGAAATCCGACAGCAGCAAGAGCCGCCCGGACGGCCGCAAGGCTGATGCCGTCAACGGCTTCGTGGCACGCATCGCCGGTTGGACCGTAGTGCCCAAGACGGCCTTCCCCGCCTGCGAATGGGTGTACTTCGGCGCTGTTCCTTACGCCCTGGGCGCTGACGCTGTGCCCAAGAGCGACGACACCAACGGTTTCCTCACCGTGCCCCAGAAGCCCGCTGAGTTCGACACCGAGGACAACACCGGTTTCATGTTCCTCAGCTGCGGATGGACCAACGCCTGCTCGTACAAGCAGGAAGTGAAGCTGCCCACTGCACAGTACCGCCTGGAATACTGGACCATTAACTTCAACCCCAACTCCACAGCCACGGCCAAGGACCTCTCCAACGTGAAGTTCCGCAGCACGGTCGTCGTTGACGAGGAAGGCACCGGCCTCAGCTCGCAGGAGTGGGTGAAGCACGAGATTGAGTTCGTGCCCGTAGGTTCCGTGACGATGGAGTTCGGCTTCGAGAGCGCCAACAGCGGCAGTAACTCCAACCCCTTCGTGGCCATCGACGGTATCCGCCTCATATATCTGGGCGAGGCCGATGCTGTAGAGGTACTGCAGGGCGACTTCTTCGAGAAGCAGGCAGTCCTGGAAGAGACCATCGACAACGAGCTGATCGACTACCTCGGCGTGGCCGACGAGCTGCACGAGAAGGTGCAGGCGCTGAGCGAGCAGGCTGACAAGGCCGAAGACGCTGAGACACTGCAGGCCCTCATGGTTCAGCTCACCGAGGTGGAAGCCAGCATCACAGAGGTGAAGGCTGCCGTTGAAAAAATCAACGCCCTCATCGAGAAGGCCGACAACATCTCTAACCGCACAGAGGTCTATCCCGGCTACGACGTCTTCACGCAGACCGTACAGTACATCAAGGACGACCTCCAGAACGGCACCTTGGAAGAGGTTCTCGCTTCCGAGCAGAAGCTCAACGAGGCCATCGAAGCCTACTTCAAGTCGCAGGAGGCTACCATGGAGAATCCCGCCAACTACAGCTATCTGGTGCAGCACCCCTGGTTCAGCCTTGACGGCCGCGAGCCCGCCAGCAACCTGGCTGCCGACGTCGCCATGGCTGCCCTGGCCGATGCCGACAAGAACGCCGACGGATGGGTGGACGGCTCTACCGCCAGCAGCAAGACCACAGGCGCCTGGTTCAACGTGGGCCGCACCTGCTACCAGCTCTGGGGCACCAACTTCACGGGCTACCTCGACGTACATCAGGATCTGACCAACCTGCCCAACGGTATCTACAGCGTATCGGCTGACCTCATCACCAACCAGTACGCCCTCAACGACCAGCACGTCTACGCTACCTCCAGCCTCGGACACACCGAAGGCTTCATGACGCAAGCCGGCGTGCTCGATGAGTGGCCCAACGGCACCTACGAAGGCGGCTATCCCGGTGACGACAGCGAGCCTTGGGAGACCGTAACCACCGAGAGCACAGTCATCGTCGTCGACGGTAAGCTGACCATCGGCGCACGTTCCACCAACACCAACGCCATCGACGACGTCAGCGTAGGCCACCGCGGAGGTTGCTTCTGGATCACCAACTTCGTGCTCCGCTACCACGGCGAAGCTACAGCCGAGCAGATCGCTGAGGCTACGAAGGGACTGGCCGACCGCGCCACCAACCTCATCGCCGACATGCACTTCGCTGCCGACAAGGCCGCTGCCGCAGACAGCCTCGCTGCCTACAACGCCAGCGCCGACCTCAGCAAGCTCAACGCCACCATCGCACTGGCCGAGACTTCCGAGAACAAGTGGGCCGAGATTTGGGGCGAAGGCAAGACGCTGCCCACCGTGCGCGACTCGCTCGAGAACTACGGCGACGCTGCTTACGGCGTAGCACACGACCTCGTGGTCTATGCCAACCAGCACACCCTCGCTTGGGTGAACGCTGCTGAGGCTACCTACACCAAGGTTGACTCCGTGCTCAACACCATGAAGGGCTACACCGTCACCTACGCCAACGCTTACGTCGAGGCCGCACAGGCCATCGCCGAGATGCGTACCGAGAAGGGCATCAAGCTGGTGAAGGAACTCATCGACGAGCAAATCGCTCAGCTGATGGCCGACGGACTGTTGCTGCCCGCCGACATCGACCCGATGGTGGCCGAACTGAAGCGCACCCTCGAGGCTGCCAAGGTACAGGATCAGTACGAGCGCAACCCGAACGCCAAGGACTACACCGCATTCATCAAGAACCCCGACGCTGCTTCTGAAGAAGGCTGGACGCTCGACAAGGGCACTGGCGACAAGAACACCACCGCCGGACAGCACTATCTGGACGACGCTAACCGTCGCTACTTCGACAGCTACAACAGCAAGGACAGCGTGCTGAACTTCTACGGCGAACAGCGCATCGAAGGACTGCCCAACGGCACCTACACCGTGCGTGCTGCCGTCCGCACCAACGCTCCCGGTGCCTTCCTCTTCACCGCTAACGGCGGCGCCGAGAAGGCCGACACCGTCTTCACAGAGATTCCCATGCAGTACTACCAGACCGTCACCGAGCTTGGCGAAGACACCACCGTCGTGGCCAGCGACATGTACGGCGCCATCTGGCAGGAAGCCATGGATGCTGTCATGGCCGGCACCGAGACCGACGAGCAGCGTGCCATCGCTTACTGCAACGCTTCCTCCGGCCGTGGCTGGATGTGGCTCACTCTGCCGCAGGCTGAGGTCAAGAATCACGTCCTCGTCATCGGTATGACCACCGACGGCAACCGCACCGGCAAGCCCTTCGAAGGCAAGTGGTTCTCCGTCACCGACTGGAGCCTCACCCTCGACGCTCTGGGCGACAACAGCGGCTGGGACGGCCCGATCTCCGGCGTCAATGCCGTGAACGTAGCCACCACCGTCGCCGACGCCGTCTACGACCTCCAGGGCCGTCGCGTCAGCCAGCCCGCACGTGGCCTCTACATCGTTGTCCGCAACGGTGTTGCACGCAAGGTGATGATGAAGTAA
>CAMVFC010000087.1 GCA_947166655.1 uncultured Prevotellaceae bacterium
GAGAGAGTCCGTAATCTTTTTAACCCAGATCCGTCACCCGTCACCCCATCCGTCACCCCATCTGTCACCACTTACTTGCTGCATAATCAATCTGTTACATCGAGAGGTGACGGTTTGACAGTTCTTTTGGGCAAAAATACAGAGTGTAGTGTCTTTTTAACATGAATTACCGCGAATTGATCACGAATTATTCATGAATAATCATTGATGGATAATTAATGGGCAATTCATGGAATTTGATGTGAAAAAAAGGAAAAGTTTTTTTGTCAAGAATTAGAGAATTAGAGAATATACTTGTTTTTGCAAACAAAAAACTTTCTATTCATTCTCAGCAATTCAGATGATAGAGTAGCGAATATTGAGAAATTTTCTCTCATTCTCTCATTCTTGATAATAATAAATCACTTACAGAGAGAGTTTCCTACATCCGAAACTTGAATTCTTTTTACTTTTTTTTGCTGTTTTCTTTTGTGCATTTACGGAAAAACGCTACCTTTGTTGTGAAAAACCTCTATGCTCATCATTTAGCGATTGGCAAAACGGCACAAACTAAGATTAGAATCACATGAAAATCAATGAATTCCTTAAGCGCGTGCGGGCAAAGTTTATGCTCGCTCTCGCAGATAGTTTGTCTACGGGCTCGGTGCTCTTTCTGTTAGCGCTGGCGCTTCCGCAGGCTGCGCGTGCCGCCGACGGCGAGTTCGACACCCCCAGTCAGGCCTTCAGCTGGTACTCCAAGGGTCCCGGCTGTATGCACCTGAAACTGATGACCACCAATGCCAGCCCCTTTCGGACGCTGCATGAGGCCAACTACTTTCTGCGCGACAGCGAGGGCAATTTAACCAAAGTGTTCTACATCTACGAGCAGAACAGCAGCAACTCGGGCTACGTTAGATCACTATACCGAAACCTGTTGGGCTCCGAATCCCTGCTCTATCTGACGAATGATACTAAATGGAAACCGCTATGCTTTATCTCCTACGACAGTGAAGCGCAACACGATGCGGTGCGCACTAACACGGAGAACGGCTATGCTGAGCTGGACTGGTATTATCCTGTCCGTTTCGCAGGCAAGAGATACACGCTCCGGGTAGAAGCCAAGCTGTTTCATGAAGGAGGAAGCATCACTGACTATGTTAAGGACCTGGGCACCATCGAGTTCGACGAGGTGACGCTGGAGACGTATGATGCCGTGCCGGGCACGGAGGAGGGCGACCAGTCCACGCTGCGCATCCCCGTGTCGTGCGACCGTCCCATCAACTACATCGAAGCCACCTACACCGACCGCGACGGCACCAAGAAGACGCTGCCCCGGCAGACGATGGAGGAGGACTCCTACTTCGGCTTTGTGTCGCTGCCGGCGACGGAGAAAGTGACTGACCTGCAAATCACCGCGAATATTCGTTCAGCCACCATCGAACAGTCACAGCTGCCTGAACGCTCGTGGCCCTCGAAGCTCGACGGCGACGTGACGAAGACCATTGACAAGTTGCCTCTGATTCACCATCCCCGCCTGCTGCGGGCCGACGTGGACAGCGTGGGCGCCGTGGTGCTGCGTTGGAAGGTCATGGACCGCGATATGGAGGACTTGCTGGAAGGCGATATCTTCCAGATTCAGCGCTCGCTGACAGGTCGCCCTGAGGATTTCGAGAACGTGGAATCCGACGTGGTGTATGACCCCGACTTGGAGGACTACACCTTCCGCGACTCCACCCTCATGTCGGCTCTCACGGCAGCGCAGATTGACGCCAAGCTGGGCATCCCCCTGGTGCGCTACCGTGTGTTTCGCGCCACGACGGAGAGCCTGTGGGGTCTGGAGAAAAACCCCACCGTGGCCTACGTGCAGCCCCAGTTCGCCACGTTGTCGCTGCTGCAGCCCCGGGATGTCCGGGCGGTGTGGAGCGACGAGGCTGAGCGCCAGGTGCGGCTCACCTGGAACTGGGAACAGAACGACTCGGCGCACAACTACGTCTGGGACGAGCGCGCCGGACTGAAGGTGGAGACCCGGATGTTCAACCGCCAGGGGCAGCTCGTGGACAGCCTGGTGACCGCGCTGACCGCGGAGCAGCTGCGCACTCGTCAGGCCGAACTGACGCTGACGCGCTCCTGCGTGCGGTACGAGATGCGCCTCGTCGTGGACCCCGGCACGTCGCCCATCGGCCGCGGCACGGGCACGGTCTTTCAACTGATCAGCACGAAGGGGGATTACGAGAAGTATGCGAAGAGTCTGAATACTGGTCAAAGTGACACGCCGCCCAATCTCATCCTGGCAGCTGACATCAGCATCAGCGAAGATGATCCAGATGTCTGGATCGGCTTCCAACAGGACAAACCCTTCACGGGCAACTTCAACGGCAACGGCTACACGCTGACCGTCGATTATCCGGATAATCGCGAGGTGAGCGAACTGTTTCTCTCGCCGGTGCGCTTCGCCGGCAGCGGGGCGGTGTTCTGCAACCTCACCACGGCGGGCTTCGTCATGCTCCAGAACCGCTTTGCCGGCGGAATCCTCGGCATGGTGTCCACCGGCGAGGTGTACATCGAGAACTGCACGTCGGCCATGAACATCCTGATGGTGATCATCGGCGACGGGTCCATGGGTGGCTTGGTGGGTCTCGTGGACCAGAACTCCGGCACGGACAACACCAAGAGCGTGCGCATCAGCAACTGTCTGGTCAACCACAGCTACTCACGTAAGTTTAATACGACGAGCTGTTCCGGCTTTGTGGCGTGGCGCCGGGCAGAGACCTTCGCCAAAATCAGCAACAGCTATTTCCAACCAAAAATCCTCTTCCACACGGATGACTGGCAGGAGTTCTTGCGTAGCACGGGCGAGAAACCGCAGTGGGGCATCATCGAAGACTGCTCCTACTTTGACGGCTTTGGCACTTGGTACGGTCGTATCCCGCAGGGCAAGAAGTCCGCGACAGCACCCGACAACTGGTGCTGGAAGGACGGCAAGCCGCTGGTGCGGCAGGTGCAGTTCTCCACGCCCGTGGCCGGCAGCACGACGGCAGCGACACTGCCCGACGACGGCTTCTACTACGAGAACCTCGGACACATCAACCGCGACTCGCTGAAGGTGCAGACGCTGCAGAGCTCCGTGCTGCTGACGTGGGAGAACGTCGATGAAATGCCCGTGGACTACTACGAGGTGTGGCGGCGCGACGTGAAGGCTCCTGCCGACTCCGTCTGTCTGGTCACGCAGCTCGTGGACATGCAGTATGAGGACAAGACCACCTCGCCCACACACAGCTATGAGTACCGCGTGCGCGGCGTCAACAGCTGCGAGGGCACGCACTATGAGAGCACCCTGTGGGTGCCCGGTCACTGCGTGCAGACGGGACGTGTCTCGGGCTACGTCCGCTTCCCCGACGGCACGGGAATTCCCGGAGTGCCTGTCGTCATCAGCAGCCCCGAACTCTCGGTGGAGGTCGTGACCGATGAGAGCGGTTACTTCGAGAAGGACGGCCTGCCCTACTGGAACGGCGGCGAGAGTGCCTACGACGTGCTGCCCAAGGTGGCCGGCTACGACAGCGGACTGCGCAGCATCACCTTCGGCACGCAGCCGGGCAGCAACAGCGTCGGCGGCGTGGAGTTCTACGTGGAGAAGAGCGTGAAGTTCAGCGGATTCGTGCGCTACTTCGGCACCAGCATTCCGGTGCAGGGCGCCTCGTTCCTTGTTGACGGAGTGGAGGTGCGCAATGCCGGCGGCAAAGTCACCACCGACTTTGAGGGCCGCTTCTCGTTCCGCATGCTGCCAAATATGCAGCACAGCATTCAGGCGGTGAAGGACGGACACACCTTCTACCAGAACGGCTTCTACCACGCCGACGAAGACACCACGAAGATCCTGTATGACTTCAACACCGACATGGCCAGCATCTACTTCTATGATAAAACGCGCGTGACGCTCATCGGGCGCGTGGCGGGCGGTTTGGATCAGGCGGCCATCCCCTTGGGCAACTCGCTTTCGCGGAACAACCTGGGCGACGACCTGAAGATGGTGTTCGTGCTCGAGGGCGACAACGCCTCGCAACTGGTCTTTGACATCACCGACCGCAGCAAGAAGGAGCGCGACGAGGTGTTCACCCACACCGCACATGACAAGAAATACAACTACCAGACACGGGTACACACCACCTCCCACCGCGTGGAGGTCACACCCGACGTACACACGGGAGAGTACATGGTCAAGCTGCCGCCCGTGAAGTGGAAGATTCAGCAGATCACCGCCCGCGGCTACGCCACCCTGTTCCAGGACGGACAGACGGGCGACGTCATCGACCTGACGGACTCCGTCGCCCCGCACACCGACCACGTCGAGGGTGCCTGGGCCAATGCCAACGGCGACTCCATCCGGCAGGTGGACGTGAAGTATCATGCCCAGTACAACCGCATCTACCACTCGCCGGTGCTGCTGGAGCGTAAGCAGGTGGGATTCGACAAGTTCGACTACTTCGGCGAGAAGAACTACACCATGCGCCCGCTCGTAGGCGGCAAGCAGCAGATTCCCATCGCATACCCCGTGACCACCAAGGATGCGAAGACGGGCGTCGAGACCACCGTCACCCGCTACACCTTCGGGCACCCCGTCTTCAGCACCGACCGCGGCTACAATATCAAACTGGCAGCCGTGGAGAAGTACTATTATAATAATAATGTGAAGAGCGACACCGTGGACATCGTGCGACTGGGCGGCGGCACGGTCACCGTCCGCAACGGACTCGTCAGCGGCACCCACCGCGAGGTGCTGCAGTTGGACGCCAACGGCGAGTACACCTACACCCTGCGCGCCGCACAGATGCCATACTTGCTCACCGGCAAGGACGCGCTCTGCACCGTGAACTTCACCCTGGAGCGCGACGGCGTCACCCTGGAGGGAGAACCCATCAAGGGATATGTCTTCAGCCAGTACGCCAAGCCCGGCGCCAAGGACATCCTGACCTTCGACCAGCCCGTGCTGGTGGACATCCTGCGCGACCCGCCCGGTTCGGGCTCCACAGCCAAGCTGACCAAGGGCTCCACGCTGAAGTTGGCCTACCAGATGGACATGTCATGGAAGGGAGGCATCACCCTGGGCATTGCCGGAGGTGGCGGACTGAACATGTACACAGGAACCATGCTGCTCGGCGCTGAATTCGGATTGATAAACTCCACAAATGCTGTCTTCAACACCAGCTTCGACCTCATCTTCTCCGGCGGCGGACAACGCGCCTTCGCCTACACGCTGACCTCCAACGAGGACATCTCCACCGACGGCGGCGTCACCATGGTGGGTGCCGACGCAGACCTCTATCTGGGCATGGAGACGAATGTCTTCTTGCGCCCGACGGTGGCCATACGCGCCATCAACGACTCCACCTTCCAGGCCTCTGCCGGAGCGCGCAAGGCTGGCTACATGGTGGAGATCGCTTCCGGACGCGACGAGAAGGACAGCATCGTCCACCTCGTGCGCGATGAAGTCGTCGGACTGGGCCAGACCGTCAAGTCCACTTTCGTGCACTCGCAGGAGTACATCGTCAAACAGCTCATCCCCAACCTGGCGCAGCAGTGCCAGTCGCTGATGTTCACCGGCACCGAGGCCGAAGCCCAGGCGCAGGCCAACGCCACGGGACAACCCGTTTACCGCTCGCTGCGCACCCCGGACGACCCGAACTTCGGCGTCCTCAACACCCAGAAGACGGTGAAGTCGGGCGGCGCAGAATGGGAATATGTTTACAACACCACCATCAGTACCGCGGAGGAGGGTATCAACTACCAGATTGTCCTGCCCAACGGCTACAGCGGAGCCGAGGAGGACAAGGTGAAGGACTTCTGCGAGGCCATGTACACCTGGGCCAACATGGTGGCCACCAACGAGAAGCAGAAACTCGAAGCCACCAACAAGATGAAGAACTTCGACGTCGATGGAGGAGGCTCGGTGACCTACAGCGAGGACTTCGCCACCGAGTACTCCAACACCACGTCCTACAACTGGATCCTCTCGGACTTCACCCACAACTACTTTGCCAACCCCGACCCGGACAAGGACAGCTACGGCGACGACGAACGCACGGCAGCAGCCTTCTCGTCCATGGCCGGAATAGTCGGCTCCACGGCCGCCAAGCTCCTCTTCTCGCTCCTCAACGGCGCTGATTTCATGAAGAGAGGTTCGGTGGATGTAGGCAGACCCACTAACAACGTAAGCCCGCTGGCAGAAAAGGAATTCAAGATCACGGGAACGGTGTGGAAGTTCAGCATCACGCCCACCGTGGCCTTCGGCGTCACGCCCAAGAACAACGAAACGACGAAATACAACCGCAAGGAAACCTTCACTATCAAGATGGACAAGAAGTCGCATCTGGACTTCGACGTCTATTACTCCAGCATGATGGATTCCCGCCAGGCCACCACCGTGGACAGCCGCACGGACATCTTCGTGGAAGAGAACTTCCTGAACAACGTGGACTACATGGAATACTTCCTCGACCGCGACGTGGGGGCGCGCGACATCGTGCATGACATGGTGAAGCCCCGGGGATTCATCTATCGGACCCGCGGAGGAGCCACCGTACGCGCCTGGGAGAACGAGCGCAAGACGCTGTTCTACCGCGCCGGCACCGTGCTGGACGAGCGCACGAAGAAGATCGAGAATCCCGTCATCCGAATGGACAAGCAGAGCGTCAGCGGTGTGCCCTACGACCAGCCTGCACGCTTCAAGCTCTACATGACCAACGAGAGCGAGCAGGCCGAGGCCGTCGGAGGCGCGCTGCAGTTCTTCACGCTCTACCTCGACGACACGTCGAACCCCAAGGGCGCACGGCTCCTGGTCGACGGTATGCCGCTCTCGCGCGCCGGAATGACCATCAAGGCGGTGCCCGGCGAGGTGACCGAGAAGACGCTGGAGGTGTGGGCCGGAGAGGACTTCGACTACGAGAACCTCAAGATCGGAATCATCTCGCAGGGCGATGTGCAATGCTTCCAGGAGGTGGCCTTCTCCGTACACTACCTGCTGCAGGCAGGTGCGGTGGATATCGCCACACCCGGCGACAAGTGGATCATGAACACCGACGCGCCCTTCGACGCTGAACGAGGGTGGTACCTGCCGGTGGTCATCAGCGGATTCAACAAGAACCAGAAGAACTTCGACCACATCGAGTTCCAATATAAGGAGAGCACGCGCGGCGATGACTACTGGACCAACCTCTGCGGCTTCTACGCCGACTCCACGGCCTATCGTGCCGCCAGCGGCACGAAGGCGATGATTCCCGAGAACGGCAACATCGTGACCAACTTCTTTGGCGAAGGACAGGTCATGGAGAAAGCCTACGACCTGCGCGCCCGTCTCTTCTGCCGCAACGGCAACAGCTTCATCACCAGCGACTCCAAGGTGCTCACGGGCGTCAAGGACACACGGCGGCCGCAGCTCTTCGGCACCGTGGAACCCAAGGACGGCATTCTGGGCTCCGGCGACAACATCGTCTTCAACTTCTCGGAGAACATCGAGCACAACTACCTCCAGGCCGATAACTTCGAGGTGATGGGCGAGACCAACGAGACCGCCGTGCAGGAGGAACCCGCGCTGCTGTTCAGCGGAAAAGGATATGCCCAGAGCGAGGCCCGGCGCAACTTTGCCGACAAGAACGTCACCATCGAAGTGCTCATCAAGCCCGATAACACGGGTCAGGACATGCCTATCTTCTCGCATGGCACCGACGGCAAGCAGCTGCAGCTCTGGCTCACCAAGGAGAAGCGGCTGCGCGCCGTGGCGGACGGTAAAGTCCTCGAGTTGGACACCGCCATCAACACCGACGGCTACCGGCAGGTGGCACTCGTACTGGACCGTGACAAACAGCGTATGACCATCATCGCTGAGGATTTCCAGTGCTCACTTGACAGCGTGAAATACAGCGGATACGGACCTGTCATCTTCGGCTCCACCAACCAGACTGACGTCAGCAAGCGGCAATTCTACAAAGGAAGAATGCTGCAGGGACGTGTCTGGAACAGAGCCATGGACGCCAAGGCCCTCACCCTCTACGCCAAGAAACCGCTCACGGGCTATGAGGTGGGACTCACCGACTACTACCCCATGAACCAAGGCTCCGGCGAATACGCCACCGACCTCGCACAGGGAGCTCACCTCAAACTCGACGGGGCCACGTGGGCACTGCCGCGAGGAATGGCACTCCGTCTGGACCGCAGCGAAACCGGACGGGAGGTCAAGGGCATGAAGGTGCGCGCCGAGCGATTCAGCCGCACCGAGGAACAGGACTACACGCTCATGTTCTGGTTCAAGACCGACGAGAACGGGCGCGGAGCGCTTATCAGCAATGGCGCCGGCAAGGCCACCGACACAGATGCACGCCACAAGTTCTTCATCGGATTCGAGGGTAAGACCCTGAAATATCGTACCAACGGACAGGAATACCCCTTGGGCGACGACTTCAGCAACGACGAATGGCACCACTTTGCCATGACCGTCAACCGTGCACATCAGGTCGCCAGTATCTACGTCGACCGCGCACTCAAGGCACAGTTCTCCACCGACACTCTGGGTGGCATGAAGGGTGATAACTTCTACCTCGGAAACATGGTGTGGTACGAAGCCGGGCAGCACGACGACGTGCGCCACCAGAACTATGCGCTCACGGGATGGCTCGATGGCATCTGTCTCTTCGAACAGGCCCTGCCGCCGTCGCTCATCCGTCGCTACAGCGAGAAGTCCGTCGGAGGCAGCGAGAAGGGACTTGTTACCTTCCTTGGATTCAACCAGCAGGAGCGGCAACTGAACAACGAATACACCCTGCAGCCCTACGGCCTCAGCCAGAAAGTCTACTACGACGACGGCAAGGAGCTGACGCGGCGAGATACGGCGTTCGTTGACCCGCTGCCCTACGTCATCAGCCATATCGACAAGAACCTGGGTGCGCCGATGCAAGCTTATCAGGAACTTCGCAACCTGAACTTCAGCTTCGTCGGACGCGACAACCAGCTGCTGGTGAACATCGACGAGCGCGACGCGCGTATCAACAAGCGTCAGGTCTTCGTCACCATCTACGACATTCCCGACCTCAACGGTAACTACATGGCATCGCCGGCCACCACGGAGGTCTTCGTAGACAGAAGCCCGCTGCGGTGGGAGCAGAAGACCTACAAGAACACCATCGGCTCATTGTCCTACAGCGATATGAACTTCGACATCAACATTTACAATGACAGCGGTGCACCGCACACCTTCACCATCGAGAATATGCCGAAGTGGCTCACCGTCAACACCCTGCAGGATGTCGTCGATGCCAAGAGCCTGCAGACGCTGACCTTCACCATCAACAAGGACACGAACGTGGGAACATACGACGACATCATCTATCTCACCGACGAGGACGGGCTGTCGGAGCCGCTGATGCTCAACATCACCGTGGAGGGTGACTTGCCAAAGTGGTACGTCGATCCAGACATAAAGCAGTTCTCCATGAGCATTGTAGGACGCGTGCAGATAGGTGAGGACATCGTCACCGACTCCCGCGACATCGTGGGCGTGTTCGATGCCACCGGACGATGCATGGGATGCAGCAATGTCAACTACGAGACCGCGTCCGCCGAGAGCTTCGTCTATCTCAGTGTCTATGACAGCATGACCGTGGAACGCCCCCTCAACTTCAAGCTCTGGCACTACGACACGGGCAAGGTGATGCTGCTTACCCCCTCCAAGACCATCAAATTCAAGCCTGAGACCGTCGAGGGCACCACCAAGGAACCCATCGTCCTGAAGGCTGGTTCGCAGTATATCCAGACCATCGAACTCATGCCTGGGTGGAACTGGGTGTCGCTCAATGTCAACAGCAACGCATACCGGGACTCCACCTTCCTGAAACAGTTTCCATGGCAGGACGGAGACATGATCACCGACGAGAACGAGAACCTCTCGAAGCTCTATAACAACGGCATGTGGATCTCCAACAGGGGAACAGATCCGAAGGCTGAACTCACCATCAACGTGCAGAAGAGCTACCGCGTCAAGGTATCGAAGTACACCGTCGTGGAAGTCACCGGAAATGCCATCACCACACCCGGCGACAGAACCATCCCCGTCAAGAACGGATGGAACTCCATAGGATTCACGCCCATGGTGAATCTGCCCGTAAGCACGGCACTCGCCGACTATCTCGACGACGCAGAGGACGGCGACCTGATCAAGAGCAAGACCGAATTCGCCATGTTCACCGAGACGGCAGACGGCTCGCGGCAGTGGAAGGGTAACCTCAAGTACATGAAACCTGGCGAGGGGTACATGCTCTACCGCCAACGCAAGGGCGACGCTACGTTTACCTACGCCTACTTCGAGCCCTCTGCCACCTTCTTCGAGGAGACGGGCACACAGAGCACACAGCGCGCCCCCAAAGCCTTGGCCCACGCACGCACCATGTCGCTGACGGCCGTCGCTGACGGGGTGGAACTCCTGCCAGGCGATAAGCTCATCGCGTTCGCCGACGGAGAAGTCGTAGGTGCGACAGAGGTGGAGACCTCCGGCGAGGAGACCTCGCCGCTCATCTTCCTCTCCATCGCTGGCGACCAGCAGCAACCGCTCTCCTTCGCCATCGAGCGCGACGGCGAGAAGGTTGCCACCACGGGCGCTGTGCTCGACTACCGTCCTGATGCCATCTGCGGCTCGCCCAACCTGCCCACGAAGATCACATTCCTGAAGGCTAAGACCTACGGCAGCAACTGGTATGACCTCAGCGGACGGCGGGTTGCCAAGTCGGGAACCGACAAACGCAACATGCGAAAAGGTATATATATTCATAATGGTAAGAAACAAGTGGTAAAATGAAAACATCGATAAAACTTATCCTTTACGCAGCAGTGCTCGCATTGGCCTGCGCCTGCTCATCGGACGACGAGACAGTCAGCACTGCGCCTTTCACGGCGGTGCAGGCACCGCATTGGGCGGTGGACTGGTCATCGAACGACCCGGCACCTGACTGGCAGGAGCCCGCGGCCACACTCTATGAGTGCAGTATGAACTTGCTGGTGACGCTGGACGAAGAGTTGCAGAAGGTGTCTTCGTCGCAAGACCAGATGGCTATCTTCATCAACGGTACCTGCAGGGGCGTCAGCAAGCCCAATGTCTATCCCGACGGCTCCGTGGTGTTCCTGATTCACATCAAGGGTTCCAGTCAGGAAACGGGACAGGAGATGGTGCTGCAATACTACAGTGGAGGCGCCAAAGCTTTGTTCAAGGATCCCTTCATGCCACCCTTCACGCCTAACAACTTGATGGACGAAGCATTCCAGCTGGTGTTTACCCCGACGGGCAACAGCCTGAAGTACCCCCTGTTCTCATCGTTGTTCGTCACTCTGCCTGAGCAGCTGCCTTTCACCCGTTCCGACGGTGATAAAATGGCCGTCTTCGTCGATGGCGAGTGTCGTGGAGTTCTCACAGAGGGCAAGGATATTTATCCCGGATGGCGGGGAGTCGTCGCTTATCGCGAAGGCGATGGTACGGCCGAACTGCGGTTCTACAGTGCCGAGAAGGGCGGCGTCTACACCATCGCACAGGGAATTGCCTTGGGCAAAGAGTTAATCATGTTAGATGCAGAATTCTGACACTAAATCAACCATTCAGAATGAAAAAGATTTTTTTCTTTACTTTTCTTTCGACGGCCTTCCTCGCTGCCTGCTCGTCCGATGACCAGGACGAGCCTAAGCAGGAACCGCGACTGATTACGGTGGAAGTGACCGAGAACCCGCTGCTCGATGCCAACGGGACACCCAAGCAGTTGCCCACGCGCACCGCGGCTGCCACCACGTCCGAGTCGCTTTCGGCCTTCTTCATGAACTACACAGGAGACAACAAGTATAGTTTTGAGAAAACAGGCGGCTCATGGAACACAATCGACTGGCCAGTGCAAGACAACTCTAAGATTGACTTCTATGCCTACAACGCTGGCAACTTCTTGTGGAACTCCGGCAACCCCTACCTCAGCTTCACAATGGATGCGAGTGCCTTCAACCAGACCGACCTCCTCGTGGCCACCCACAAAGACATCTCCTACAATGATGTCAAAGGCAAGGTGAGCCTCGTCTTCGATCACGCCTGTGCTGCCGTGAAGTTCAACATTTACAAGACAGCCGGGGTGGGCGAGAAGAGCGTCACTGTCAAGAGCGTCATGCTTTCGGGCGTGAGTGATCAGGGAGACTACTATTACAACGAAGACACAAAGTGGCAATCCCTGTCAGGCTCTGCCAGCTACACCCTCACAACCGGCGACATCACCCTCACCACCAGCAAGCAAGTCCTCCCCTGCGGTTACCTCTTCCTGATTCCGCAGTCGAAGGAAGGCCTGACGCTTACTGTCAACTACACTGTTAATGGTGGCACCGAAACGTCCCACACCTTCAACCTCACCGGCGTCTGGGAAGCAGGAAAGGAATACATCGTGAACATCAGCATGGGCACATCTATCATTAATTAATAAAGGAGTAGCAATGAAAAAGAAATATCAGCAACCCCTCTGCAGGTGCACCGTTGTCGGCAGTCTGCTCCCTCTGGTCGCCAGCGGAGAAAGTTACCATGTCAATTCCTTCAAATCCGGAGGCGAAGAAGAATTAGGCGGTGACGCCGCCCCCTCCTCCTCCCCTACGAAAGCCAATCCCATCGATTGGAAAGAGTGATTTTTTACATGTCGCTCTTTCTTTTTTCACTTTTATTTCTTGCTTTCTCAATGAATCGTTGTATCTTTGCAGGCCGAAGGGCGAGACCTTCGCATCGTTCATGCACCCACAATCTAAATTCAATCTAATGGCTAATACAGAATTCAAGTACGCTCCGATGTTCCAGCTCGGAGAGGACAAGACCCAGTATCGCCTTCTCTCCAAGGAGGGCGTCACCACCTCCACCTTCGAAGGCAAGGAGATTGTCAAGGTATCCCCCGAAGCCCTGACACTGCTGGCACAGCAGGCTTTCCACGATGTCGAATTTATGCTCCGCCGCGAGCACAACGAGCAGGTGGCCGCCATCCTCACCGACCCTGAAGCTTCCGAGAACGACAAGTACGTTGCCTTGCAGTTCCTCCGCAACGCTGAGACGGCAGCCAAGGGCGTCCTCCCCTTCTGCCAGGACACCGGCACCGCCATCATCCACGGCGAGAAGGGGCAGCAGGTCTGGACAGGCTTCGAGGATGAGGAGGCCCTCTCCCGCGGCGTCTACAACACCTTCACCCAGGACAATCTACGCTACTCGCAGAACGCTCCCCTGACGATGTACGACGAGGTCAACACGCGCTGCAACCTTCCCGCGCAGATTGACATCGAGGCCACCGAGGGCGCCGAGTACCGCTTCGTCATGGTGGCCAAGGGCGGAGGCTCGGCCAACAAGACCTACTTCTATCCGATGACCAAGGCCACCATCCAGAACGAGGGCACCCTCATCCCCTTCCTCGTGGAGAAGATGAAGAGCCTCGGCACCGCAGCCTGCCCGCCTTACCACATCGCCTTCGTTATCGGAGGTACATCGGCCGAGAAGAACCTCCTCACCGTGAAGCTCGCCAGCATCAAGTACTACGACAGCCTGCCCACCACGGGCGACGAGACGGGACGTGCCTTCCGCGACATCGACCTTGAGAAGAAGCTCATCCGCGAAGCACATAACATCGGCCTGGGAGCGCAGTTCGGCGGCAAGTACATGGCCCATGACATCCGCGTCATCCGTCTGCCACGCCACGGCGCCAGCTGCCCCATCGGCATGGGCGTCAGCTGTTCCGCCGACCGTAACATCAAGGCGAAGATCAACCGCGACGGCATCTGGCTTGAAGTCATGGACAGCAACCCCACCGAGCTCATCCCCGAAGCACTGCGTCGTCCCGGCGAAGGCGGCAAGGGCATCGAGATCGACCTCAGCAAGGGCATCGACGCCGTGCGTGCCGAGCTGACCAAGTACCCCGTTTCCACGAGGGTCAACCTGCGCGGCACCATCATCGTGGCGCGCGACATCGCCCACGCCAAGCTGAAGGCACGCCTCGATGCCGGCGAAGACATGCCGCAGTACTTTAAGGACTACCCCGTCCTCTATGCCGGTCCTGCCAAGACGCCCGAGGGTTACCCCTGCGGCTCCATGGGCCCCACCACGGCCAACCGCATGGACCCCTACGTGGACGAGTTCCAGGACCACGGTGCCAGCCTCGTGATGATAGCCAAGGGCAACCGCTCGCAGCAGGTCACCGATGCCTGCCAGAAGCACGGAGGTTTCTACCTCGGCACCATCGGCGGCGTCGCTGCCGTCCTCTCACAGAGCAGCATCAAGAGCATCGAGTGCGTAGAGTACCCCGAGCTCGGCATGGAAGCCATCTGGAAGATTGAAGTCGAGGACTTCCCCGCCTTCATCCTCGTTGACGACAAGGGCAACGACTTCTTCAAGCAGCTCAAACCCCTCTGCTGCAAGAACTGAGGTCGGAGAAAGAGTGAAACGTGCCTCATCCCTCAACGACGCGACCCGCTTCATCCGCTCAGACGAATCGCTGTGCCACGTACAGACGTGTAAGCGAATACGTATAGACGTGCAAGGGAATACGTATAGACGTGCAAGGGAATATGTATAGACGCATAGACTTGCAGGCGGACGGATGTGTGGGTAAGGAGTTTCTTATAACTATATAAAAAGTTTCTGAGTTAATTCAATGATGATAACTGAAAAAACTCAGAAACTTTTTTTATCCCAGATCGGTCATTAGAATTGTAGTGAGAAGGCCCTATGTTTTGAGC
>CAMVFC010000088.1 GCA_947166655.1 uncultured Prevotellaceae bacterium
GCCTTTACCACACGTTCGGCCTCGGCCTTCAGCGCTTTCACGCCCTCTGCCCGATGCCGGGCCACTTCGACCTGTTCGGGCGTCGGTTTCTGGGTCTTGGCCGTCACCCTCACTCCGGGCAGTTCCTGGCCGCTCTCGG
Source organism: uncultured Prevotellaceae bacterium (assembly GCA_947166655.1). Lineage (GTDB taxonomy): Bacteria > Bacteroidota > Bacteroidia > Bacteroidales > Bacteroidaceae > Physcousia. Next base: position 140 of record CAMVFC010000088.1, read on the forward strand.
GATCAATCACTTTCGAGGCGCTGATGTCGGAGAGTGTGCCGTCCTTCTCAACGATGAAATGGACGAAGACGCGCCCCTGCACGCCCCAATCCTGTGCGGCTTTGGGATAACGGATGTTCCGGGCGATGAATTGGAAGAGTGCGGCTTGGCCACCAGGATACTGTGGAAGCTGCTCTACGGTTTTGTAGATGTTGTCGTCAGTCTCGTAGAGAGTCTGGACGACAGTCTTTATCTCGTCGGCGGGATCGTGCGCTTGGCTCAGGTCAAGGGAACCAGTTTGTGTCTGGACGAGAGCGTTTTCCTCGGGCAGTGCGAGCGGTGTCCCGACGTTGTCGGCAATCGTGCGTGCCAGGGAATCGACGTTGGAGATTAGCAGCAATGCAGCTGCCACGGGCACGAAGAGGGCGTACTTTGCCATCCCCGCGCGTGAAGTTCTTTTGAGATTCATCATCATGATTCTTCGTTTTAGGGGTAAGACATTGAAGTTATTTGCAATCGTAGCTACGTTTGTCTGAGTGGAAAAGCCGAGGAGACGGTATTGGTAGGCTTTTATTAATGAAGAATGAAGAGTGAAGAGTGAAGAATTAGAATCACCCTCAGGACTTGCAGGTAACTTTGATTCTTCATTCCGAGCGAAGCGAGATTCTTCATTCTTCATTTCCATGAGATAGTCTGCCACCGCCTTGTCGGCGATGAACTCAAGATTCATCCGCACCTCGCGCCGCATGAGCCAGACGGCAGGGTTCCACCAGAAGATGATGCAGACCGCCTGCGAGAGGAGAATGTCCAGGGTGTGCCAGCCGCGGACGTGCGCCCGCTCGTGGATGAGTACCTCGCGCAGCGTCTGCCGGTCCATGCCGTCGGGATGAAGAAAGATCCACGGCCCGAAGCTGAAGGGACTGCAGGGACGGGGGTAGCGATAGTAGGAAATATTTTTTTCACCTTTCACTCTTTCGCACCTACACCTTATATATAATATATATGCGAGTTGCCATAGCAGCTTCGCCGTCATCCACGCGACGGGAATGAGGTAGAGAAGTCCCCAAAGTGCCATCGTGCCCACGAACCACATGCCGCATCCGGGTTCGTTCTGCCGGTGGCCCATGCCTGCGACACGCTCGGCCGTGACTTCGAGCGTGGGCAGTACAAAATGGGCATACGCCTCGGCCATGCCATTGGCGGTGGCGTCTGAGGCGAGCCAGCCCTGCACGTCCCACAGCGGCAAGAGGAAGGCGGTCAGATAGATGCCCCACAGCATCAGCCGCCGCACACCGAAGAAGGTGTCGCGATGCATCAGCACTTGGAACAGCAGGCACAGAAGCGTCAGGATAAGGTTGAGTTTGATGAGGTAGATAATCATTTCACTTTTCGTTTTCGATGAGAGAGATAATCTCTTGAAGTTCTTCAGGTGAGATGCGCTGCTCGCGGGCGAAGAAGGCCACAAGGTCTTTCACGGAACCGTCGAGGAAACGGTCTACGAGGGCTCCCAGCCGCGAGCGTCCATAGTCTTTCTTCTCCACGACAGGCCAATAGACATAGCCTCGGCCCTCGCGACGATGGTCAAGGTAGCCTTTACGCTCCAACGACTGGAAGACGTTCTGTATGCCATTGAGCAGCGGCTGAGGCTCGGGGTAGCGTAGAAGGACGTCGCGCGGCGTGCATTCGCCCAGCTGCCAGATGTGTTCCAGCACTTCTTCTTCCTTTTGACTGAGTTTGATCATAGGGCTTTTTGTTTTGCTAATTCCTCCTCAATGACTTTCATCAAAGAGTCTGCTTTGTGGGTCAAAGTCTTATCTGCCGATTTGTTGCAGGCTTTCAGGAAACGCAGGGCGGCATGGGGGTCGCCCGATTCCAAAGTGTCTCTGGCGCATTCATAATAACTCCACGCAATGGTCTGTGGAGTGTCGCACGATGTGGTCAGTGGAAACATAAGGGCGCTGCAGCCTGCGGTGCATACGCTGAAGATGAGTGGCTTTAGTTGAGAGCGTTTCATTGTTGATGGGAGTTTGGGTTGAGTGGTCAGACGACGTCGTGATGCTTGGAAAAGCGTTTCCGACGCTGCAAAGGAAAGGAGAATAAATCAAAAAAGCAAGGCTGCGGCCTTGCTTTTAACATTTCCTAAATGTTGAATTGAAGAAGCACGAATGACGAACGCTCGCTTCGCTCGGAATGAAGAGAGAAGTATCTCGCTTCGCTCGGATTGAAGAATAAAACTAACCTTCAGCTCTTGAAAGTAAATCTTATTCTTCATTCTTCACTCTTCACTCTTCACTTTTCATTCGGCGCGCTTGATTTCGAAGTCAGTGGCGGAAAACCATTGTCCGAGCCAGGTCTTGCCGGTGAAAGTGGGGTCGGAACTGACGCCGTAGCGGATGCGTGTGGGCTTGGTGACACGGATGGGAGCCGTACCGATGTAGTTCCACCCGAAGCCTTTGCCTTTGTTCGCCTTACGAAGTTGCTGCACGCGCTCGGGTATCTCTGCCTTCTCGTCGGTAAAGTCTGCTTCGCCACGCTCTGCTGCGCGCCCTCGTTCCTTCATGAGAAGGAGGTAACGCTCTGCCTCGGCATCTTCCCAAATGTCGCCGCCAGTGTTTCCCGTGGCCGGTATCTCCATGAACAGAGGCTTTTCATCGCCGATGATGACATAGACGCAGGCGCCAGTGCCGTTGGCGCGTGCAGCGCAGGTGAGACGATAGGTGCCGGGCATGAGAGAGTCGGTTCGCTCGATGCGCAGGCGCTGGCGGTGCTGCTCGTCGTAGGTGTCGATGTAGCGGACATCGCGGTCGCCTGTCATGTATTCACCATAAGCCGTGAAGCGATCGTTGCATCCTTCAACGTTGAGAAGGGTCCAGCCGTGTTCCTGCAGGAATTCCCATTCGTGAGGTTGCACGAAGATGCCGTCATGCAAGTTGCTTTCACGGTATTCGGTTTCCTCATCCAGGCGAACCCTCCTCGTGAAAGCATCCATTGCATCGATGAATTGAGGCAGTCCGTAGCCGAGGGCAGAGCCTGCCGCTACCAAGCCGACAATCCACATCACTAACAGTGCGATGCGCTGGCGGTAGGGCATGGAGGGCATCTGTCGGAACTCGTTCAGAAGGCTGTGGATGATGGCGTAGGCTGTGATGGACAGAAACAGCAGGGCTGCTGCGACAAAGATGTAGAAGGGGATGGTCAGTCCTGGCACAGCTGCGGCGAGTTCCGACGATTCCCAAAACCACCCAAACTTGTGCAGGAAAGCGACAGGATTCAGGGCTACGGCGGCCAGGCACACAATGCCCATCAGGCACATCGCAGCAACGAAAGCGCCGAAAGTATAAATGCACCAGCGGAATAGGGTAGTGACGACGGCGAAGAGAGCGGAGAAGAAACCTCCGATGCAGCCGAGGAGAGAGAGACAACCATGAGACGCCCCGGACCCATTGGCTCCAGTTCCTCCTCTGTAAGGAGAACCCGTTGCCGCTTGTCCGCCGTCGGCCTTGGTGCCGCTCTCCGTGATGGCGGAAGGAATGGGCTGAGTGTCCTTCCTGTACTGGTTGTTGGGGGTGGACTCCCTGGACGTGAAACGATTGGGCTTGCCCTGTGCCACCTCTTCTGCCAGGTTCTGTGGGTTCACCTCCTTGCCCTTCATTCTCAGCCGATCCTCGGGCGTTTCAGCTATGGGCATAAGTACGGCCAGAAGAATATAGGCTACGATAAGGGCAAAACCCGAGTAGTAGATGTTGAAATAGAGTGCACGTCCCGGCCAGAACCATAAGAAGTTGTACGAAGAACCGACGAAGGAGAGCAGCACGATTGCTGCATATCCCAGACGCCACCAAAGCACGTCGCCGCCGAAATAAGCAGCAAAGCCGGAAAGTACACCCATCATTTTCTTGTCGTCGGGATTGCGGTAGAGGCGCTTGGAGGCCTCGCCCCCAGCCTCGTTGCGGGAAGAGGAACCCGTTGTCGCCTGCCCCCCGCCTCCGGTTTTGGCTCCCTTCCCTTGAGTGGGGCTGGGGTTCGGCTGTTCGTCCATCTCCTCAGGCTTCCCGATTCGGTGAATGACCTCGCGAACGTGTTCTATATTAATCGCTTCCGTGCCCTGCGCCTTCAGCTCGTCGAAGAGTTCGGCGATGCGTGCTTCCAGGTCGTCAACGATCTCCTCGCCGCCGTCGCGCTGACGGAAATATGCGCGGAGCGACTGCTCGTAGGTGGCGAGCATCTCGTAGGCATCCTCGTCGATGGCGAAGAGACGCCCGCAAAGATTGATGGTTATATTCTTCTTCATTTCTTCAAGTAATTAACGGTGTTCGAGATTTCGCTCCATGCCCTGTCGAGTTCCTCAAGGAATTGTTGGCCGTTGGCGGTCAGTTCATAGTATTTACGCGGCGGCCCTTGTGTGCTCTCTTGCCATTCATAAGCGAGCAGACCGTCTTTCTTCAGACGCGTCAGCAACGGATAGAGCGTACCTTCGACCACCAGCAGTTCGGCTTCTTTCAGTTGCTGGATGATGTCGGAGGCATAGGCTGGCTGGCGCTTGAGCAGCAGGAGGATGCAGTACTCTAACATCCCCTTGCGCATCTGCGATTTGGCATTTGATACGTCTACCATCAGAATTTGCTTTTTACTTTTCCTGTCATTGCTCTTGTGGCATAATGAGCCAAAGAATCAGGTAGATAATGCCGCCGCAGAAGGCGGTGCTGACGGAGAGCAAGACCCAGACGAGACGCAGCAAGTCTGCATTCCAACCAAAGTATTCAGCGATGCCGCCACAGACGCCGGCTATCCACTTGTTGTTCCATGAGCGTGTCAGTCTTCCTTGTGCCATAATTGGTTTTCGTTTTAATGTTAATGACTACTTTTGCTTAAGCGATGGCAAAGGTAGGCTAAATATTAGTAGCTTGCAATACATAGTACTAATAAAAAGTGAAAGAATAACAATATTTAACTAAAAAGAGCCCTCCCCATGCGTCCCTCACTCAACGGAAGTTGAGCGACAGAGGCAAGGGGAGGGCAGAAGTATAGGCCGACTGGGAGTGGCTGTTCTTAAGTCAGTGAGGTCAACGTCTGTTCGTCGAGCGCATTGAGGTGATTCTCGGTGATGATGGCTTGTGCACGCTCTGGGTTGTCGGTGCGGAAGATGAGAACGCCTTTTCCCCCAAGGAGGAAGGAATAGAGGTAGATGATTCCCACGCCCTCCTGTGCGAAGGCGGCGATGGCATCGGCGGCACTGCCGGGATGGTTGTCCAGTTCGATGGCAAAAACATCGTTGAGGTTAGCGCTCATGCCGGCTTCCTGCAGGATGGTGCAAGCCAGTCGGGGTTGGGTGGCGATGATGCGGCAGATGCCGTAGTCCATGGTGTCGACGATGTTTGTAGCGACGAGCTGGATGCCGGCGGACTTCAGCAGTTCAAGAATCTGCAGCAGGGTGCCGGACTTGTTCTCTATGAAAACGGATAGTTGTTGAAGCATAGTTCGAATGTTTGTACGATTGAGAATTGAATGATTGAGGGATTCCTGTGAGACGCTGGCGCCTACTGCGCCCATTCTTCACTCAGACGTTTCGCGTGCCTTGTTCTTCTCTTATAATTTTCGGTTGTCGATGACGCGTTTGCTCTTACCTTGGCTTCGTTCGATGGACCCTTGAGGCAGCAGTTGGACCTTGGCTCGGATGCTGAGTACACTCTTTAGCTTCTCAGAGAGTTTCTGCTCGAGGGCAGCCAGCTCGGGCAACAGGTCTGTCATATATTCGTTTCGCAGTTCCACACGTACCGTGAGGCGGTCGAGGTTGTCGACACGGTCCACGACGAGCTGGTACTGCGGCTCGAACTCTTTTGTGGAAAGGATGACACTCTCGACCTGCGACGGGAAGACGTTGATACCGCGAATGATAAGCATGTCATCGGAACGTCCTACGATCCGTCCCATGCGAATGGCTGTGCGTCCGCATTCACACTCTCCCGCCATGAGCGAACAGAGGTCGCGCGTGCGATAGCGAAGGAGGGGCAGGCCCTCTTTGGTGAGGGTGGTGAAGACAAGTTCGCCCGTTTGTCCTGCAGGCAGTGGCTCGAGTGTCTGCGGGTCAATGATTTCGGGGAAGAAATGGTCCTCGCAGATGTGCGATCCGTTTTTGCAGCAGCATTCGTAGCTGACGCAGGGTCCCATGATCTCGCTGAGTCCATAGAGGTTATAGCCTTGAAGGCCAAGACGACTCTCTATCTCGTGACGCATGTCCTCGGTCCAGGGTTCGGCTCCGAAGGCTCCGATGCGCAGGTGTATATCTTCTTTCTTAATACCCATTTTCCCCATCGTCTCAGCCAGATGGAGGGCATAAGACGGCGTGCATGCGATGCCTGTGATGCGGAGGTCGCGGATGAGGCGCAGGTGCTTCTCTGTGTTGCCCACGCTGGCGGGTACGGCTGTGGCGCCGAGCTTCTCCACGCCATAGTGCGCTCCGAGTCCTCCGGTGAAGAGTCCGTAACCATAGGCCACGGAGAAGGTGTCTTCGCGCGTGACACCATAGGCCGTCAGACAGCGTGCCATGCACTCTGCCCACACGCCAATATCCTTGCGTGTGTAGCCCACGATGGTCGGGTTGCCCGTGGTGCCGGAGGAGGCGTGTACGCGCACAATCTCACTCTGAGGAGCAGCCTGCAGACCATAGGGATAGTTGTCGCGCAAGTCCTGCTTGGTGGTGAACGGAAGTCGTGTGATGTCATCGATGCTACGGATGTCGTCGGGCTCGATGTTCATCTCTTGCAGTTTGTGTCGGTAGAAGGGCACGTTGTGGTAGACGTAGTCCACGATTTTGTGAAGGCGTCGCCCTTGGAGCTCGCGCATCTCGTCGCGGCTCATGGTCTCTTTGTTAGGATTCCAGATCATTTGTTTTAGTGAAAAGTGAATTTCAATATTTCAAGTTTTCATTATTCCATTCTTTCAATTCTCCTTTTTTTTACTTCTTTCTGAGCTTATGGTCCTCGTTGAAAGCGCGCATGCGCTCTTCGAGCACGGGATAGTGTTCTTCCTTCATTTGGCTGACACACGCACGAACGCCTCTCTGGTGGCTGCCCGTGGTGGACAGGGAGATACTGGAGACGCCGTAGGCGATGAGTTCGCACAGCAGTTCGGGTCCACTCATATCCTGGTAGCCGATGGTGAAGAAGAAGCCATCGCCGACGGTAGCCGTGACATCGTGCTCGTAGACGATGTGGAAACCGTTCCTGGTGAAAATCTCCTTCATGCGGTGGGCACGGCGTTCGTACTCGCGGGTATCCTCGACGAAGTTGATCTTGCCGTCGCAGGCCAACTGCAGCATTTCGGCATAGCCATACTGCGTGGAGGCCGTGCATCCGCTGGTGATCATGTAAAGAATAGAGGCGATGAACGTGGGTCCGAAGATGCCGGTATCGTGATATCGTTCGGCCAAGGCGGGGAAGTGACGGTCGAACAGCTTATCGGAGACGCATGCCAAAGCGGCTCGCTGACCAGCATAGCTGAAAATCTTCGAAGACGAGAGCATGAGGATGTAGTTGTCGGTGTAGCGAGCCACAGTGGGTACGAACGGAGGCAGGTAGGGATGCCCGAGGTCGCGACGGTAGTCCATGCAGAAATAAGCCTGGTCTTCAAGCACGATGACATCGTGGCTTGTGGCCAGCTGGCCGATGATCTTCAGTTCCTCCTCTTCCAGACAGATCCAGGCAGGATTGTTAGGGTTGGAATAGACGATGGCTGCCGTGGTGCCGTCGGCCAGTTCTTCTTCGAGCTTGTCGCGTAAGGCTGCACCGCGATATGGAAAGATGTCGAACTCGCGCCATTCGATGCCAAGCACACGCAGTTGCGACTTCTGGATGGGGAAGCCAGGGTCGATGAACAAGACGCGATTCTTACCTGGCGTACGCTGTGTGGTGGCGATAAAGGCGGCAAAGGAGGCGGCGACGCTGCCTGTGGTGGGAATGCAGGCGCGTGGCGAAATGTCGATGTCGATGAACGCTTTGACAAAGCGCGAAGCAGCCTCTTTCAGTTCGGTGATGCCCGCGGCAGCAGGGTAGTGGGCCCCTACGCCACGGTCCAAAGCAGCCTTCTCGGCCTCGATACCGAAGCGGTTGGCAGGCAGACCCGGTGAGCCTTGGTCCATACGGATGAAAGTCTGTCCGGTCTTCTGTTCGAGATATTGTGCTACCAAAAGCACTTCGCCGATGGTTGCCTGACCGAGGTCAGCTACGTGCATTTCGCGGCACGCTTCGGCGATGAGATGGTCTGAAAACAGTTTCATGAGTGTTGAGATTATAAGACAGAAGTTTTCTTTCCCTCTATCCTTTTATTTGTTCGCTGCCGATGGAGAGCGCTTTCAGGTTGGCTTGTACCACAGCCTCGCCTTTGGCCGCAAAGACGCGGCGCACTGCATCCTGTAATGCTTCGGCATCTATGCCTATCACGTGCAGCGCCGCCCCAAGAAGGATGATGTTGGCCGAACGTGGTATCGCGTTGTCCTTTGCCAGTCGCTCAATATCTATGCTGAGGACGTGCGGCAGACGAGCCAATTCGGCATCGAGCATATCGGAGGCAGGGTAGTTAGGGATGTTCACGAAGGGCACGCACGAGGTGACGACCCACCCGTCGGGCTTCAAGTAAGGCAGATAGCGCAGAGCCTCCATGGGTTCCATGGAGAGTATGAGGTCTGCTGCACCGTGTGGGATAAGGTCGCTATGAATAGGTTGGTCGCTAATGCGGAGGTTCGACTGCACATCGCCGCCGCGCTGGCTCATCCCGTGCACTTCAGCCTGTTTGATGTAGAGCTCTTCCGCCATCGCAGCTTCCCCGATGACGGTGGCGATGCTGAGGATGCCCTGTCCGCCAACACCGCATAATACTATATCGGTTTTCATCCTTTCTTCACTTTCGAATGCCTTTTGAACGTTTGTATGCACTCACGTCTGGGTATGATGACCGAGACGCCATGATAGTTGATTTCTTCACGCAGCACACGGGTTATCTCCGCCATGTTCTTGGGCAGCGGTACGACGACGCGAACGTGCGCCGGATTGACGCCTAAGCCCAGACAAATGGCCTCGAACTTATTGGTGCCTGCAGAGTCCTGTCCGCCTGTCATGGCGGTGGTGAGGTTGTCGGAGATGATGATGGTGATGTCGGCATCTTCGTTGACGGCATCCAACAGCCCTGTCATGCCGGAATGCGTGAACGTGCTGTCGCCGATGACGGCTACGGCAGGCCATTGTCCAGCATCGGCAGCCCCCTTGGCCATGGTGATACTGGCCCCCATGTCGACACAGGAGTGGATCGCTTTGTAGGGAGGCAGAAAGCCGAGGGTATAGCAGCCGATGTCGCCGAAAACACGCGGATGCTCGAAGTCGAGCAGCACCTCGTTCAGAGCAATGTAGACATCGCGATGTCCACAGCCTTGGCAGAGCTGCGGAGGGCGGGGAAGTATGACTGAAGCAGTGGCCTGCAAGCCCTCCGTATGGTGTTCCGGGCATCCCAACGCTTTTGCCACGGAGTCGGGTGTCAGTTCGCCGGTGCGAGGTAATTCGCCCGTGAGGCGGCCGAGGATGTTCGCATTCTCGCAGACACCGCGCACCTGCTCTTCAATGAAGGGCTGACCTTCCTCGACAATCAGTACACGCTGACACGTGTCCAGCAGCTGGCGCACCAGGCGCTTGGGCAGGGGATATTGGGAAATCTTAAGCAGACTCACGTTCGGCTCCTCTTCCTCGCTGAGGTTCGGGCGATGTGCCAAGGCCTCCATGACATAGTTGTAAGCGATGCCACTGGTGATGACTCCTAAAGGCACCCTCTCTCCTTCTGATGTGAGGGACGTGGTGGGCAGCGACAGTCGGTTGAACGACGACGTCTCTGCATCCGCTTCCAACTGCGTCTGCTGGGCCGTCACCAGGTCGTTGCGGCGACGTGCATTGGCAGGCAGGAGAACCCAGTTGGACGCCTTCGCATTGTAGTTCAGTGGGTTTTCTTCTCGGGCAGCCTCTTTGATGCGGACCACAGCACGTGAGTGGGCCATGCGCGTGGTGACCCGCATCAGCACGGGCAGACATTGTTGCTCAGAGTAGTCGAAGGCCGCTTCCATCATGTCGTAAGCTTCCTGCTGATTGGACGGCTCGAAAGTCGGTATCATGGCGAATTTGCCGTAGAAACGAGAGTCCTGTTCATCTTGGCTGGAGTGCATCGACGGATCGTCGGCCACCAGCACGACGAGACCGCCGTTGACGCCCGTCATGCCGCTGTTCACGAAGGGATCGGCGCAGACGTTCAGCCCCACGTGTTTCATACACACCAAGGCACGTTTGCCCATGAAGGACATACCGAGCGCAGCCTCCATAGCTGTCTTTTCATTGGTACACCAGCGGGAATGCAGGTGGCGCTGCCGCGCAGTCTCATTTTGCTGGATGTACTCGGTGATCTCTGTCGAAGGCGTGCCGGGATAGGCGTAAACGCCCGAGAGTCCGGCATCGATGGCCCCCTGTGCTATGGCTTCGTCGCCTAAAAGCAGTTTCTTCATTACTAAACAATATTATTTGAATAGATTGACGACGCAAGAAATATCGACAGACCGATGACTTATTCATTCGTCCGCTCGTCATCAATCTTATCGTCAATCTTGACTAAATTTTTTTTAATTCTGTTCACCTACTTACATTAATTGTTAATTCATCCCTGTCTTTGAGTACAGGGAACTTCTGTCGGAAGGCCGAAAGCGCCTCCATGTCGATCTCTGCCGTGGCGGCATCTTCCTCGTTCATTGTACATACGGCGAGGTCGCGTCCATAGGGGTCGATGATGGCCGAGCCGCCGCAGTATTCGCAATTCGGGTCGGTGCCCACACGATTGACGCCTGCGACGTAGCACTGGTTCTCGATGGCGCGTGCCCGAAGCAGCGCCGACCAGGCGTTGACGCGCGGCGTAGGCCACGACGCCACGTAAAGAGTGCAGTCATAGTCTTCGTGGTTGCGGCTCCACAGCGGGAAACGCAGATCGTAGCACACCATGAGCAGGAAACGCACGCCTCGCCATTCCACGATAACGCGTTGCTGGCCTGCCGTGTAGCGAAGGTGCTCGCCGCTGTACGTGAAGAGGTGGTGCTTGTCGTAGTGGATTTCGCTTCCGTCTGGCTTTACGAAATAGAAACGGTTGAAGTAGCGCGGAGCGCCATCTTCGCTGTCGCTTCTCACGGCAATGCTTCCTGCAATAGCGCAGTCACACAGGCGTGCCGTCCGGCGCATCCACGCCAACGTCTCGCTGTCTTCACTTTCTGCAATGCCCTCGGGCTCGGTGGCAAAGCCCGTCGAGAACATCTCCGGCAGGACGATGAGGTCGGTCTTGGGCAGGCGGGCGATGGCCATGTCTGCCCGCCGCACATTCTCTGCCGGCGATGCCCAGACGATGTCTCTTTGGAGGATTGTAATTTTCATCGATGGAAGTATTCTTTTTACCACTGATTACACGGATTCTGAAAGATCCTTTTTCCTATGTTAATCCGTTAGGAAAGTCCTTCAATGCGCCCGCCTATGATGTCAATGCGTTCCGCCTGTGGCGACCTCGGCAGGCCCGGCATTCGCATGATGTCGCCCGCGACGAGGACGATGAATTCGGCACCCGCATTGATGACTACATCGCGGATGGAGATGCCGAAAGACGTCGGTACGCCATAGCGTTTCGGATCGTCCGAGAAGCTGAATTGAGTCTTCGCGATGCAGATGGGCAGATGCTCCAGATGCATCTCCTTGATTCGTTCCAGCATTCTCAGGGCCTGCTTGCTGAAATCGAGATGAGAGGCTCCGTAGATGTTCGTAGCAAGCTTGCGCGCCTTTTCTTCGATGGGGTCAGCGTCGTCGTACACAAAACGCAACGGGCCGGAGGGGGTCCGCTCGATGGTTTCCACGACGAGGCGTGCAAGCGCCTCGGCACCCTTTCCGCCCTCGTAGAACGCACTGTTGACGGCAAAGCCCACGCCCAGTTCAGCGCAGTGATCGCGGCACAGCCGAATCTCCTCGTCGGTATCAAAACTATAGCGGTTGAAGCAGACGACCACCGTCTGCCCGAACGACTGTAGGTTGCGGACGTGGCGGTCCAGATTGGCAAACCCGCGTTGCAGTCCCTCTGCATTCGGAAGCTTGATCTCCTCTGCGGCGATGCCGCCGTGCATCTTCAGGCCTTGCGTGGTGGCCACGACCACCGACAGCGCCGGTTGCAGGCCGCCCTTGCGGCATTTGATGTCGAAGAACTTCTCCGCGCCCAGGTCCGCGCCAAAGCCCGCCTCCGTCACGGCGTATTCGCCAAATGTCAGTGCCATGCGCGTAGCTATCAGAGAGTTGCAGCCATGGGCGATGTTGGCAAAAGGCCCCCCGTGTACGAAGGCTGGAGTCTGCTCGGTGGTCTGGACCAGATTCGGATGAATGGCTTCGCGCAGCAGCACACAGACGGCACCGGCCACGCCGAGGTCCTTCACGGTGAAGGGCCGTCCCTCCGTCGTGACGCCCAGCAAGATATTCCCAATGCGTCGACGCAGGTCGTTCTCGTCCCGGGCCAGACACAGGATGGCCATCAGCTCCGATGCCGGAGTGATGTCGAAACCGCTCTCCTGCGTCAGGCCGTTGCTCCTTCCTCCCAGGCCTGTGACGACGGTGCGCAGCGCACGGTCGTTCACGTCTAATACGCGCCGCCACAGCACCTCACGTAGCGCAAAGCCCTCGTCGCGATGCTGGTATTGGTAGTTGTCCAGCAGGGCAGAAATCATGTTGTGGGCCGAAGTGATGGCGTGGAAGTCGCCCGTGAAGTGCAGGTTGATGCGTTCCATGGGCAGCACCTGGGCATAGCCGCCTCCTGCTGCCCCTCCCTTCATGCCGAAGCAGGGGCCCAGCGAAGGCTCACGCAGCGCCACCACGGCCTTCTTGCCGATGCGGTTCAGACCCAGCGCCAACCCTATGCTGACCGTTGTCTTCCCTATGCCCGCCTTCGTCGGCGTGATCGCCGTCACAAGAATCAGCTTATGACCACGCATGCGCGTCTCATCGATTAGGGTGTACGGTACCTTGGCGACAGAGCGGCCATAGGGCTCCAGCTTCTCTGCCGGAATGCCCATGCCCTCTGCCACCTCCGCGATGGGCTTGAGCGGAGTCTCTCTGGCTATTTCTATATCGCTCTTCATGTATGAAAATGTAAGCAAAGAAAACAATTTGTTTGCAAAGTTACAAAGATTTCGCGTTTTGACCGACGATTGTATGGACGCGCGGCTGAATTTAACTACATTTAACGAAAGACCGTTTGCGATGGGTTCTTCTGGTCGGATGTTTCTGTTCACGCCGTCTGTTCATTCATCGTTTTCTTGGGTTTCAGCAAAAAGAGTTGCTGTCCGCTATAAGCGCTTATATCTGAATGCGCAGGATGCAGCGACACCTCATTCGAGTCACCGGCTGACCCTATATCTCCAGCAGGCATTCTTTTTGGGGTTGACGCATCACCCCTCATCTTTTTACGTTGAAGCATTCTTCTGAAATAGCGATAAGACATTGGATTTTTATAAATTTTGCGTGCGATATAGCAATATTTGTTGTGCTCGGGCGTTATAATATCGTGAAAACGGCATATATATAATAAGGTGAAGGTAAATAAGAAATGAACAAGAAAACTATTATCACCGCACTGCTCACCCTCGTCGCAATGACGGGGCAAGGGCAAACAAAGGTTACGGGTCATGTTGTCAATGAGCGGGGCGATGGCTTGGAGTACGTCAGCATCGGAATTGAAGAGGATAGCGTGGGCGTTATTTCCGATGCACAGGGACATTTCACGATGACGATACCTGCTGGGCGCAGGGACGAACTGACCTTTTCGCACGTTTCCTATCAAACAGCGACGATTCCCTATTCAACGTATGCCTATGTGCCGGAACTGATCGTGACACTGAAAGACAAGGTAATCGAACTGGCCGAAGTTGTGGTCGGTAAGAAAAATAAATTACACACACTGTCGGGTAAGTCGTGGATTAGGACAAGTACGGCAGGCTTCAAGGGCGACTGCAAAGGAGACATTGAATGGGGACCAATCTTCAAAAATCAGAAAGATTATCTGCTGACCGACATCTTGGTATCTATAGATAAGTGCGAGTACGAGGAATGTCTGTTGAGTTTCAACTGCTATGAGGTCTTGGACAAGAAATTTGTCAATGTACTGAATAAGCCAATCTATAAACGAGTGACTCCTGCCGACAACGGTAAACAACTCAGCGTTAGTCCGTCGGAGCCTGTCGTACTGAAAGGCAAGAAGAAATACTGCGTTACAATCAGTGTAGTTGATATCAAAGGTAAAGGCAGACTCTCCTTCCCTGCTAATTTCAAGAGCAGCTATGCCCGCCACAAAGTGAAGGGTAGAATGCGAAAGATCCCAGGCTGTCCGATGATTATCGTGAAAGGCTATGAGGTGGAATAAAAGCCTATTCATTCCCCAAGTCCCACCATTTCCTATTAAATAATATTGCTGTCCGCTAAAACTTTTTTTTCGACATTAAAAATTAGGCTGAAGCC
>CAMVFC010000089.1 GCA_947166655.1 uncultured Prevotellaceae bacterium
CGTCTCCAGTGCGCGGGCATCGACCTCCACCTTCGGGAACGTCAGTTCCGTCTCGCCCTTGCGCGCCGTCACGTTCTCTAGCCAGTTCTGTGTGAGCGCCGCAGCCTCCACGCCCGGTGTCTCGGTCATCTGGCTGCCGCTCAAGCGGTTGGCGTAACAGTTCCAGCCGTCTTTGCGCATCATTTCCACACGGTAGAGGCGGTCGGCATCGGTGAAGCCGTGGTTGAAGCTGTGGTTGTAGGTCACCTGTGTCATGAACAGGTAGAAGGCGGCGAAGGCCACGGTGAGGCCAAGGAAGTTCAGAACGGTGGCCGTCTTGAAGCGGCGGGCCAGATAGAAGAAGGAGGTCATGTTCATCGAAGGATTGAAAGATTGAAAAATTGAACTTTTGGAGCAGCGAGTGCCATAAGAGTTTGCTCTTGAATGGCCGAGTCGTGACAAAAGTCAGCGAAGCTAAGGAGTGAAAAGTGAAAAAAGGCCCTCTCCCCGCTCTTCCGTGAGGGAGAGAGCCTCGTTATCGCTAGAAAGCTTCGCGCCAGCCAACTCCCCTCCCCCACGGGCAAGGTCGGGGGGCTTCACTCCGTCTTGATGCTCCTGACGGGATTCTCCGTGGCGGCGCGCCAGCCTTGGATGCCGACGGTGAGGAGCGTGATGGCCGAGACGGCGAGGAGGGACAGGGGGAAGAGCCACCAGTAGATGGGTGTGCGCTCGGCGAAGCTCATCAGCCACTGGCGTCCGATGTACCAGGCGAGAGGTGCGGCGAGGACGAAGGCAAGGAGGATGAGCAAGACATAGCGGCGGCTGAGCATCAGCAGGATAGCCTCCTCGGTGCTGCCGAAGACCTTGCGGATGCCAATCTCCTTGCGGCGGTACTCCGTCTCGAAGAGCGTCAGGCAGAAGACACCGATGAGGGTGATGACGAGGCAGATGATGCTGAAGAGCAGCACCTGACGGATGAAGCGGAACTCCTCCTGATAGAGGTTCTCGAGGATTTGGTCGAGGAAGCGGACGGTGACGGCGTTGCCGCCGTTCATTTCGACGAGCTTCTCTTCGATGGTACGACGCAGTTCCACCTTATCCACGCCAGCCCCGAGGTGAGCATTCAGTGTCCCCAGCCGGTCGCCCCATTGTGCATAGCTTTCGCCGAGAATGACGAAGGCCACGGGATCCTCGGCCCGGTCCTGACGGACGCTGCCGTAGCGGATGTTCTCGCAGACACCGACGACGGGCAAGTCGTTGTCTGTCAGAGGCTTGTCCATCTCTATCCACGACCAACGTTTGCGGGCAGCTTCGTTGATGATGTAGCAGTCGCCATCGTGTTCGTTGAAGTCGCGCCCCTCGATAACCTTGATGCCCATCGTGCGGAGGTAGCGCCAATCTACAGGCAGGCACGTGAAGGTGACGGTCTTGTCGCCCGTGCCGCGTCCCCAGCCCATGTACTGCGTCTGCGAGCCGAGGACGAAGTTGGAATAGCTGACTTCCTCCACGCCGCCCATCTGCATGAGCTCCGAGCGGATGGCATCTTTCTTCTGCATCAGTTCTGCGGGCAGTTGGGCGTAGATAATCTGGTCTTTGTCGTAGCCGTAGTCGGAGTGGAAGATGAAGTGGCTCTGCAGATAGAGGATGCCGATGAAAGCGACCAGGACGAGGCTGACGAATAGCTGCAGGGTGACCAGTCCTGTGCGCAGACGGCGTCCCTTGGGCGTGAGGCCGAAGCTGCCTTTCAGGGCCAATGCGGGCTGGAACGAGGTGACGAAGAAGGCGGGATAGGTGCCGGCGACAATGCCGATGACCACAGAGAGCGCGGCGAGGACAGGGACCACAGAGGGGAAGTTGGCAGTGAGGCTGATGTCGCCCGAGAAGAGTTCGGCGACAGGGGGCCACTCGGACAGCAAATGTACCATGCCAAGGGAGAAGGCGAAGGCCACAAGCGACGTCGCCACCGCCTCGCTGATGAGGCCAAGGCGCAGGCTCCAGAGGGTGCTGCCCAGCACGCGACGGGTGTTGACGCCCTTCACGCGCAGCGGCGCTTCGGCCAGCGTGAAGTTGAGGAAGTTGATGGCGGCGACGACAAGGATAATCACGCACGCCCATATAAGAATAAGGTGTACGGTGCGGTTGCCGCGGTCGTTCGAGCCCACACCGGAGAAATAGGTCTCGGTGATGGGTGTGGCACGGAGGTCGAACTTCCCGAAGTAGTCATCGACCTGCTGTTCCATCTCGGCCTTTTCCTCGGGCGAGGCTTTGTCATACTCTTCAGCGTTCTCGGCCAGCACCGCCTTGCGGAAGACCGTCTTTAAGCGCCCCCTGAACTCGGCGCGGAATGTGTCGAGGTCTACCGCGTCATAGATGCGCAGGTAACCCACGTAGCTCCACTCGCTGAAGTTGTGGCGATTCTCGTCGCTCATGGCGAAGAAGACACCGTTGATGGGATATTCGTTGGAGGGGATGTTGGTGAGGAACGTGTTGGCGGGCAGGTCGCGATAGACACCCTGGACGCGGATGCTATCCTTGCCGTTCCAGAGGTGCCGCCCGGCAGCCATCGTGGTGCCGAGGAAGCGCTCTGCCATCGAGGCGGGGATGAGGATGCCCGTTTCGCCTTCGTCCCAGTGCAGCTTGCCGTCCAGACACTCCATGCCGAAGGTCTCCAGTCCGCTCTCGTTGCGCACGTTCAAGGTGGAATAGGTGATGGGCGAATCACCGAGATAGAAGCCCCATGTGCCGGTGAAGATGCTCGCGATGGTGCCCGATTCCACCTCGGGCATCTGAATCATGGACTCGAGCAGCGGCCGGTTGCAGTGGATGCCCCAGGGCGAATCCTGATTCATCTTCGCTTCCACGCGCAGGATGCGTTCGGCATCGGGGAAGCTGCGGTTGTAGCCGGCGTTGTACCGCACCTGCGTCATGAACAGGTAGAAGGCGGCAAAGGCCACGGTGAGGCCCACGAGGTTCAGGGCGGTGGCCGTCTTGAAGCGGCGGGCCAGGTAGAAGAGGGAAGTCATGTTCATCGAAGAATTGAAAAATTGAAAAATTGAACTTTTGGAGCAGCGAGTGCCATAAGAGCTTGCTCATAAATGGCCGAGTCGTGACAAAAGTCAGCGAAGCTAAAGATTGAACTTTCTTGCGATCTACACGTTATTGGGCTTGTTGCCCGTTTGCTGCTGCAAAGGTACACACATTTTCTCTTTCCCTGCAAGACCCGCTTCCCACTTTCTTTCCCTCGGAGCCTAAAAACGTCAAATAATTAGACACTTCATCGCGGAAAAGAACAAAGAACGACGCCTTTGTCTGACGACCGCTCGGCGCTTGCCGATTTATTTAGACGTCCGCGCGGCGCTTGCGACGCTTGACACGTCAAGAATTCTCGTCTATCTTGGCGTCCGCCGGCCTCCAACGGTCTTTTTTCATGCCTGCATAACGTTTTTTGCGACGTGAATGCTCACGACTCGCAAATTCTTCTTATCTTTGCACACAGATAACCATGAGCAAAAAGGAATCCTCTAAAACAAATCTTTTGCACGATGAAAACGAAACTGCTATTTCTATTTTTCTCTCTCGCAGCATCGCTCCACATGATGGGTGCCCTTGGCGTGACGCATCTCCGCGTCTGTTCGCTCACAGCACCGCTGGGCATCGACACCCCGACACCCACCTTCAGTTGGGAACTGACCAGCGACGAACGCGGATACCTACAGACGTCATACCTCATCAAGGTCTGCGATGCCGCAGGACACGAAGTGTGGAACTCAGGCACCATCAGTTCCTCCAAGCAGACGGCCATCGCCTACGGGGGCACAGCACTCAAGAGTTGCTCGGCCTACACCTGGAGCGTCTGCATAACGGACAACCAAGGACGCAGTGCCACAGCCGCCTCCACGTTCGAGACGGCATTCCTGCAGCCGGAGGAATGGTCGGCCCAATGGATTGGCAAGAATGAGGCGAGCGCGCGGGCCATGTATGAGGTGGTGCTCAGCCAGCCCGTCACTTGCCGCTATGTGCGGCTGAACGTGACAAAACTCGGCCTGCGGGCTGCCGCCGACCCTGGCTTTTCATTTGTTCAGATGGACGAAGTGGAGATTTACGAGGGCGACGAGAATGTGGCACGCACAGCCATCTTCACGGCGTCCAATTCGTGGTCGCTGCCTCAGTACGGCTGGGACCTGAAGAACGTCAACGACGGACGCATCGGCGACGCTGCGGCCTTGGGATGGACCACACAGCAGAATCCCTCCACGCCTGTCACGCTCACGGCCGACCTCGGACAACAGCACACCGTCAGTCGCATCGTTTTATATCCCCGGCAGGACGGTCACGCTGCAGGTGACGACACACGCGTCGCCAATTTCCCTGCATCGTTCACCATCGCCACTTCGGCAAACAAGAGCGATTACACCACCGTCCATTCAGCTACCGACGTGCCTGCACCCATCTACAAGAAAGCCGATACGACCGTACCTTATTACCTGAAGTCATTTACGCTGCCGAAAGGCAAAGCCGTCTGTCGTGCCCGCATCTACGCCACGGCGCTCGGCGTCTTCACCATGCACCTGAACGGGCTGCCCGTGACAGACGCCGTGCTGGAGCCCGGCGAGAGCGAGTACGAAAAGACCGTCCTTTATTCTACCTACGACGTCACTAAGCTCTTGAAGCCCGGTGCCACAAACGACATCACAGCACGCGTGGCAGGCGGCATATACAACGTGGAGACGCTCAGCGGCCGTTTCTCCAAAGGCGAGGTGACGAACAACGGGACGCCAGCCCTGCTGGCCGAATTGCTCATCGAATACACCGACGGCACCTCAGAGCGCATCGTGACAGACGGCTCCTGGCAGACGGCCCCCTCGCCCACGCGGGGCAGCAACTGGTGGGGCGGCGAGGACTATGACCATTCACGGTGGAGCGATTTACAACATACCACATGGCAGGCGGTAGCATGCATCACTCCCCACTTCACCTCGCCCCATTCCGGCGTGAGCGGCTTCGGAACGCTGCGCAGCCGCAGGCACGAACCTCTACGCGTAGTGGAGCAGTGGCAGGCCGTCAGCGTGAAGACCATCCACAGTGGCGGCTATACCCTGCGCATGGTGGACTTCGGGCGCAACTTTGCCGGACAGTATCGCTTCCGCCTCAAGGGCAAGGCTGGACAGACCATCTCTCTGCGCTGCGGCGAGAGCCTCAACCCCGACGGATCCATCTATATGGAGAATTTCTACACTGGCCCTGCCGACACCTACGACCAGTACACCTTCCGCGGCGATGCCGATGGCGAGACATGGGGACCGGAATTCATGTACCATGGCTTCCGCTACCTCCAGATTATCGGTCTGGACGAGGAACCGCTTCCTGAGGACTTCACCGCCCTGCGCATCCGTTCCGATGTGGAAAACATCGGCTCGGTAGTAACCTCCAACCCGCTCATCAATGACATCCACGTGATCTGTCGCGATGCCATCGCCTCGCAACTCTACAACACCATCACCGACTGTCCGCACAGGGAAAAGCTCGGCTGGCTCGACGTGCCCAACGAGATGTTCTACTCGCTTGCCATGAACTTCGACATGCAGTCGTTCTTCCACAAAGTGGTTCACGACTGCTTCGACGCCCAGCAAGCCGACGGACGCGTACCCAGTGTGGCACCGTACTACATGGAAGTCTATGGCGACGACGTCAATTGGGGCGGAGCTGCCATCCTCGTGCCTTACCGCTGCTGGCGACACTATGGCGACTCTTCGCTCATGCGACAATATTACCCACAGATGCGACGCCTCATCAATCACTACAAAGCCAACACGACGGGCGGCCTGATCAACAACTCTTTCAGCGTCCTCAGCGACTGGGGACAGGAGACAGCGGGCGTCTCGCCCATGGTGCCGACGTCATTCACCGAGACAACGACCTACTATTATTTGCTACGGGTGATGTCCGAGATGGCTGCCGAACTGGGGCACACAGCCGACGCGGCCTCCTACTCCACAATGGCTGACGATGTGAAAACAGCCTTCAACAAACGGTTCTACGATGCCGCAACGGCCACCTACATCAGCGTGGACGGAGGAGGAGGACGGCAGGGCGAGCAGGCCATGCCGCTCTACTACGGCCTCGTGCCCGAGGGCGACGAGCAGCGTGTGGCTGACGTGCTGGCCGAACGCGTACGCAACGATGGCTACAAGATCAAGACTGGCGAGATTGCACTGAAACCAGTCTTCATGACACTGGCCGAATACGGATACAATGACATCGTATGGCAGATGGCCAACCAGACCGACTGCCCCAGCTACGGCTACTGGGTGCGTCAGGGCTATACCACCACACCCGAGTATTGGGACGTCGGTGCTTTCTCGCAGAACCACTGTATGATGGACCACATCGAAGAATGGTTCTACACCCACCTCGCTGGCATTCAGAACGCCGGCATGGCCTTTGACCACATACGCATCGCTCCATATATGCCGAAAGAACTCAAGAGTCTGGACGTCACCACGTCATGCCCCTTGGGCAACATTCGCGTCTGTTGGCAGCGCAGCAGCGACGGCATCACCTACCGACTCACCATCCCTGTCGGTACCGTGGCCACAGTCATCCTGCCTGCCTACGGAAGTCTTTGGGAAGACGGGCAAGAAGTGCAGGCGGGCATGAGCGGCATCACAGCCGTCGAATATGCCCAAAACAAAGTCACGCTCACCCTTGGCTCGGGCACCTACGCCTTTACCACCGACGACACCAAGACGTCCATCAAAAACCTGTCCACGATGGATAAGCAGTACAAGAGCCACGTCTACGACCTCAGCGGCATTCCCGTCTCGCGACCAACGAAAGGCAAGATCCTCATCACCGAGAATCGGAAGTCCATCACACTATAGCAGGAAAGGGGACGATTCTACTAAGGCCGATGAGTAAGCATGAAAACGTGTTTCTGACACTGCCATGACAAAAAATGCATTTCCATGAACATCAATATACAGAATAGAACAATGAAGAAAATGATGACTGCGCTCGTCCTCCTGCTCTCCATGACCGTCGGCGCACAGACGTACACGAATCACTATCCCAAAGCACTGACGCGCCTGGCCGAGAAGTGGGTGAAGAAGGGGGAATGGCGCAGCGGTTTCACCAAGGCAGCACCGGCACCGACGGTGAACCCCGTGGAGTTCTACATCCAGTACCACCGCAACCCCGCGCAGTGGCAGGCGCTGTTCCAGTGGCTGCAGTCAACGGACCTGCTGGCCATACCATCCGGACGCATGCCCATTCCGGGGACGACACTCACTGTGAGCGTGGAGGACGGCGACAACTGGTGCTCACAGGACGACCTCCGCGCAGGCAAGGGCAGCGAGAGCCACTATCAGAAGATAGACTTCATGTACGTCGTCAGCGGCACCGAGGGCTTCTGCAGGCTGGATCACGAGACCTCTACCCCACTCTCAGACTACAAGCCCGACCGTGTGGAATACAAGTTCCAATACGACCGTCTGCAGCAGTTCACCTCCATTCCCGGCACATTCAACATCATGTTTCCCTGCGACTGGCACATCGCAAAGGTGAAGACCAATGCCGAGAGCCAACGCCTGCGCGTACTGGTCATCAAAGTAGACTACAAGCTTTAACCCATCACCCTATGACTTATACGATAATGAAAGAACTGAAAGGAACCCGGACTGAGCAAAACCTCAAGGAGGCTTTTGCCGGCGAGTCGATGGCTCGCAACAAGTACAGCTACTTCGCATCCAAAGCCAAGAAAGACGGCTATGTGCAGATTGCCGCCATCTTCGAAGAGACGGCCGCCAACGAAAAAGAGCACGCCAAGATGTGGTACAAGTACCTTAACGGCGGCGCCATCAGCGACACCGCCACCAATCTGGCCGACGCTGCCGGCGGAGAGAACTTCGAATGGACCGACATGTATGCCCGCATGGCCAAAGAGGCCCGCGAAGAGGGCTTCGACGAGATTGCGGAGAAATTCGAGATGGTGGGCGCCATCGAACGCCACCACGAAGAGCGCTACCGCAAGCTGCTGAAAAACATTCAGGAGGCCGTGGTCTTCTCACGCGACGGCGACGTCATCTGGCAGTGCGCCAACTGCGGCCACATCGTTATTGGCAAGAAAGCACCCGAGGTGTGCCCCGTCTGCAACCACCCGCAGAGCTACTTCCAGATCAAAGCGGAGAACTACTGAACGACCACTTAGTCTGACGTCCGCGCGGCGCTTGCGACGCTTGACACTTCAAGAATCCTCGCCAATCCTGTCGTCAATCTTCGTGATAATTCTTTTATCTGACAAGATTGACGATAGGATTGACGAAGATTGACGACGCAAGAAACGACTGCCTGCCGCCTTATTTAGATGTCTACGTCAATCTTGACGTCCGCCTGCCTTCAACGGTCTTTTTTCATGCCTACATAACGTTTTTTTGCGAATTGAATGCTCACGACTTGAAGATTCTGCTTATCTTTGCACACAGATAACCATGAGCAAAAGGAAATCCTCTAAAACGATGCTGATGCCGAGACATGGGGACCGGAATTCATGTACCATGGCTTCCGAGACTTCCGGATTATCGGTCTGGACGAGGAACCGCTTCCTGAGGAATTCACCGCCCTGCGCATCCGTTCCGATGTGGCAAACATCGGCGCGACAGTGACCTCCAACCCGCTCATCAATGACATCCACGTGTTCTGGTGCGGCGCGCATCCGCCCCTGGCCGCCACGTGATGCTCGACACCGGCAGCCTCGCCCCCGGTGCCTACATCGTTACAGTAGTGACGGAAAATCAGACCGTGATCCGAAAAATAGTGAAACAGCATGATTAGCCTACTTTGTCAATACGTCGAACAGTCTCTGGGCCACTGCATACAGTCGCCCAGGGACTTCGACATGCTGCGCGAGCACATCTATCTGCGACTGCACAGCCTCGTCAGCACCTCCACACTGAAGCGCCTGTGGGGCTACACCAGCAGCCAGAGCGAACCCGGTCGCCACACACTCGATGTGCTGGCCAATTTCGTGGGTTATGGCAGTTACGCCGACTTCTGTTCCGCAGCGGCCGACGGAGGGGCCCCCGCCAGCAATCCCGTGATGAGCCGCCACATCAACGTGGCCACCGACTTGAGGATGAACGACCGCATCACACTCACGTGGGCCCCCGACCGCCAGTGCCTCGTGCGTTACCTCGGCAACATGCAGTTTCAGGTGGAGGAGGCCGCCAACACACGCCTGCAGGCAGGCGACTTCTTCCAGTGCAGTCTCATCGTAGAGGGCGAGCCGCTCTACCTGGCCAACCTGCTGCAGCCCGGACGTCTGGCCACCAACTACGTCTGCGGCAAGCGCGGCGGCATCCGCTTCGAACGCGCATGACAAGGGAAAAGAATTAGCAAAATTCTTTAACAAAACACAACTTGAACCAATTTGAACCAAAAGGGCTTGGTGCAAATTGGTTAAATTTGCCGTCGATTTAGTAAAATTGTCGGCTCACATGAACACCGTTTCAGAATTATTGTTTACCTTTGCAGGCGCAGGGTCCTCTCCTGCCCTGCCGTGAGGCATGTCCGTGCCGCATGCAACGAGGAAAGCATTAAAGCTTCTGACCGCCAGAGAATCTGCAAAATCCAATGGTAAAAGGGAAAGAAGACTGAAAGGCTGTTCCTCCTATGCTGAAGTTCTATGCAGGCACGTCCCACCGCGAATCGTGTCAGCAAGTACGTCCATAGGTGTGAGCCGATTTTTCATTCTTACTTTTACAGGTATTGCAGAACCTTCTGGCTGAGAATGGCAAGGAGGCCCACACTCTTTGTGCCTAATTGTAAGTATAATAACTAACAAACAATGAAGATATGACAAGTAGAAAGATCAATGGAGTTCCACAACTATCGGTAATCAAAAAGAAATTGTATGCCGATTCATTGAAGAGCATATTATATCTTTATGGTCAGCATGATGCGGGTAAATCCACAACACTTGGCTGGCTGATATTCTATCTCGTTTATGACAATAGTAATGAGACATTAATAGATGAACAGTTTAATTATTGGAAAAACAAGTTGAAGAAAGGAAACAAAAAGAAGGATTCTTTTCCAGATATTAGAGTGATTGTTCCCTACAAAGGTAAATATGTTTATATTGCATTACATGGAGATAGTTTGGAAGCCACCGAAGCAAATGTTTTCTTCTTTGAAGGCAGACTTCTTTACAACAATATTTATATATTTGAACATGGATTGGGATTAAGGAAACTGAACGATAGTGAAAAAGACTATTACGAAACATATACCCCAGCCGTCTGTATATCTGCAAGTTTCTATGACAGACTTGTAGAAGAACCGCTTTGTTATTTCTCAGAGAAAAAGCACTTCTCTACTTGTATGGCTAGTTGGCTTCATCTTCCTAAAACTGCAGAAAAGGGTGAAGAGCAAGTCAAAAAGAAATGTAAGGATTATGCAAAACTGTTAAAAAAACTAATTGACGAAAGCTTTACGTTGATATTTGTATAAGAAAACACTAGTTTTCACAACTATAGTATTAATTATTAATTAAAATTTAAAATTATGAAAAAAATGAATTTGATGATGTTTGCTGCTTTGGCAGTATTCATGGCTGCTTGCAGCGGTAGTAGTATTGAATTTACCAATCCTGCTATCATTCAGGGGAATTCCAGTTCTAATTATGACATTTCAGGCGATTTGTCAGCAGAAAGTATTACACCTCCAGCACTGATTCCTGGTGCAGAATACGCTTCTATTGGCCAAAAGCAAATTGCCGTTACTGTTAATTTGAAGGTTGAAAATAAAGTAGAAGGAGAATTCAATTGGGCAAGTGTTGAGGTTGAGTTGTGTGATGAGAATGGAACATGTTTAGTTACAACCCAAACAAATTATGATACAGCTGAAGGTCTTATAGGCGCTGAGCCTGGTAAGATTGTTGCAATTTCTCTACAAACAAAAGAAGAAGATGGAAGCGTGTATGAAGACTTAATTAAACGAATTAAGAAGGCTCGTGTTCTTGTTGGCGCGCGTATAAAAGAAATGTAAGGATTATGCAAAGCTATTAAAAAAGCTAATTGACGAAAGCTTTACGTTGATATTTGTATAAGAAAACACTAGTTTTCACAACTATAGTATTAATTATTAATTAAAATTTAAAATTATGAAAAAAATGAATTTGATGATGTTTGCTGCTTTGGCAGTATTCATGGCTGCTTGCAGCGGTAGTAGTATTGAATTTACCAATCCTGCTATCATTCAGGGGAATTCCAGTTCTAATTATGACATTTCAGGCGATTTGTCAGCAGAAAGTATTACACCTCCAGCACTGATTCCTGGTGCAGAATACGCTTCTATTGGCCAAAAGCAAATTGCCGTTACTGTTAATTTGAAGGTTGAAAATAAAGTAGAAGGAGAATTCAATTGGGCAAGTGTTGAGGTTGAGTTGTGTGATGAGAATGGAACATGTTTAGTTACAACCCAAACAAATTATGATACAGCTGAAGGTCTTATAGGCGCTGAGCCTGGTAAGATTGTTGCAATTTCTCTACAAACAAAAGAAGAAGATGGAAGCGTGTATGAAGACTTAATTAAACGAATTAAGAAGGCTCGTGTTCTTGTTGGCGCGCGTATAAAAGAAGAATCCAAACTATCTTCTTTGATTAGTGAAAATAGTGACGATAGTGATTCTTCCACTTCTGAAGAGGTTGAAGATGAAGAGGTTGAAGATACAGATAATAGTACGGATTCTGAGGATTGGGATTCCATACTCGACTCCTATGAGCGTTGTGTAGATAAATACATTGCACTCGCAAAGAAAGCGGCTGGTGGTGATGTCAGCGCAATATCCGAATATACTAGACTTTTAGAAGAATCTCAGGAATTAAGCGAGAAATTATCAAATGCGAAGGGCAGTTTGTCCTCCTCACAATTGTCGCGTTATAACCGAATAGCACTGAAAATGGCTTCAGCTGCCCAACAGATGCAATAGAAGTTGTGTGTTATAGAACTGAGAGTGTATTTTACATTATTAGCACAATTTCTTTCATAATAAATAATAAACAATAGTGTTGTTACTTAATTATATAAATATGGAAAAGAAAAGTATTATAGTATTATTCCTTTGTGCGTTCATTTCAACAATATGTATGGCGCAAGCAAAGAGAACGGGAACTACTCAAAGAAAGTCCACAACTACTCAAAAGAGAACTGCTTCGCCTCAAAAAAAAACAACGGCATCTGAGCTCGCATTCAAAGATGATGCAGAAATAAGCATGAAAGGACATATTGATTGTTTGAAAGTTGATGAAGATGGAGAACCAATCTTTATTGACAAGAATATCAAGGCTGATTATGTTTTTAAAGTTTATAGAGATCCTACAGATAGAATGAAGCCAGGTCGTAAAACCGTTATTTTGACGTGTGACATAGATTGGAAAGCTTTAGGAGTAGAAGAGAATATTCCTATGAATTGGTCATGGTCAAGCCGTCAAATAAATATTGTAACCCAACAGGAAAATGGCAATACTGCATATGGGGTTATAGACGGGAACAAAGGAGTGGCTGTGGTAATTCCTAAGATGAAGAGTAAAGACAAAGTTGTAGATTGTGTATTTCTTTATGGAGGCGGTAACCAGCTAACAGGCCTTCGTCAAGGTATGCATATTGATGATGTGGCGCGTCAAATACAGGCAGAAATACCAGGTACTCGTATTGTAATTACTGGCAACAAACAGAATGGACTTACTGAGTATATACTTCAGTCCTTTGGAGAGAACAAGGTGTATGATGTCACAGGCGATTATCATTATGAATTGAACAATACAACACCTTATTTCACTTTCTGGACAGACTCGAAAGATAAATTAGTAAAGTGGTTTAAGTTGAAATAAAACAATAAAATTCAAAATTTATGAAAAGAACAATTTTTTTGGTAGCGTTTGCCATTGTGCAAACAATTTGCTTTGCACAGAAGTTTAATGGAGATTGGAAAGGTAAAATTACCTATGATTCACCAAAGGGATATGTTGAGGAATACATTTTCCATATAATAGGTGATGAGTGTTCCGAAGAACTGACTCGCAGGTCTGGTGCTGAAGTTAAAGAGAAAATAATTGAGATGGTTGTTTCAAATGATTCCATCACTTTGAAAACGCGTGATAAGGGAAAATTTATGGGTAAGTTTGTAAAAGGTAAAATTGTTGGAGTCTACAAATCTGGTAGTCAATCATTCAATATGACTCTTTCCAAATTTGGGAAAGGAGTGATTAATGCTGAAAGAAATTATACGGTTGACAAAAAAAGTGGTTTAGTTTTTTATTAATTCTAGTACTTCTTCCGTAAGAATTCGTTGAAATACACGTTGTACCAGTTGCAGTTTCATTGCACCTTTGCATCGCAATAGTGCACAGAACTACCACTGTTACAACGTGTATTTCCTGACTTGGTCGATTTTTGTCAATTAAAATTTTGCATACTGATTATCAGTTAGTTGCAGGTTTAAATTTGGGCGATTTGGGTGACTCGCTTATTTTTCGTACCTTTGCGGTATGTTTGTACGCAAGAAGAAAAATCGTTCAGGTTCGTTGAGCATCGTCGTGGTTGACAAGAGCCGTGGCCGTTTCAGGGAGGTTCGCCGGTTCGGAGTGGCCCATACCGAGGCAGAGGCGGATGCACTATACACTCAAGCCCGTGAATGGATACGCAGGTATGCAGGTCAGCAGACAATAGACTTTGGAGGCGTAGCAGTTGCTTCAGAGAATGAGGTGGACATGCTCGTCAGCCGTATTGACGGAGTATCCATCAATGGCACACAGCTTCTTCTTAACCGTATTTATGACAGTGTAGGCTTCAACCGCATAAAGGACGACATGCTACGCCATCTGGTTGTGGCCCGTATAAGCCAGCCATTGAGCAAACTTGTAACAACATCCTATTTGCGCTCATATTTCAAGGAGGATATTGACCTGAGCCGCATATACCGTTACATGGACAAACTGTACAACAATTTGTCTGTCAGCACCTGCGAAGCGTGCTGCACGGAATCTGTGTAATAGCGGCCTGGAATCATCACGTAGAGGACAGGCTTCATCTGTTTAATCTGTGTAATCCGTGGTTCTTTGAACAGCCGAAACTTAAAGAAGTAACCGCTCCCTCCTTTAGGCTGCGAGGAAGACGGAACTGAGTGTTCCGGCTGGACTCGTTCGGGCGGGGAGTCCATGGGGAGAGTCCTGAAATCGGTGTGGTCGAAAAAGTGAAGAAGATAAACTTCTGCTAATCAGTTAATTCGCTAATTCGTTCATCCGTTAATGTCGATTTTGTAGCGAAGAGCGGGGATTTTGTGCTCAAAATGCGGGATTTTGTCGCTTTTTTTACATCGTAACGGAGCATTTTTGTACGTTTTCGAACAAAAAAGCGGGTGACTACCACACCTACCACACCCCACTACATTACCCCCTTACTCCTTCATCTACAC
>CAMVFC010000090.1 GCA_947166655.1 uncultured Prevotellaceae bacterium
TTCTTGCCATTTATCAATGCAGAAAGGGAAAAAAGAGTCCGTGCAGCAGACGCAAGGGCCTGCTGCACGGACGATAAGGATACAAGACTCACACCAGGGCGATTTAGCCTTCAGGGCTTCTCCCCGTACCACAGATGACACGGCTCTCGCAGACGCTCTCTCCCACGCGCATACGCATCTGTTAATACATTTTTACAGGAGAGGTCTGTCTGCCGAAATGGCCACGCAGGGGGCTGGCCTCATCTTTTTCCCGTGAGATCAGTGAAATCTGCGGTTCTGTGAACAAGTGCCGGTCGGGTCAGAGCAACTTCTCTACTTCGCGCTCCACATCAGCCATGTTGTGCGTCGGCTCAAAACGCTTCACGACCTTGCCTTCACGGTCGATGAGGAATTTGGTGAAGTTCCATTTAATGTCCGGCTTCGATGCAAAGTCGGAATCGGCCTTGGACAGCATTTCATTCAGGATGGGAGTCAGCTGGTTGTCCTCATCGAAGCCCTCGAAGCCTTTCTGCTCCTTCAGCCACTTGAAGAGAGGGATGGCCTGCTCGCCGTTCACCTCCACCT
Organism: uncultured Prevotellaceae bacterium; assembly: GCA_947166655.1. Classification (GTDB taxonomy): domain Bacteria; phylum Bacteroidota; class Bacteroidia; order Bacteroidales; family Bacteroidaceae; genus Physcousia. The sequence continues at coordinate 565 of CAMVFC010000090.1, forward strand.
TGCGGAACTGCGGGAACTGGGTGCCGTAATTCAACTGGCAGAACTGCGTCAGTTCCTCGTCCGATTCGGGTGCCTGCTGGCCAAACTGGTTGCAGGGGAAGTCCAGGATCTCGAAGCCGCGTTTGTGCAGGCGTGCATACATCGCTTCCAGGGCCTCATACTGAGGCGTGAAGCCACAACGGCTGGCAGTGTTGACCACGAGAAGGACTTGTCCTTCGTACTGACGAAGACTCACTTCATTCTGTTTCTTGTCTTGAACAGAGAAATCGTAAATTGTTTTCATATTGTTTGTTCTTTTAGGCTGTGAGCATGCTCCCCCCAAGCAAAGGGCGAGAACGGCAAGCCCCATAAAAAATACATGTTTCATTTTCTCGTTCTCCTAATAATAAATAAGGTAAAGTGAAAGCTGATGACGGGGCAAAGGTAAAACGTTTTCACGAAAAGAACAAATTATCAGCGCATTTTTTGTTATTAAGGCAAAAACGTCGTAACTTTGCAGCGAATTAGAGTTCATCATCTTCATATGCCATTGACAGATAACCAACTCCAGAACATGCGTGAAAGCCGTCGACTTTCACAGACGCAACTGGCCCATACCGAAGAAGCCCTTCAAGCCGTACGCGCACAACAAGAGCGTTTGCGGACATTCATCGCTGTCAATGCCGAGATGCAGAAAGAACAGAAGCACCTCTATGAGGTCAATAAGCAGCAGGCATCCCTGCTGTCCGACCAGCAGGCTCTGGAACGCTTCGAGACGTTCGAGGCGGTCAATGGCCGCTTCCAGCGCATTCGCACGTTGAATCAGGAGCTGGCCGATCTACGTGCCAGCCACACTGCCATCAGCACTCCTTATTCCGAAGCACATCGTCACGCCGAGGAAGCCGAGAGAAGTCTGACGCTGGAAAAAGACAAGCTGCAGGAGACCTACAACAACGTGATGCAAGCTGCCCGCACCATGGCAGAAGCGGAACGACAAAGCACCCTGGCCGCCGACGCACAGGCTTCGGCAGACATCTTCAACGAATCCACAGGGAACCTCCGCCAGCGCCTGGAGAGACTCAAGAAACAACGGCAGGAAGTAGCCACAGCGTCTGAGCTGAAACAGCAACAACTGACAGAACTGCAGACTCAGCGCCAAACGCTGGAAGCCTACAAGCGCCTGATTCATGAGCGAGGTGTCCTCTCACAGCTCGACGAGATGCAGAATGTCGGAGAGCTGCGTGACAAGCTCACACAACAGCTGCGCACAGCCACGCAACGGCAAAACGAGCACAACGAACGGCTGAGCCGGCTGTTCTATGAGAACGAGAAGCTGAAGGATAACATCAACGCACGCCAGGAAGAACTGGACAGCCACCGACGCAGTATCGCCGGACAGGACAGCTACAACCTGCAACGGCGTGCGCTCGAACTGCGCAGCCGCAAGCTGCTGCTGGGAACGGCCTTCTCGCTGTGGCGCAACATCGCCTCGGGCTTCGACAGAATCGAGCAAAAGGAACAGGCACTCACCGCCATGCGGCTACGATGCGAGCACCTGAACCGCCAGATAGACACGCTGACCGAAGACATCAGACGACAACAGCAACAACTGGAACTGCGCACCTACCAGTGGACGATATCCAAGAGCCAGAACGTCATCGAGTTGAGGGGCGACCTGCAGGAAGGAGCACCATGTACGGTCTGCGGCGCCACACATCATCCCTGGCACAGCGAGACTATCAGCGAACAGAAGACACTCATCGCCACGCTGAAGACCGACTGCGACAACCTCAGCACCGACATTCGCATCAAACAGCAAAACCTGCAAGAAGCTCAAAAGGAACTCACAACCACGCTTGGCAAGATTGAAGCAGAGACCGAGAACTTGCAAATGCTGATTATGCGACAGCAGGACGACACCGCCGAGTGGCAACACTATGTCCACTTGGACCGCAGCCTTGCCGACTGCTCCCGTTCTACCAACCGCGAAGCGCGAACGGCCATCATGCGACAGCTGATAGAGAAAACATCCGTGGACGCTGACGAAGCGGAAAAAGAACTCAAGACATTCACCTTCCACCTGGACGCCATTTCCAGCATCGGCCTCGAGGTACAACAGCTGCAGCACGAGGCCGGAGAATTAGCCATCCGACTCAACGAGGAAAACACGGCCTGCCAGGTGATGGCCAGCGAGGTGGAACGTCTCAGCCAACAGATGAGCTCTGCCAATGATGACTACAGCCGACGCTTCAAGGCCTTGGAGAACGTCGTCAGTCTGCCGGAATGGTTCCGCGAATGGAAAGCCAGTCCCGAAGGACTCAAACTGCGCATCCAGCAGATGACAGAGCGATGGCATACGCTCGAGATATCCATACTGGCGGTCAAAGACGAGATTGAGTCGCTCTCTGCACAGGACGAATTCCTACAGCAATGCATCCAGCAGACGACTCTTGACCTCACACAATTAGAGGCTCGACACACACAAGCCAAAGAACTGATGTCGAAATCCATCGACACGCTGAATAAACTCATTCCCATCAGCGACGGCAAGACACATTTTGCACAAGCACAAGACAAGCTGAAAGAACAGCTTTCCATTATGGAGAATGCACAGCAAACGTACGCCGAGCTGTTGCAGGAAGACATCCACTACCAGACACTGAGTACACACATTCAGCAAAGCATTCACTCCGTGGAAGAACGAGTCGCCGACGAGCGGCGCGAGCTGGACGTGTGGATGCGACACTATAATGCCAACCATCCTCCGGTGCAGTTTGCCGAACTGGAACGTCTGCTTAGCGACGGGCGGGAATGGAGCTCCATCCGCCAGAAGGTGCGCGAGAACATCATAGAGCAAGCCGTCACCCAATCGCGCGTAGACAGACTACGCGCCCAGATCATCGCCTTGCAGGCCGATGGGCTGCGCCCCATCTCGGGCGACGGCGAGAACGAACAGGAACAACTCCGCACACAACAGGAAGAACTGGAACAGCGACGACGTGCCATTCAACAGCAGATAGCACGATACGACGTAATCCTCGACTCACGAGATAGCACATAACAACAATAAAACACTGACAAGAAATGGCAAAGTACAATCTCCAAGAAAAGAAAGAGAAGGCTGCCAGCTATCAGCTGCGCATGCGTCCCGAACTGATTAACGAACTCTATGAAGCCATCATGAGAAAGATGGTCGTAGAGAAAGTCTTTCACGACCCGCACTACACTGCAAAGCAACTGGCTGAAGAACTCAACACAAACACACGCTACATCTCCGCGACCATGAGTCTGCGCCTACAGCAGAACTTCTCCGAGTTTCTGGCAGGCTTCCGCATACGCGAAGCAGTGGCTTTGCTTACCGACCGCCGCAACGTGTCGCTCACGATGGAAGACATTTCCACACGATGCGGCTTTGCTAACAGGCAGTCATTCTACGCTGCCTTCTTCCGCTTCTACAAGAAGTCACCAAAAGCCTATCAGACCGAATTCTTTGAAAAATCCCAAAACTACAAACGTCTCACACGGACGCCATAAACACTATGACCACCAAAACTCTCTCACTTATGTTTTTACTCTCTGCATCTGCACTGACCACCTCCTGCACTTCTACTAAGGAGGGGGAGGCTGATTTCCAGTACACCGATGAGCGCTTTGCCGATCTTCAGATGCTGCGCTACCGCGTAGAAGGATTCGAAGAACTGACGCTCCGACAGAAGACGCTTATCTATTATCTCTCGCAGGCTGCACTTAGCGGACGCGACATCCTGTGGGACCAGAACGGACGCTACAACCTTCGCATCCGTCAGATGCTCGAGACAGTATACACAGACTTCGACGGCGACCGCACAGGTGCCGACTTTCAGGCATTAAGCGTTTACCTCAAGCGTGTCTGGTTCTCCAACGGCATTCACCACCATTATGGGTGCGACAAGTTCGTCCCGGCCTTCTCGGAAGACTTCTTCCGCAAAGCCTTGCACGCCGTCGATCCCGGCAAGCTTCCGCTGGCTGAAGGCCAGAGCGTCGACGCACTTTGCGACGAGATATTCCCCATTATCTTCGACCCTTCCGTGATGCCTAAGCGCACCAATCAAGCCGATGGGCAGGACCTTGTCGTCACGTCCGCTGCCAACTATTATGGTCAGGGCGTTACACAGGAAGAAGCTGAGCGCTTCTATCTGGCAATGAAAGAGGCCGACCCCGACCCCGAGCATCCTATCATGTTCGGCATGAACAGCCGTCTGGTCAAGGAGAACGGGCAGTTGCAAGAGAAGGTGTGGCGCAGCGGAGGACTCTATGGACCGGCCATCGACCGCATTATCTTCTGGTTGGAGAAAGCCAAGACCGTAGCTGAGAGCGACAAACAGGCCGCCGTCATCGACAAACTCATCGAGTTCTACCGCACAGGCGATCTTCGCACTTTCGATGCTTACAGCATCCTTTGGGTGGAAGACACCGAGGGAGATGTCGATTTCACCAACGGCTTCACAGAGAGCTACGGCGATCCCCTGGGCATGAAAGCCAGTTGGGAAGGCTATGCCAACTTCAAAGACCGCGAGGCCACGGAACGCACCAAGAAACTGTCGGCCAATGCACAATGGTTTGAGGACCACTCGCCTGTAGACGCACGCTTCAAGAAAGAGAACTGCCGTGGCATCACGGCCAAAGTCATCGTAGCGGCCATCCTCGGCGGCGACCTCTATCCCTCCACGGCCATCGGCATCAACCTGCCCAACAGCAACTGGGTACGCGCCGAGCACGGATCGAAGAGCGTTACCATTGGCAACCTCACCGATGCCTACAACAAAGCCGCCCACGGCAATGGCTTCCAGGAAGAGTTCGTCATTGATGAAGCGACACGAGATTTAATCAACAAGTACGGCGATGAGTGCGACGATCTCCACACGGATCTCCACGAATGTCTCGGACACGGTTCGGGCAAACTCTTACCGGGCGTGGACGCCGACTCGCTGAAGGCTTACGGAAGTGCCATCGAAGAAGCACGTGCAGACCTCTTCGGCCTTTATTACGTGGCCGACGCCAAATTGACGGAACTCGGCCTCACGCCCAACGACGACGCTTACAAGAGCCAGTACTACACCTATATGATGAACGGTCTGATGACGCAGCTCGTGCGCATCGAGCCCGGAGCGTCCATCGAAGAAGCTCACATGCGCAACCGCGCCATGATAGCCCACTGGGTGCTCGATCATGCAGCCCCTGCTGACGGTGGCAAGCCGGCCGTGGAGCTCGTCAAGCGCGACGGAAAGACCTACGTGCAGATCAACGACTACCCTGCCCTGCGCACCCTCTTCGGGCAGCTGCTGGCCGAGGTGCAGCGCGTCAAGAGCGAAGGCGACTTCGAAGGTGCACGCCAACTGATTGAAACCTATGGTGTGCGCGTCGACCCGGAACTGCATCGCGAGGTGCTCGCACGCTATAAGGCACTCGACCTCGCGCCCTATAAGGGATTCATCAACCCCGAGTACGTCGTCACAGAGGACGAGCAGGGGAATATCACCGACGTGCAGGTACGCTACGGAGAAGCCTACGACCACCAGATGCTCCGCTACAGCCGCGAATACAAGACCTTACCTTATATAAATGAATAAGGAGTCGGACCTTTTGCCGCCGGTGAAGCACGAAGACTCTCTTCGCGAAATTCGGGCTGACTTGCGTGCCGCCATGAACGGCATTGCGGCACGTTCCATCCGCGAGAGTGGAATGGGCTATCGGTTGGTCTACGGTGTTGAGCTGCCTCGCCTGCGCCAGATTGCTGAAGGCTTCACGCCCGAGCGCCGTCTGGCACAGACACTTTGGCAGTCGGACGTTCGCGAAGAGAAGATTCTCGGCATCTTGCTTTATCCCAAGAATGAGTTTGACGCCGACATCGCCCACCTATGGATAGAAAGCTTGCTGCCGGAACAGGCTGAACTGGCAGGGCTGATGGCCATGGAGTTAATGTCGATGATGCCTGACGCGAGCGAGCTGGCCTTCCTCTTGATGGCCGACGAACGCCCCATGCACCAACTGTGCGGGCTGCTCACACTGACCAGACTGATGATGCGAGGTGCCATGCTCTCCCCTGATGCCGCCGACGAGTTCCGCGACCAGGCAGAAAGTGCCCTCCATGCCAACTACATGCCCCTGCGCAAAGCGGCACAGAATGCTCTGGCACGTCTCGAAGAGAACCGGGAACTTGAAGCATAGGAACGCGAGCCATGAACGACAACAAGTCCATAAGAGAGAACATCCGCCTCCGCTTCCAGCAGTTTCTCGAGGCCAACGATCTGCGGCAGACACGCGAACGCTTTGCCATTCTCGATGCTATCTACGACATCGACGGCATCTTCTCCATCGAAGAGCTGGCCGACATTCTCAGCGAAGGAAAGTTCCACGTCAGCCGTGCCACTCTCTATAACACCACCTTGCTGCTCGTGCAGGCCAACCTGCTCATCCGGCATCCCTTCTCGTCCGGTGCAGCACAGTTCGAGCGCATCAACGGCCTGCAGCCACGCAGCTATCAGGTGTGCAACAACTGCCACCGCATCACGCTCATCAAAAGTCGAAGTCTACAGACTGCACTCGATACCTACCATCCTCGCAGCTTCGACATCACCCACCGCATCGTGTACGTCTATGGCATTTGCGGGCAATGCGAGCGCGCCTTACACAAGAAACTAAAGAACAAAAATAAAAACACATGAAACAAGGAAAAGTTGATGCCCTGCTCGGCATCGTCTTCGGCGACGAGGGCAAAGGCAAAGTCGTCGACGTGTTCACGCCACGCTACGATGTCGTGGCACGCTTTGCCGGAGGTCCCAATGCCGGCCATACCATCATCTTCGGAGGAAAGAAATTCGTCCTTCGCAGCATCCCTTCCGGTATCTTCGACGAGGGTAAGCTCAACATGATTGGCAACGGTTGCGTCATAGCGCCAGACCTCTTCATGGCCGAGGCGAAGGAACTGGAAGCCGCTGGCTATGATCTGCGTAGCCGACTGCACATCAGCACACGCGCCCACCTCATCCTGCCCACTCACCGCGTACTCGACCGGGCCTACGAAGCTGCAAAAGGAAAGAATGCCGTCGGCACCACGGGCAAAGGCATCGGCCCCACATACAGCGAGAAAGCCAGTCGGACGGGACTCCGCGTGGGCGACATCCTCGACCGCTTCCCTGAGAAGTACGCTGCCCTGAAGGCACGCCACGAACGTATCCTAAGTGACCTCGACTACACCGACTATGACATCAGCCAGGAGGAGAAACTGTGGATGGAAGGCGTAGAATACATGCGACAGTTCCAACTCACCGACACCGCCACCGAACTCAACCGTCTGCTCGACCAGGGAAAGAACGTGCTGGCCGAGGGCGCACAGGGAACGATGCTCGACATCGACCACGGCACCTACCCCTTCGTTTCCTCCAGTTCCACGACCACGGGCGGCGTCTGCACAGGCCTTGGCATCGCACCGACACGCATCGGCGAGGTCTTTGGCATCTTCAAGGCATACAGCACACGCGTCGGTGCCGGCCCCTTCCCCGTAGAGCTCTTCGATGAGACGGGCGACCGCCTGCGCGAGATCGGACACGAATACGGAGCCGTCACCGGTCGCAACCGCCGCTGCGGATGGGTGGACCTCGTCGCTCTGCGCTATGCCATCATGATCAATGGCGTCACGCAACTCATCATGATGAAAAGCGATGTGCTCGACGGTTTCCAGACCATCCGTGCCTGCGTGGCTTACGAGAAGGACGGCGTACGCACGACCGACATGCCTTTCGATACCGAAGGATGGCAGGCCGTCTATCAGGATCTTCCCGGATGGAGCGAGGACCTCTCTGCCATGACCTCCGAGGCCGAGTTCCCGCAGGCGTTCCGCGACTACGTGGACTTCCTCGAGAAGGAACTGCACACACCCATCACAATCCTCTCAGTAGGCCCCGACCGCGCACAGACCATTTGCCGAAAAGGCTGAAAGCGCCTGAGAGAAGAGTGAAAAAAAAGAAAGAGTGTAGAATAAGAATTACTCTGGCTGACAGCGTGCTTGTCAAGTCGCAAAGGTAATTCTTATTCTACACTCTTCACATTTCTGTCTTCACTTCGAGCGAAGCGAGATTGCTCCCGCCACCTCTCCGGCGCTGGCTCCGAGCTGAGCCGCACGCTGAGCATCTGCGCGCGCTTCGCGTTTGCGTTTCATTTTCATAAAGAAGTGCGCCCGGGCCAGATAAAGACTTGGGTTATTCGGGCTCAGGCGGATGGCCTCAGCATAGTCCAGTTCTGCCAGTTCGTACTGCTGGCGTTCCACCTCCATCCCCGCACGCAGGGCGTAAGCATCGGCGTGGTCGGGGTAGACCTCTATGACACGACTGACATTCTCCATCGCTTCGCGCGGACGCAGATCGGCATCGTTCACCAATGCCAATCCCAACAAGGCCTGCTCATGGTCGGGTTGCAGACGCAGGAGATGCTCATAGTCGGTACGCGCATCGCGATACTGGCGCAGGCGCTGACGCACGTATCCCCGCAGGAGAAGTGCCTCGGGGTGGTCGGTCCATTGCTCGAGCAGCGTCGTGTAATCCGTTTGGGCACGCTCGTTGTTCCCCAGCTTCAGATACAACGAGGCACGACCGAGCAGCAACGCGGGCGTCTCGGGCGACAGCCCCAGGGCGATAACGTAAGCTTCCAACGCCTCGTGCTCTCGTCCCGTGCGCTCTGCTATGGCGGCCAGATGCCCCCACAAGATGGCATTGCCCTGTGCCGTGGGGTCGGCACGCAGAGCATCGCGCAGCAACTGCTCGGCCCGTTCCAGACTGTCCGCTTCCATGGCCGAGATGCCATCGCGGACGAGTTGATGGTACCGCCCTGCATCCTCGTGCTGAGGGAGGGGAGCTGATTCCTGTGCCGGCAGGGCGGCAGACAGAAAGAAGAGTAACGTAAGCGGGAAGATTAACTTCATCGGACCTGAATACCTGACGCCCAACCTCCCGCCTTCCCTGTCGGGAAGAGGGGGAAGTGGGCTTTTTCCTTATTTCTTTATATAATCTACAATCCAGGCACCGACCTCGCGCGTACCGAAATGGCCACCGCCTTCCACCTGAATCTCCGGCGTACGCACGTTGGCATCGAGGCTGGCACGCACAGCCTCACGGACGAGACGCCCTTCGGCCTGCAAGTCGAAGTACTCGAACAGCATGGCCACCGACAGAATCTGCGCCAACGGATTGGCGATGTTCTGTCCTTTCGCCTGAGGCCATGAGCCATGAATAGGTTCGAAGACGGGGGTGTGCTCGCCCGTAGAGGCTGAAGGCAACAAACCCATAGACCCCGTGATGCACGAACCTTCGTCGGTGAGGATGTCGCCAAAGGTGTTCTCCGTCACGATGACATCGAAGAACTTCGGCTCCTGAACCATACGCATGGCAGCGTTGTCCACGTACATGAAATCGGTGTCCACGTCGGGGTACTGCGGAGCCATCTCCTTGGCTATCTGCCGCCACAGCCGGCTGCTGGCCAGCACATTGGCCTTGTCAACCACCGTCAGATGGCGGCGACGGCGACGGGCATACTCGAAGCCGACCTTCAAGATGCGCTCCACCTCCGGGCGCGAATAGTAGTTCGTGTCGTAGGCCTTATCGTTGTCCTGATACTTCTCGCCGAAATACATGCCGCCCGTGAGCTCGCGGATGCAGATGAAATCGGCGCCGCGCACCAACTCGTCCTTCAGCGGCGACTTGTGCACCAGGCAGTCGAACGTCTCCACCGGACGAATGTTGGCAAAGAGTCCCAACTGTTTGCGCATGGCCAGCAGCCCTTGCTCGGGGCGCACCTTCGCCGTGGGGTCATTATCATATTTGGGGTCGCCGACAGCCGAGAACAGGACGGCATCGGCGGCCATGCACGTCCGGAAGGTGTCCTCTGGGAATGGGTCACCCACCTTGTCGATGGCATCGGCGCCGCAAAGGGCATATTGAAACGTCACTTGATGCCCGAACTTTTCACACACAGCCTGCATCACGGCCACGCCTTGTTCTGAGATTTCCGGGCCGATACCGTCGCCCGGCAATACTGCAATCTTAAATTCCATTGTCGTTTTTTTTGTACTGTTTATGGTTGTGGTTCTTTATCATTCCCTGAAATCTGGTCTGCCATCTGAGCGAGCAGCGAGGCCATTCTCTCGCGGACGGGTGCTTCCTCGACCAGTAAAGCGGCCAGAGAACGGAGGAACGCGGCACTCGTCGACGACTTCGGCACCGCCGTTGCCGTCTCTGCGAAGGCAAGTTCCTGCTGAACAGGCTCTTCCTGAGACGCCTGCTGCGGCACCGCTTCCTCCTCTTCTATAATATATTTCTCCAGGACAGGCAGCAGACCCTCGAACTTGTCGTCCGAGAGAAAGACGGCATCGTCGCCGCCATCGAGCACGCCCTCGAACAGTGCCGTCTTGAAACGCAGCTTCGAGAGCATGTCTTCTTCGATGGTGCCCACGGAGATAAGGTTAATCACCTGCACCCCACGCGTCTGTCCGATGCGGTGAATGCGCCCGATGCGCTGCTCCAGGACGGCCGGGTTCCAGGGCAGATCCAGATTAATCAGCACGTTAGCCGCCTGCAGGTTCAGGCCCGTTGACGTGGCATCGGTGGAGAGCAGCACATGCACCTCGGGACGACTGACAAAGGCTTCGATGCGCTGCTGCCGCTCGCGTGCGGGCACGTTGCCATGCACATACGCATATTCCACCCCACTCCGTTCCAGTTCCTGTGCCACAAGACGCGTCATACGTTCCCACTGACTGAAGACGACGACCTTCGTGCCACTCTCAGCGCTGCCCTCGCCATTCACGGTCACGCCACATTCGTTCAGGATATTCATCGTCTCCTCCACCTTCGTGTCGGCATGGCTGTGCTCATCCAGGACGAAAAGACTGTCGCACACCATTCGCATCTGCGAGAGGGTGGTCAGCAGGCGTTTGCGGTCTATCTCCGAGAGGAAATGCTGGCGATGCCACTTCGACACCAGCCGCGCGGCCTGCAGCTTCAGGTCGTCGTGCGCACGCTGCTGCTCCGCCGTCATCGGGACAAAGAGGTTCTTGTCGATACGTTCCGGCAGCTGCAACTCTACATCAGACTTGCAACGGCGCAACATGACACGAGCCACGCGCTGCCCCACCTCGCCCAGATTGCGATAGCCCGTCGTCCGCCCATCGCCATCGGTCTGGATATAACGGTCGCGGAAGAGATAGAAGGGCGAAAGCAGAAACTGGTCCACCAGCTCCACAATGCTGTAAAGTTCCTCCAGACGATTCTCCAGCGGCGTACCCGTCAGGATGAGTGCGTAGCGGGACGCTATGCGGCGCACGGCACGCGCTATCTGCGTGTTCCAGTTCTTCAGGCGCTGCACCTCGTCCAGGATGAGCATGTCGAACGATTGCTGAGCGATGGCTTGCGTATCGTTCGCGATGCTGTTATACGAGGCGATCTTGATGAACGCCTCGCCGGCCAGGAGCTCTTTTCTGCGCTCGGGGGAACCTTCCACCACGACCACCGAAGCCTCCGTGAAACGTTCTATCTCGTGCTTCCACTGGTACTTCAGCGTCGTCGGACAAAGGATAAGGACGCTGCCCACGAGGCTCTCCTGGCGCAACAGCGCGACGGTGGCTATCGCCTGAACAGTCTTGCCCAGCCCCATCTCGTCTGCAAGAATGGCGCGACCGGTGCTCACGGCAAAGCGGACGCCCTCCTTCTGGTAAGGATACAGAGAAGTCTTCAGCAGAGCATCCAAGTCGGCATCCGAATATTTCTCTTCGATGAGCTTCCGGCGGGCGATGGCCTCGCGCTGCTCCAACACATAATCCAGCGCATCCTGGTAGCAGCGGAAGTTCTCGTCGATGGCCTTGGCATCGCTCAGAAACACACCGAAATGCTCGTAGGCGCCGGGCAGCAGCGTGTCCAGCTCATCGAAATAGCGACGGGCCAGCTCGCGGAACTCCTTCTCATGCGCGGCACCGACACGGATCTTCACCTGCCGCACATTGCCACGGTAGCTGAGATAGACACTCGTATATGAAGGCAAGTCCCAATGAATGCGCTTGTGATGGTCGGCAATCCACTGACGGGAAGCCTCGATATGCTTGCACGTGCCCAGCTGGGAGGTCTTGAAGTCCATGCAATCGCAGTAGTTCCACGGACTCTTAGGCCCACGGAACACGACCTTATACACTCGGCCCGACTTCGGATTGCACACGCGATACTCTCCGGGGTAGTCACGTTCGCTGACACACTCCACCTCAAAACCTTCGCGCTGCGCCTGCTGCATACGAAGCATCACCTGCCATTCCTCCAGCGAATAGCCCGCAGGCTTCACCAGATGATTCAAGCGATGCTTGGGTAGGTCTGAATACTTCATTTTTCTTCCTCTGCCGTAATAAAAAGACGAGACAAAAGTACAAAAAATGAACGAACCGACAATACTTTCGCAGGGAAATAGTAACTTTCCGACAGAAAATGACTACCTTTGCGCCATGCAATCACTACACGAACTCTACAGAATCGGCATAGGCCCCTCCTCCTCGCACACCATGGGGCCACAGGCCGCGGCCACCATCTATCTAAGCCGCCACCCCGAAGCAAAAGCCTTCGAGGTAACACTCTACGGGAGCCTCGCCGCCACGGGAAAGGGCCACATGACGGATGTCGCCATACTGAACATCCTCTCGCCCATAGCACCGACAAAGATTCATTGGCGACCACAGATTTTCCTGCCCTTCCACCCCAACGGAATGCTCTTCACCTGCATCAACGAGCAAGGGGAAAGCATCGATCCATGGACCGTATACAGCATCGGGGGCGGCGCGCTCAGCGAAGGAGAAAACGACGTCCACGACGAGCAGAAAGAAGTCTATGGACTACACTCCATGGAAGAAATCATGGCATGGTGCCAAAAGAGCGGACGCGCATTCTGGGAGTACGTCGAAGCATGCGAGGGAGAAGCGATATGGGATTTCCTGCACGAAGTATGGCTGGTGATGTGCGAAGCCGTAGAAAGAGGCATCGACCACGAAGGCGTCCTTCCCGGCCCACTCGGACTGCAGCGAAAGGCACCCATCTACTACACCAAGGCCAAAGGATATAAAGCCAACCTGCAGAGCTCGGGACTGGTCTACGCCTACGCACTGGCCGTCAGCGAAGAGAACGCATCGGGAGGACGAATCGTCACAGCACCCACATGCGGATCATGCGGAGTACTCCCCGCCGTGCTATACCATTTAGGCCACAACCACACCTTCTCCGAAGAGCGCATCCTGCACGCCCTGGCCACCGCCGGACTCATCGGAAACCTGGTCAAGTACAATGCCAGCATCTCTGGCGCCGACGTCGGATGCCAAGGCGAAGTGGGCGTCGCATGTGCCATGGCATCGGCCGCCGCCTGTCAGCTCTTCGGGGGGTCGGTCGCCCAAATTGAATACGCTGCAGAGATGGGACTGGAACATCACCTCGGCATGACGTGCGATCCCGTCTGCGGACTCGTACAAATTCCATGCATCGAGCGCAATGCCTTTGCAGCGGCAAGAGCACTCGACGCCAACTTCTATGCATCACTCTCAGACGGACAGCATCGCGTCAGCTTCGACCGCATCGTGAAAGTCATGAAACAGACCGGACACGACCTGCCCTCCGTGTACAAAGAAACCAGCGAAGGAGGTCTTGCCAAGATCCGCAGCTGAAAAGAAACCACCCGTCTGACGCAGGACAAGGCCCCCTCACTTACACTCTCCACGCCCCTATCGCTTAGCCGCCACATCCCTCTCTTACGCCCTCCACACCTGACCCTTTCAGCCTGCACACCCGGCATCCTGAACCTGCACG
>CAMVFC010000091.1 GCA_947166655.1 uncultured Prevotellaceae bacterium
ACTCAAAATCCTTTCTTTACACGATAAGACCTATGCATTTGTCGGATGAACCATATTTTTTCACTCCGCTTTTCATGTGTGTTGGAATGCTGGCAGGGGAGTGTGCGTAATCGCACTTAATCGTGCGAATGCGCACAAAAGCGAGGTGTTGGGAAGGATAGAGGTGTTTTTGCTATGGAAAGTCGAACCTATGTGGATTTTTTTCTTTACCTTTGCCCCCGAAAAATCATAAAACGAAGCAATGATGGAAGGGAAAAAAGGTAAGGTGCTCGCCATTGACGATAACGAAGACATTCTCTTTGCGCTGAATTTGTTGCTGAAGCCATTGGTGGAGGAAATCCGTGTGACGAAACAGCCCGAACAAATAGACCGATTCTATGATATGGTACATCCAGACGTAGTGCTGTTGGATATGAACTTCAAACGCGATGCCATCAGTGGTGAGGAGGGGTTCGAGTGGCTGGAGCATATTCTGCATCGCGATGCGCAGGCTGTGGTCATCCTCATGACAGCATACGCTGATGCCGACAAGGCGGTGAGGGCACTGAAGAGCGGAGCTACAGACTTTATCACCAAACCGTGGAACAACTCCAAGCTTTTAGCCACGCTCTTCGCTGGCATTGAGCTGAGTCGCGAACGCCACAAGAGCCGACTGCTGGAACAGCGCATGGAGGTGGCGGCATCGCCCTTCGGCGCAACGGCGGCACCCACCATCATCGGCCAGAGTCCTGTCATGCAGCGTGTGTTGCAGACGGTGGCACAAGTGGCGCCGACCGATGCTAACGTACTCATTCTCGGCGAAAACGGCACAGGCAAGGATGTTATCGCCCGGCAGTTGTGCGCTCTCTCCAAGCGAGCCACAAAACCTTTTGTCAGCATTGACCTTGGCAGCGTGCCTGAACAGCTGTTCGAGAGCGAACTTTTCGGTTATGAGAAGGGGGCTTTTACTGATGCCCGTAAGTCGAAAGCCGGACGCATGGAAACGGCATCGGGTGGCACGTTGTTCCTCGACGAGATAGGGAACCTGCCGCTGCTCTTGCAGACGAAACTATTGGCGGCCTTGGAGCGAAGAGAAATCTCGCGCCTTGGCAGCACCCTGGTGACACCCATTGACGTGCGTCTCCTTTGTGCCACGAATGCCGACATCCATACCGAGGTGGCCGAAGGACGTTTCCGCGAAGACCTCTTCTACCGCATTAACACCATCGAGATTACCATACCCCCACTGCGTGAACGTGGCGAAGATATCATTTTGTTAGCTGAGCATTTCCTCCATACATACGCGAGCAAATATAATAAGGTGGTCAAAACGCTCAATCGCGATGCCCGACAGAAATTGCTGCGCCATACGTGGCCTGGCAACGTGCGTGAACTCATGCATGCCGTGGAGCGGGCCGTGTTGTTGGCCAATGCTCCAGCTCTCTGTGCTCAGGACTTTGTGTTGAAAGAGTCCGTGCGCCGCACGTCACAGGCGCAGACGTTAAACTTAGAGCGTCTGGAACAGGAAGCCATCGAGCGGGCCATGCAGATAGCTGGAGGTAACGTTACTCGTGCAGCTGAATTGTTGGGAATCACAAGGTTTGCATTGTATAGGAAACTGAATAAATCATGAAAACATATCTGCTATACATCGTAGGTCTCTTGGTTCTTATGACAGTGTTGGGCGTGAGTGTTCAGACCCACCTCGTCTGGCCATCCATCGCTGTGGCTATTGCCCTGCTGTGGCTGTGCGTCTCGCTTTACGGTCGTGTCGAGCGTCTGCTCTATGCCTATCACGAGGCAGAGAAGATGAACGATAAATTGCGCACACGGCAGACCGATACCGAACGGCAGTTGCAGTATTTGCGGCAGCTGACGGAGAACGTCGATACCGCCCTCTTTGTCTGTTCCATCGATGGACGTATCGACTGGATGAACCATGCGGCAAGTGTCATTGTCTCTGGCACATCCCTCCCCAGCAACATTCTTCAAGCCATTGCTGAACATGCAGAAGTGGTGGACGGCTGCGCGCTCTCCGCCGTCCTGCTCCGAATGGATGGACAGCGTCGCCTCATTGTCGCTTTGAAAGATGTCTCGGTGCTGATGCAGCGGAAGGAGATGGAAGCTTGGCAGCAACTCATCCGTGTGCTAACTCACGAAATCATGAACTCCCTCACGCCCATCATCTCCATCAGCGAAACCTTAACTGGCACGAACGAAGCTTTTGCTGTCATCAATCGCCGTTGCCACTCTCTGCTCGATTTTGTGGAGAGTTACCGTCAGCTTACTCGCGTCAAGGCTCCCGAACTCACGAATTTTCCTGTCAGCCAACTCCTTGAACACATTTCAGGACTCTATCCGCAGATTCATACTCAAGGTGATGGACTGTTGACAGCCGATTGTTCCCAGTTGGAGCAGGTGCTTATCAATCTTGTCAAGAATGCCTACGAAAGCGGGGCCACTAAGGTGGAAGTCTCTGTCAGTGATGACGAAATTCGCATTCGTGACAACGGAGGTGGCATGTCGCCCGATGTCCTCGAACATGCCTTCATTCCCTTCTTCACCACAAAACCTGCCGGCACAGGCATTGGTCTCAGCCTCTGCCGCCAAATTATACTCAAGCACGGAGGTTCCATCCGTGTGGAGAGTGAGGAGGGCCGCGGCACAACCTTCATCATCAAGCTGTAACCTGTCATCGTGTGCTTTTCCGCACACCTCTGAGCGTATGCGCACAGTGTTGTCCAAGCTTTAGTTTTTATATCTTTTTGGTTTCCAGTCACATCGTGTTCTGGCACGATTGTTGATATGTAGTGATGTAAACAATCATCAAGTCATTATGAAACAAGCATTTCGTATCATCACCCGCATGAAGGGCTACACGGCGCTGTCGCTGCTGGGCCTCATCATCTCGCTCAGCGGCACCGTCATCATCAGCCGCTACCTCTACCAGGAGTGGACTATCGACCACTTCATGCCCGCCATCGACCGCACCTTCCTCTGCTGCGTACAGATTGAAGGGGAAGCCGACTGGAGGCCCATGGAGACCTTCGACCCCAACCACGAGTCGCAATTCGTCTCGCCCGTCCTGAACCAGAGCGACGTGGAGTGCTGGACGAACATCCACCTGCGCGCCATGTATGCCGTCACGCCGGAGAAGGGCGAGACATTCTATCCCCAAGCCCTCAGCGTGGACAGCGCCTTCGCGCAGGTTTATCCATTAGAAGCAGTGGAAGGCACGCTGAAGCTGCGCGCCAAAGGCCAGTGCATGGTCAGCGAGGAGCTGGCGGCGCGGCTGTTTCCCGGCGAGAGCGCCGTGGGCAAGACCATCACCGTGGGCGATGGCGACGTGAACACCGTCGTGGGCGTGTTCCGCCAGCCCAGCACCAAGTCGAGCATACGCTTCGACATTGCCGACTTCGCCGACGAGGACTTCTACGCCCCTCGGAACAGCATTGCCATCGGAGTCGTCCGACTGAGCGAGGGTGCCAGCGTCAGCGACTACAACAAGCGACAGCCCGAACAGCGGTTAGCTATGTTCGAGGACAGGCCCATACGCTATGGCCTACAGCCCTATACGCAGGAGCTGCAAAAGAATTTCTCCAAAGGCTATTGGGGAGAATTTGACTGTGTCGTTCATAGTGCGTCGGCTGCCCACCTGTGGATGCTGCTCTTCGTGGCCATGCTGTTGCTTGGCGTGGGCCTGTTCAACTTCGTGAACCTCTTCGCCGTGATGCGCTCCCACCGCCGCCACGAGCTGCACGTGCGCCGCCTGTTCGGTGCCTCGCGCTGGGATGTCTTCGCCCAGCTCTATGCAGAGACCTTCCTCGTGGCCTTGCTCACCATGATTGGCGTGTGGACGGTAGTAGAACTGGCCGAGCCGCTGCTCGCCACCTATTATAATATAGAGGTGATGTTTCAATGGAAGTTTGACGTAGGGCTGACGCTGGCTGTTATCTTTGGATTGCCGCTGATAGCGAGTAGCATACCGACGAACTCATTCCACTCTCTTTGGGAGGGGTTAGGGGTGGGCCTTCAGTTCTTCATCTCCCTCGCCCTGCTCACGGTCAGCATCTATTTTATGCGGCAGCTGCATGTGATGCTGACGGCCGACCCAGGCTTCCGCACCAAGGGCCTGCTCAACGCCGTCATCTATCCGCCATCGAACCGTGGGTCATGGACACAGGATGAATTCTATGCCATGATAGAGAGGAAAAAAAGCCAGGCGGAAGTCGTGCAGCAGCGGCTACAGGCATTGCCCTACCTGAAAGGCATCGACGTTGATCAAGGTTTCATCAACGGCAGCTTCCCCGTTGGGCTTGCTGACGGCAGCAGCATCGACATGCTGTATATGACAGGCGGGGCGGCACGCATGTTCGGCCTGCAACTGGTGGAGGGCGTGCTGCCCGACGACAGCCTGTCGATGGAGGACTATGCCTGCGTAGCCAACGAGGCGGCCATCAAGGCATTAGGCATCAAGAACCGCGAGACCGACCTCGTGCAGTTTGCCGACCGCATCTTCTGGACTGCTGCGCGTGAGAAAGACAATCCACCCTACCGCATTGTCGGCGTGGTGCGCGACTTCAACACGGGCCGTCAGTCGGAGCCGGTGCGCCCGCTGATCCTCATGTTCGAGAAGTGGGAGAAAGACTTTCGGTTTGATGCCCGCCAGATGGAGGGGCGCAACTACCTGCTCGACGTGGCCGAAGGGCACGAGGACGACATTATCCGCGAGCTGAAGGACCTCGAGATGGAGCTCTTCGGCACCAGCGAACTGAGATACCAGTGGGTGGAGGACCAGCGACAGGAACTCTACCGCGAGGACCAGCGCACGGCCCGCATCTTCGTCACCTTCTCGCTGCTGGCCATCGTCGTGACGTGCCTCGGCGTGCTGGGCCTGATGATGTTCGACGTGCGCCGCCGCTTCCGCGAAATAGCCCTGCGTAAGGTGAACGGAGCCACCTTCCGCGACATCGTCCTGCTGCTCTCGCGCCGTTATCTCATCATCTTTGGGGTGGCTGCCATAGCCTCGCTGCCCGTCAGCCTGCTCGTCATCCACCACCTGATGGCCTCATACACCATACGTACCTCCTTTGCCTGGTGGATTCCGCTACTAAGTATCGTCCTCATCCTCATCCTCTGCGCCCTCACGCTGTGGTATCAGGTGTGGAAGGCCACAAGAATCAAGCCCTATCAAGTGCTCAAAGAGAACTAAACAACGAATTACATGAATTAAACTTTCAGTTTGCAATAATATGATTAAGACACTCAATCTCGAGCGTGCCTTCCAGACGGAAGAGGTGCGCACCATTGCCCTCAGTGGCGTGAACATCGACATCAACGACGGTGAGTTTGTCGCCATCATGGGACCCAGCGGCTGCGGCAAATCGACACTGCTCAACATTCTCGGACTGCTTGATGCCCCCACGGGAGGGCAGTACCTGCTGGGCGGACAGGACGTGAGCCACCTCACTGAGCCGCAGCGCGACCAGCTGCGCAAGGGGCTCATCGGCTTCGTCTTTCAGAGCTTCAACCTCATCGATGACCTGACCGTGGAAGAGAACATTGAACTGCCCCTTCTCTATATGCGTCTTCCGAAGGCTGAGCGTCGCAAGCGTGTAGAGGAAGCCATGCAGCGGATGGACATCAGCCATCGTGCCAAGCACTTCCCCCGCCAGCTTTCAGGCGGTCAGCAGCAGCGTGTGGCCATCGCCCGTGCCGTCGTCGCACGCCCGAGAATCATCCTCGCCGACGAGCCGACGGGCAACCTCGACTCGAAGAACGGCCGCGAGGTGATGGAGCTGCTCAGCCAGCTCCACGACGAGGGAGCCACCATCGTCATGGTGACCCACTCACAGCGCGATGCCTCCTATGCCCAGCGCATCGTCAACCTTTCAGACGGGCAGGTAGTCACAGAGGTAGAATTATAGGTATATGAGAAGGTGGCTGTTCATATTGCTGTTCATGTTGCTGTTTGCAACTATAGGGGCAGAAGCCTGTGCCGGACTGCCATCCGACAGTTTGCGGCTGACACTCAGCGATGCCATTGCATTAGCGCAACAGCAGTCAAGCGACGCGCTGGCGGCAAAGCACTCGCTGGAGGCTGCGGAGTGGAGTTTCCGCTATTATAAAGCCAACTACTTGCCCTCAGTGGCGCTGAGCAGCTCGCCTTCGCTGAACCGGCAATTAAACAGCATCACCCAGCCCGACGGTACCAACGTCTTCGTGCGGCAGAATCAACTGAATACCGACCTGTCGCTGAGTGTATCTCAGCATGTTACATTAACCGGCGGCACGCTGTTCCTGCGCAACAACCTACAGCGACTCGACGAGTTCGAACAGCGCACGCACGGTTATAGCAGTGTACCTTTTTCTATTGGTTATCAGCAGAACCTCTTCGGGCATAACAGCCTGCGGTGGGCACGGCGTACGGAACCGCTGCGTCACAGCATTGCTCTGAAGCAGTATCGTGAGACAATGGAGTTAGTGGCCTCGCGCACGAGCACTTATTTCTTTATGCTTGCCTCTGCGCAGACGAACTTAGCTATTGCGCGACAGAACTATGCAGTCAGCGACACATTGCTACGCTATGCCCGTCGCCGCTATGAGCGCGGAAGCATCACGGAGAACGAGATGCTGCAGTTGGAGGTGGGTAAACTGACCGAAGAGACAAACTGCCTGAATGCCGAAGCAGAGGTGGAGGATGCTATGCAGACGCTGCACTCCTACCTTGGCATCAAGGCGCAAGTGGCCTTAGAGGTGGAGCCCGACACGTTCATCAACCACAACGTGGTGGATGCCGACGAGGCGTTGGCTTTAGCTTTGGCGAACAATCCCGACCCTGCGCAACTGCGGCTGAACGTTGTGGAGAGCGAGAGCGCGCTGTCATCGGCAAAAGCCAACCGCGGGCTGAAAGCAGACCTGTATGTGCAATTCGGTCTTTCGCAGAAAGGCTCGACACTGAAAGAGGCTTACACCCGACCTTTGGAACAGGAATATGTGAGCCTGACGCTGTCGTTGCCACTCTTGGATTGGGGACGCGGAAAGGGAGAGGTGCGTGTGGCGAAGTCACGATTAGAACTGACACAGATACAGAGCGAGCAGGCGTTGCAGGACTTCCGGCTGAACGTGCTGAAGATGGTGAGGCAATACAACCTGCAGGCCTATCGTGTAAAGATTGCGTATAGAACAAGGGAAACTGCACTTCGACGCTACGAGGTGGCGCGATGGCTGTACATGCAAGGGCGTACTACGCTGCTGGAGTTCAATACGAGCATCAACGAGAAGGATAATGCTCAAAGAGCCTTCATCAGTGCGCTGCAAACTTATTGGAGCTTGTTTTATGGATTAAGAAGTCTGACGTTGAAACAATAAAAGGGATGGATATAAAGATACCGAAAAAACCGTGGTATGTAAGATACCGTATGTATTTGCTGAGCGGTGCCATGTTGGTCGCTCTATTGGTTTATGCACTGGTTTTGCAATTAGGACCCCGGACACTGAAGGTTGAAATTGCCGATGAGCAGATAGCAACTGTCACAGAGGGAGAGTTCCTGGAGTATATTGATGTAAGCGGCATGGTTGCTCCGGCAACAAGTATGCGGGTGAACGCTACAGAAGGTGGTACGGTGGAGCGTATCTGCTGCCAAAATGGTGATGTGTTGAGACGTGGCGATACCATACTCGTCCTGTCAAACCCGAAAGTATTGGAGGAGATGGCGGCAGAACGGCAGAGCTATGACCTGCAACAGATGCAGCACCGACAGCAACTCATCGAGATGCAGCAGAAAAGCATCACCCTGCGCAGTCAAGCCCTGCAGGCAGACTTCGAACTGAAAAAGATGGAACAGGACTATGAGTTGGCTGAGGAAGAGGCTCGCATGGGTGTGAAAAGCAAGGCGCAACTGAAGGTGGCAAAAGACGAATATGAATATAACCGCCGGCGCACACTGTTGAACATCGAGAGCCTGCATCAGGATTCCGTGCTGAACGCAATTAACCGTCAGCTTATTCAGCAACAGATGGCAATGGAAGCACAGCAGCTTGGAAACAGTAACCGCCGTCGCGAAGCCCTCGTCATTCTGGCTCCTACCGACGGACAGATCAGCAACCTCAACGCCGTCATTGGTGGACAGGTGGCTGCTGGGGAACAGGTGGGTGAAATAGGCGTGCTGACAGACTTTAAGGTGACGGCTCGCTTGAATGAATACTATATCGACCGTGTACAGTCGGGCCTACCTGCCACCTCCATGTTGAAGGGGCGCATGCTCCCCCTTCAAGTCAGCCGCACCACGCCTCAAGTGCAGGAGCACACTTTTGCCGTGGAGTTAAAACCTTTGGGAGTGGATAGGGCTTCACTCCGCTTAGGTCAGACCCTTCGTTTGCAAATCGAACTTGGCAAGCCAGAACAGCGAGTTATCATCCCCCGAGGAAATTTCTATGCACAAACGAGTGGCCAATGGATTATGAAGGTCGATGCCGCAGGGCACTCTGCGCATCGCGTCCCCATCAAATTAGGGCGTCAGAACACAGCGTATTACGAAGTGCTCAGTGGCCTCAACGCGGGCGACAAAGTCCTTATCAGCGGTTATGATTCTTTCGGCGAGTCAGAGGTGGTGACCTGGTGAATACATGCCGTTGTCTTTAACCCACAACTGCTCAACACCCAAGACAAAGTTGCAAAGGCATACGGTTTCGTTACCATCCCTGAAACTATACTCTTCGCCCCCGACGGCACCATCCTCGCCCGTGGTCTAAGCATGGACGAATTGGAAGCGAAACTCGAAGAGATATTTCCCGACAACAAATAAAACAAAACAAAATGAACAAGAAAACCATCATCACCGTCCTCCTCGCCCTCGTCGCAGTGACGGGACTGGCGCAAAAGCATCTGCCTGCGTTTCAGTATTCGAAGGAACCTGCGGTGTTAAGCGGACAGATTATAGGAAACAACCAGCAGATAACGGAAAGTGTACATGTCCGCTATGTATTGAAGTACACATCGGGAACTGGAGATGCCCTCAGACAAGCAAGTGCTGCCGTGGATGCCGACGGAAGATTCAGTCTGAACCTGCCTACGGGTACAACGGTGGACTGCCATGTGGCAGTGGGGGAATGTCGCTTCATCTGCTACGTAGTGCCTGGGCAGACGGTTACGTTTACGCTCGACCTTAATAAGTTGAAAACGCAGGGGCTGGCCAATGCGCTGATGTTCGGCGGGCAGTTGGCCGACTTCAATCACGATTTGGTCTATGCCACAGAACAGGGCATCGATCCAGAGACCATCTATCGCGACATAGAAGCGAAACGCAACATGGGGCAACTGGCAAACGAATTGCCCGAGAAGAGCGAGCAGGGGTACTTCCATTATCTGGACTCTACTTACCAACGTGTTAATGAACTGATAGACAACGACAGGGAAATAGGTCAAGCGTATCGTGAGTTTGCAAAGGCCGTCAACCGCTATGAATGTGGAGCGATGATGCCCTTCTGTGGCCAGTCCATCCAATATGCGGGCATTGATACGGACGAGGCGTATGATGCTTTCGAAGCACGACTGAAACAGCGTTTGGAGGTTTATATGAAGGATGACCCTTGGGCCAATCCCGTACTCTGCTATGTTATGTGGAGTATGCCCGACACTTTCGTTGATTCGTATGTCAGTCAGCCCGTAAAGCTACCGGCAGAGTACCAGCAGTGTCGTCTGGCCTCAAAGTTCCTGGAACAAATGGGAGCGCAGAGATTTCTGCTTACTGAGGCACAGAAAGACAGCGTGCTGACATTCTTGCCAGAACTGGCTCAGGATGTGTTGGACTATAACGAGCGGATGGAGCGGGAACTCTCGTTCGTCAGCGAGCAGGGGATGTCCCGCGTTTGTACCTTGTCTGATAATGCAGATGATATTCTTGCCACTATTCTGAAGCCTTATAATGGGAAGCCCGTATTGTTGGACCTCTGGGAAACCACCTGTGGCCCGTGCCGATTAGCCTTCAAGGATATGCACGATAAAAAGAAAGAACTTGCCGACCGCATCCACTTCGTCAACATCGCCAGCGAAAACTCTGACCTCTCCACATGGCAGCGTCTTATTCCCAACTACATCGGCGACCACTACCGCTTGACCAAGCAGCAACTTCAGTCTCTGCACAGCCAGCTTCCATGTAATACAAGCGGCGTACCCATTTGGGTTCTCATCAATGCCGACGGCACCATCCACCACGCATTCACTGGCTGGAGGAATGTTGACGACATGATGAAGGAAATCAATCAGGTGTTGCAATAAAAACAATAATGCGGACAAACCGAAATGAATATGAACAAGCAAACCATCATCACCATCCTGCTTGCCCTCGTCACAATGACGGGGCAGGGGCAAGAGCCGTTCTTCTGCACAGATTCGGCAGTTGTCCGAGGACGGATTGTTGACTATTCACCGGCGATGGGCTTTCAGAATCTGACGGCACAGGTGACGGACATCTTCACGGGAGAACTGAAGACTGCGACTGCAGAGATACGGGAAGATGGGACATTTGAGAAGCGGCTGTTGTTGCATCATCCAATCCTCAACTGGTTTTACACAAGCGAAATATATATTAGCAAGCAACAAGTGCCTTTCTACCTCTGTCCAAGTGACACATTGGACATCACGATATGTTTCCATGACGGCGATGTGCCAGATTGCATATATGGAGGCGGACACTCCGCAGAAGTTGCACGACTGCTAAAAGTCAGAAACGACTATCTTAGCCTGCTAAAACTCTGTCGTTTCTTTGAAGGTGACATCGAAGCCTATAACGCTTTTGCCGACTCTCTTTATAGTGCTTGGCAACAAAAACTTGACACCTTAGCTGATACACACCACTTCACCTCTTTCGAACGTCGGTTGGCAGAATGCGACATGGCGGCAGTCTTCGGGACCGCCTATCTCAGCTATTTCAGCCATATACAAGACAAGATGGCGCAAAATGATCCTGCGGCTCCATACACCGCAGGTAATGCCATGATGGAACGGCTCAGCCTACCTGAAACATATCCTCTTCTGAGGCGGTTGCCTAATAATGATTCCCTCATGCTTGCCTCCAAATTCTTTCAATTGTATTTGAATGCCCTCGAGTTTTCTGCACCTCTCCGCTATCCCTTGTTTGTCAAACGTGGGATGGCATGGGGAAACAGCAGGGATGAGGTAACGGAGCAGCTGTCATTGCTTCGCGACACAGGACGGAGGTTGTTTGCTTCGGAGAACGACGTGTTGCCAATACAGTTGTTGCAGCTCCATTGCATCAACGAGGCTATTGGCGAATGGTTGAAAACAGATACGGCAGAAGAAAATTTCCGTTCGACACGATCATTCCTCACACATCCGACTCTTCAAAGAAAGGCACAACAGATTTTTGATGAGCAGGCCAATATGGATTCCACACTTCCCTTGCCAGAAGGCGATGCCGCACACTTCGTGAAAGACATCCTTGCCCTATACCCAGATCGCTATATCGTTCTGGATTTCTGGGCAATGTGGTGTGCACCCTGTAAGGCTGAGATTAGGGCGACAAAGGAATTCCGGCATCGTCTGCATGAACGTTCGGATGTCAAATTTGTGTTTCTGGCCAATGAGTGCAATCCCAATCGCGAGGATTACCTTGCATTTGTCCAAGAGAATCTGGAGGGAGAGGAAAACATAGCCATTGACGACAACCGTTTCCATCAACTCCAAGAGTTGTTCGGCTTCAATGCCATTCCATTCAATGTTACCCTCACGCCCGAAGGCCGGATTGTCCGAGAAGGTATCCTTCTACGTGCCGCTGAAGCAGGGTACGACAGATTCATTCTGATGCTGGAGGAAATGAAAGCGAAACTCGAAGAATGAACATGAAAACAATCATCACATCTCCCACACGTTGTTTCTATGATGTGTCCTTCCCGCTCTCCCTCTCGACGGGCGGCGGGTCTTATTGAATCCAATGGAAATACACATAGACGGCAATTTCCATTGCAATCGTTATGATTGACAGGAGGGAAAGGGAGCCGACGATGTAGAATAGTTTTGCCGATAGCCAAACTCCTTCGTTATTCCTCACAATCTCTATAAGTCTGTGACTCTGCTTCTGCCATAGCGCTTCCTGCTGTTTGCGTTGCTCGTCAAGCATTTGGTTTCTCCTGTCCCAACCATTGGTATGCCTGTCATGGAGTGTATTTGCATTTCATTTTATATCAACAAATTACGTGTTAAACGGTAGAAAAGTGAAACCATAGATTCTATGAACAACAAAAAAGTTAAAGATTTAACACTTTTAACTTTATGAAAGCACAAAATGGATGAGAAAGTGTAGATTTTTGGGGGGCGTTATTATCGCTTATGCGGATAGTTTTTAGATGACGAGCCATTAATGCAACGGACTGTCGAGGCTTTCTTTAGGGATATACTGGATTTGATGTAAAAATTCGGGGACGAAGCATACGAAAGTGCTCCGTCCCCGAATGATGGTTGCTAATGGTACAAATAGTTACCAAGCTTCTTCCCAAACACTGCCACTTTTAGGCTCTTCGTCGTCGGGAAGAATCAGGTCATCGTCAAGGCCAGAGGTCGTCAAGCTCGTAACAGACCCGGCCAGAATCTGTTGCTCAATGTCAGCCTCAAGAATTTCCATCACGGGCTTCTGATATTCTTGCTTAGGCAAGCGATTATAATCGATTACTTTCTTTGTCATATCGGTGTCCTCCTTGCTTTACTTCTTGCTCTGGCAAGCGTCTCCTATCGTCGCCGAGCGGCTTGCAAAGAATTGGCTGCGCAGCCATAATTTGTGAACATTGCCCATGCGAAGCCAATGTAACGACAATGGAAAGTAGTCGCCTCTGGAGATGCCTCTATATTCACGGCGTTCAGAGAAAACAGAAATCGGGGGCTATGCGCACTCTTGGCGCATGGCCCCCGATGACTGGTTCTGAGGGTTGCAGTTACTCGTCCCAGATGCTGCCGCTACCCGACGGATTGTCTTCCTCATCGTCCCAGAGGTCCCAGCCAAACTTGCGTGCGCCGGCGGGCTTGTTGGGTTTGCCCGGGTTAATCACGGTGCTGGTGCAGAGCATCTGAGCCGGTTCTTCCTCCAATATTTCAATTGCGGGTTTCAAATATACTTTTTTCATAGTTGTGCCCTCCATTTACTTTATTACAACCTTCTTGCCGTTTACGATGTAGAGTCCGCCCTTCTTCGGCTGTGCTATGCGGCGGCCGTCAAGAGTGTATATACTCCCCTCGCCCCTTGGAGAGGGGTTGGGGGTGAGGCTAATACCCGTTGTCTCGCTGTCCTCACCGTCAAAGAAGTGTATTCCGCGGGCATAGGCAGGTGTCGGGCCGAACTTGCTCTCCACGCGCATAATCCAGCGGTAGGCGCCCACGGTCACTGTGCCGTCGTTGCCGAGGCTCAGGTCGCCGTCGATGTTCACATAGTAGAACGGGTCTTCGGCAGTGGCCGTCGTGCCCTCGTAAGTGCCGTAGAGCGTGTAGGTGTCCTCAGCCGTCATCATGGTGATGCGGGCATCGGTGGCCTTCGCCTTCAGCATAGCGCCAGCGGTGGTGAATGCATAGTTATCCACGGCACTCTTTGCCCTATAGACGTAAGGCATGTTGGCGTGCAGCACCTCGCCTTCGTTCATCCTCTTCAGGAACACCCAGATGTCGTCCGATGCCTCGGTCTCGGGGTTCGGAGCGTTGGCAATCATGTTGATCTTGTAGAACGAGAAGGCATTCATATCGTCGCTGGTGAGGGTGTAGTCGAAGGGCACGAGCCAAGCCTGGTGCAGGCCCACGCGCTCCTCGGCGATGCTCTTCTTGTAGGTGGCCGAAGCAACCGTCATATCCAATGTCCGCGTGTAAGTTTCGCCGTCGGCCAGTATCACGGTCTCCTCTGCAGCGGCAGCCGTCAGCTTAGCGTACAGAGCCTTGGCAGTGATAATCATGGTGATATAGTTGCCACCATTCAGGGCTGCCTGTGCTGCGGTTACATCGTCTGCTAATGCCTGGTAGTTCTGAGCATATCCAATCATCTGTGTCAGGATGCTGGCAGCAAGCGGCGTGGCGGCTGCCTTCACGGCTGTCATCGTGGCGATGATCTGCGAGACGTTACCGGCCTCGATGGCTGCCAGGGCGGCATCTACCTTGTCAACGGCATCTCCTGCACCGTATTTCACGGCATATTCTTTAAGGTTCTGCAAGTGTTCGGGAGCCACGGCCTGTGCAGCGGTGATGATATTCT
>CAMVFC010000092.1 GCA_947166655.1 uncultured Prevotellaceae bacterium
CAGGGCTGTGTTAAGAGCGACATATTCTGAACCTACGGTAACGTCAGAATGTGCGGTCTTAGCATTGTTAGCAGCAGTAACGGCAGCATTCCAGTTATCCTCATAAATGCTGTAGTCAATGGCCGAGCCGTAGAACTTCAATGTGAAATCGCGGAAGATGGTCCACTTATCAGTCTGCGTATCGGTGTTCTCAATACCGATTTCAATGGTATTGGAGGCCTCTTCAAGAGCGAATTTCAACGCAACCTTGCCATTGCCACCGTCAAAGTAAGTCTGAGCCTGTGCCATGGTATTCACAATAGAACTAACCACACCAGGAATGAGTATCTTATCCTCACCAGCATAGAAATAGGTTGTATAGTCTCCTTGGCCACCACGGTGGAAGCCCGTTACACCGAACTCCCATGTGCCACGCGGAAGGGTGAGTGACTGATAGAACTTGAAGTTGGCATTATAAAACTCTGTCTCTCCATAGTTGGTGGTAGGACCATTACCTGAAGTTTTCTTTGTAGTCCAACCATCTACGTTTGCACTAACTGTCGGGTTTACAACGAGGAAGTTGGTGAGGTCGAAGTATGCATTGGCATCGAGTGTAACAGCTGTTACAAAGTCAAGGAGATGGCTCTTGATATCAATAATAGCTGTATTCAAAGCTGACAGCGTAGTAGTTGCATCAGCTGCATCGAGGTAACCCTTGAATGTGGCCTTTGCATTATTTGCATCTGTGTAGTCAGTTTGGTTGTAGAGAGCTTTAGCTTCAAGAACCTTAGTATAAGCATTCTGAATATCTGAAGAAGCGTATGTTGAAATAGCCGTGTTGATAGCATCAATTGCTGCAACATATTCCTCAGCAGTGCTCCAAGTGATATTCTTCTCTGTGACTACAGCCTGAATAGCATCATAAGCAGCAGTGGGGATGATGCCATTATAAGCAGAAGTATTGGCAACAGCTTCAGCAAGCATAGCCTGATACATGGCCAGACTGTAAATCTGGGTCAGCGTGAACTGACCAAAGGGACACCAAACTTGTGTGCCATCGCCCAACCATCCGTCGTCAACCACACCGAGTTCTATTGTACCATTAGTCACGTAAGTATAGAACGTGTGACCATAGCCATTGGCTGTAGTGATACCGCCCTGATTATTACTTCTTGCGGAAACGTCTATCCAGTGAACCAACTCTTTCTTGTCGTTGTTGGCATATACGAAAACTGGACTACTGGTCTTTGCAGACGTTACAGCATCAGCATTAGCGGTACTACCAGGTCGATAGGTTCCCACAAACGTCACTTTGTATAATCCGTTTGGAAGGCTACCTACTGTCTGCTTGGCATAACCTATGCCAGTCCAGAATTCACCAACTCCTCCTGAACCGGTTCCACGTTGAGAGATTGCTCCATGAGTCCAGCCATCCCAGTTTCCAGAGAAATTTGGGTTGGTAATCTTGGATGTCTGATCTACTTTGACATAGCTGGCATCTGCAATTTCTGTCTCCAGTGCTGATAGAGTTGTGATACCACTCAGACCCATAGAGGTTGCCATAGCAGCGGCACGGCCATCATAGTAAGCCTGGAGGGCTGCATCATACTCAGTTTTAGTCAGGAATCTCCATACGGTAGCTGCGTTTACATCCGTAGTCTTTCCTATAGGCTTCTCTTTGTAGGCATTCTCATTCCCATTATTTACCAAGTAATTGCCATTATAGCTTACCTTGAAACCAACGCCAGAAGCTGTAAGCGTATAATTCACAGGGGTCTGATCCACATATTGATCAGCACCAAGTCCAAGATTGGTACTTTTCACGGTGTTCCACATGATGTTCTTCAGCGTGTAAACGCCATCAGATACATAAACAGCCTCAAAGCCGAGACCACCAACATCTTTCATTACAGCCTTGGTTGACCAGTCGTCACCTTGACTAAGGAATTGACCTGTACCGACATCTTGAAGCCAGTACACAGTACCACTGGTCAGCTGAGCGTTAGCTGTCATGCCGACCATTGCCGCCATAGCGGCAAGAAGAAGTTTGATTTTCTTCATTGTTGTTTGAATTAAAGTTAGTTATTAGTTAAGAGATTTACATTATATACAATATAGGTACGCGCGTGAAGAGAGTAGGTACACGCATATAAACCGATGCAAAGGTACTAAGAATTCTTAATTTTACCCCCCCCGATTCGTTAAATAATATTAAAATCACCTTCAAGGGCTGTTTTTTTAGTGAAATTAGGTGTGCTGACCCGTCAGCAGCACGAAAAGGGAAAGAGAGAAAAGGGAAAGGAGAAGAAAGGAGAGAAAAGAAAAAAGAATTGATGCAGTTGTTACTACATAGGCGGAAAGAGTAACAGAACAATCATAATGATACGGACTTTGCGTAGGTAATACTTGCAACAAGCAATTAGTGTCAAGAACGATTCGACGCATAACGATAGGGAGTACGCATATGTTCTGCGCCCCATTGGTCAATGGTTTGTTCGTTAATTGCTCCAGCATCCCGAATGACTCGAATCTCACTACAATTCTAATGAACCGATTGTGGTTAAAAGTATGAAGGATTATATCTAAGTGGAGGCCGTTGGCAGAAGAGTGGACAAAATGGCGCAACAATGGACAATATGTCATGATAATGAGAGAGTTATGGATAAAGAGCCGCATTGGCACGTCTCTTGCTGAATAGTGGTTGTCACGCCGAAGCAGGCAGCCGACACAAAGAGGCGAGGCGCTGAGGCGGACAGAGAAACGAAAGTCTAACCATTAAACAATAGGAGGTTTTAACTATGTTACCAGTAATGTTTAAGAACAGTTGGTTCCCCACAGTATTCGATGATTTCTTCAACACCGATATCACTACACAGCGCACGGCACCGGCCGTAAACGTCAAGGTCGACGAAAAGGCCTACACCATGGAAGTGGCAGCTCCCGGACTGAAGAAAGAGTTTTGCCGCGTCAGCATCAACGACGAGGGCAACCTGAACATCGCCATCGAGAACAAGCTCGAACACAAAGAAGAGGACAAGAAGGAACACTACCTGCGCCGCGAGTTCTCGTACACCAACTACCAGCAGGCTTACACACTGCCGAAGGATGTGGACAAGAACGGCATTTCGGCCAAAGTGGAAGACGGCGTGCTGACCATCGTTCTGCCGAAGGTACAGAAAGACGAAGTAAAGGTGTCGCGCCACATCGACATCGCATAAGCTGCAGCTTTCAGTTATTGACCACGGATTTCGCGGATTACACGGCTACCCGGAAAAGGGAGCCGCGTAATCCGCTTTTTTATTCCCTCCTTAAAAGTAGCCGAGCTGTATTATTTTGAATGGATTGACGACACAAGTAAAACGACTTATTGGGACGTCAACCGTTTCTCAATAAGCTATTTTGTTCACTTTCTAATGAAATAAGTGAGTCGCGATGGTGGGCAGGCAAAGAAAAAGCATTACCTTTGCAGCCGAAAACATAATAGCAGAAGAACGACTATGATGTGGAAAAAACCTTGGGGCATGGCCGAGGGAGCGTGCATCGGGCTGGCTGTGGTGCTGGCAGGAGTGACGGTGCAGGCTGCCTTGGGCCCCGTCGTATGGGAACGTCTGGCTTGGCCTGTCAACGTTGTGGCACTGGCCATCTTTGTGGCAGCCGTGCTGCTGGGACGCGCCCTGAGCGGCAGAGTGTACCTGCTGCGTTTCCTGACCACGGCAGGTGCCGCCGTACCTGCTCTGGCCTATGCCATCGTGCTCACCATCGTCATGGGCCTGACACGGCAACGACCCGACGGCCACTGGTTCAGCCAGATGCTGACGTTCTGGCCTTTCGTGCTGACCTACACCTACATTGCCCTGCTGCTGGGGCTGCTGACGCTGAAGCGACTGACACACCTGAGCAGCTGGCGCCGCGACGTACCGTTCCTGCTGAACCACGCCGGGCTGCTCATCGCGATGGTGGCCGCCACACTGGGCAGCGGCGACATGCAACGGCTGCGCATGGAGGTCTTCAGCGGTACACCCGAACGGCGCGCCATGACGGAGGAACAAAGCGTGGTGCGACTGCCAATGACCATCGAACTGCAACGATTCATCCTGGAGACTTACGACGACGGCTCGCCACGCCGCTACGCCTCTGAGATCATCGTGCAGAGGGACGGCGAAGCGCCACTGCACCTGACCACGGACGTCAACCGCCCGGCCGAGGCCTACGGCTGGAAGATATATCAATACGGCTACGACGCACGCTTCGTGGCGAGCGACAGGCAGACGAGTGTCCTCGAACTGGTACGCGACCCTTGGCTGCCTGCTGTCTATACGGGTATTTACATGATGCTGGCCGGCGCAGTCTTACTGCTCTTCGGCCTGCAAAGCAAAGCTTCTGAACGACTATGACCTGGGATAGCTTCTTCTATTTTGCCGCAGCCGCCGTGCTGCTGTGGACCTTCGGCGCCATTGCGGCGTGGAAGGGACGCGAGCGCGGCACCTTCGTCTGCACGGTTGCCGGCCTGGCGGTGTTCGCCGCCTATATCATTGGCATGTGGGTGACGCTGCAACGCCCCCCGCTTCGCACCATGGGCGAGACGCGTCTGTGGTACTCGCTGTTCCTCCCGCTGGCAGGTCTCATCGTCTACGGCCGATGGCGCTACCGCTGGATTCTGTCGTTCTCCACAATGCTGTCAACGGTGTTCGTCTGCGTGAACCTCTTCAAACCTGAGATACACACGAAGACACTGATGCCCGCGCTGCAAAGTCCGTGGTTTGCGCCGCACGTCATCGTGTATATGTTTGCCTATGCCCTGCTGGGCGCCGCCACGCTCATGGCTGTCTACTACCTGTTCCGCCTTCCCGACAAGCGCGCCATGGCGTCAGTGGACAACCTGGTCGGCGTGGGTCTCGCCTTCATGACGTTCGGAATGCTCTTTGGCGCGCTGTGGGCCAAAGAGGCATGGGGACACTACTGGACGTGGGATCCGAAGGAGACATGGGCAGCCATCACGTGGTTCACCTATCTGGCTTACATCCATTACCGCCTGGTTCCCACCCACCGGCCACGACGCGCACTGGCCCTGTTGCTGCTGGCTTTTGTGCTGCTGCAGATGTGCTGGTGGGGCATCAACTACCTGCCTGCCGCGCAGGGCGGTGCGCATTCGTACTGAACTGGTGAAAGCCACGCCTCTCCACGTGAACTCTTTCACTTTTCACTTACATCATCCTTGCCAGCAGACCGATAAGAGCCATGTGGGCCGGATAATAGTAGTAGAAGAACTTACCGAGCCACCGGCAGCGGCCACGCTGTCCGTTGTACAACGCCAACAATGGAACTGCCAGCCAGCAGGCCAAATGTACCATGCCGTAGGTGGGACTGTGGAAGACGAAGAAGGCGACGGCATAGAGCGAGATGATGAGCATCAGCCAAAGCATCTGCTTGCAGAAATTATCACGATTCCTTCCTATTGCCAGTATGGCCAGCGGGGCTGCACAGCTCCAGTCGGAGGTAAACGTCAGCAGACAGGCCACCAGCGTGACGATGACTTTCATGCATATCGTCCAGCGTTTATCGGCCGCCGCGCTGCATGCTCGCCCTTGGTCGCCCGATACTGCAGGGAACCAAAGCCTTTCCATATCCCATACTTTCAACAGTATCAGCCCCCACAGCAACGGCCAGGCGATGCTGGTGGCATTGAAGAGCAAGTTGCTGAAGGGGTTGAAACTCGACATGTTGAAATAGCAAAAGGCGAAGTGGCTCGCCACGGCCAGCATGAGCAGACGACGCAGATAGCGGCGAAAGTCGTGCGTGTGGTGATAGCCCTCGGCCACAAAAAAGATCATTATCGGTGCCGTCAGTCGGCCCACACAGTGCAGACCTATCTGCAATGGTGTCTCCGCCTGCTCGTAGGTCTCGATGCCCACCCATGCCAGATGGTCAATCGTCATGGCAATGATGGCTATGACCTTCAGCGCATTTCCGCTTAATCCTTTTGTCGTTACTCCTTGCATACGTGTCAATGTTAATGGCCACAGCATGTGTCGTGCTCAGTGTTCCAACAGACAGCGGGAAGGTTAGATGGTGCTGGAAAAGGGCCGTTCCTGAGTGTGAAGCACCACCACTCGCTGTCATTGGCGGCACAAAGATACATAAAAAAGGAGCAAATACCACTCGAGGACAAGATATTTCGACATTTTTCACTAACTTTGCAGCGCATTGACGAGAGCGTGCTTGCATCTCGGAGTTGGAACGAAGCAGCAAAAAGCAGCAACGGCAACGGCAATGACAAGAATCGACTAAGGTATGACAGAAAAAGAAAAGATGATTGCGGGAGAGGTGTATGATGCCACTGACCCGGAACTGCTGCGCGAACTGGCAGAGACCCAGGAACGCATCTACGACTACAACGCCCTGCGGCCTTCCGAGAAAGAAAAGAAGAAGGCCATACTGAAACAGATATTAGGACATGTCGCTGATGATGATATCATCATCCACCAGCCATTCCATTGTGACTACGGACAGCAAATCAGCGTAGGCAAGCGATTCTTTGCCAACTTCAACTTTACCGTGCTCGATGAAGCATGCGTCACCATCGGCGATGACTGCTTCATAGGTCCTAACGTCAGCATCTACACGGCCTGCCACAGTACCGATCCTGCAGAACGTAACAGCCGACAGGAGTGGGCTCGCCCCGTTACCATCGGCGACAGCGTGTGGATTGGCGGCAGCACCACCATCCTGCCTGGTGTTTCTATTGGCGACAACGTCACCATCGGTGCTGGCAGTGTCGTCGTTAGAGACATTCCCAGCAACACCATTGCAGTGGGCAATCCATGCAAGGTTATCAAGAAGAAAGGATAAAGAAAGAGTGAAGTTTTATTCCCTCAGCTCGACACCCACGGGGCAATGGTCGCTGCCGAGGATATCGGTATAGATGCGCGCATCCGTCACCTGGGGGAAGAGACGGTCGGAGACGAGCCAGTAGTCGATACGCCAGCCCGCATTCTTCTGCCGAGCCTGGAAACGGTAACTCCACCAAGAGTAAGTATTGGAATCCGTAGGATTGCGCGCACGCCAGGTGTCAGTAAAGCCTGCCGCAAGCAGCGACGTGAACTGCGCACGCTCCTCGTCGGTAAAACCTGCGTTCATGCGGTTGGACTTGGGATTCTTCAAGTCAATCTCCTCGTGAGCTACATTCATATCACCGCAGACGAGGACAGGCTTCTGCGCATCCAATGCACAGAGATAAGCACGGAAAGCATCGTCCCACGTCATCCGATAGGAAAGGCGTCGCAGGCCGTCCTGCGAGTTGGGGGTATAGACAGTGACAACGAAGAAATCGGCATACTCCAGCGTGATGACACGCCCCTCATGGTCGTGCTCCTCGATACCAAGACCATAGCGGACACTTTGCGGATGGCGCCTGGTGAAGATTGCTGTGCCAGAATAGCCTTTCTTTTCGGCGTAGTTCCAGTAGCTCTCGTAGCCCTCGAAGGCGATATCCAGTTGCCCCTGCTGCATCTTCGTTTCTTGCAGGCAGAAGAAATCGGCATCCAGCTCTCGGAAGACGTCGCGGAAGCCTTTACCGTCGCAGGCACGCAAGCCGTTGACATTCCATGAAATCAGTTTCATAACAGATGAAGAACAGTGATTGAAGAACGTTCTGGCGGCAAAAATAGGGAAAAAGTACGAGAAAAAGGGCGGTTCGGGGTAAAAACTTTCCACTTTGCGGCTTTCCACGTCCAACTTTTATGTATCTTTGTGGCATGAAAACTCCGCTCAAACTCTGTCTGGAACGCACTTTTCCCTTCGACGCAACGGGACAGGAGAAGGTACGCATGGCCGTAGCCGACGTCAGTGCCCTGATCTCCAGTGAGTCCCTGCAGACCGAACTGCTGGCGACCCTCTCACCCCAACGGCAGGAGAAAGCCTTGGCATGCAGCCACCCCCGTAGCCGGGCACTAAGCATCGGCGTCGCGTTGTTGCTGGACGAGCTGCTGTCACCCCTCGGACTGCGTGAGGCTGACATGAGCTATGCCGAGGGCGAACACGGCAAGCCCTGTTTTGCGACAGGCACATCCGTGGACGGCTTGCTGTTTAACCTCTCCCATTCGGGTCACTTGGTAGCCGCCGCGCTTTACGCGCCGACGCCTCAAGACGCCGCGGCAACGTCGCTGGCCATTGGCATTGATATTCAACACATCACACGCTACCGTCCCGAACTGGTACGACGTGTGTTTTCAGCTGCCGACCGTCAGCGTCTGGCCGAAGCCTCGGACGAAACCGCACGCCAACGAATATTCGCACAACTCTGGTGCCGCGCCGAATCATACGCCAAGGCAACAGGGCAGGGACTGCAATGGCCTTTCCCCACGCCACCCGCCGAAGCTCGGTTCCATGAATTCTGCATTGACGAAGCTTACTGCAGCATGTGCGTGATGACAATTGAAGAGAAGTCCCCCTCCCCGCAGGAAGGGAGCCAAGACTGGCAGCGGACAGCCACCAAAGAATTCCCCTTCTCGGAAGGGGTGGCCTTGAAGAGTGAAAATAACACTGACTCATGACACAAAAGCAAAGACCATCTGTCGACGGATTGCGCACGGAACCTCTCAGCATTGTGCGTGTCGGCTTTATTGGACTGGGAGCAAGGGGGATGAAAGCCTTGCTGCAGATGGCAGCCATACCTCAAGTTCGCATGACGGCACTATGCGACACTTCTGCCGAGCGTCTCTCACAGGCACTGGCTGCACTGGCTGAGCAGTGCGCCGGCAAGGAACGTCCCGACTGCACCAATGACTCGTCAGACATCTGTCGACAGACGGACGTGGACCTCGTTTACGTCTGCACCGACTGGGCTTCGCATGCCGCCATCTGCGTGGAGGCGATGCGGCATGGCAAGCACGTGGCCGTGGAGGTGCCGGCGGCGCTGACGCTGGAGGACATACGCCTCATCGTCCGCACGGCTGAAGAGAGCCAACGCCACTGCATCCTGCTGGAGAACTGCTGCTTTGAGCCGCAGGTCGAAGAAGCCGTAGCGGCCATCCGTGCCGGAAAGATTGGCGAGGTGGTTCACGCCGAAGGTAACTATTACCACACGTTGGGCGACCGATGGACGCGTTGGCGTCTCGACACCAACCGCCGCTACCGGGGCGACCTCTACCCCACGCACGAACTGGGACCCATCTGCCAAGCATTAGGGATCGGGCGCGACGACCGCCTGCAGACACTCGTCAGCATGGACTCGGCTGCCCTTACAGGTCCTTTGGAATATGAGCGCGCGACGGGCGAAGTTTGTCCGGACTTTCAGAACGGCGACCATACCACGACGCTTATCCGCACAGAACGTGGACGCACAATTCTGCTGAAACACAATGTGCTGACGCCACAGCCGTACGAACGGCAACTGAGTTTCATCGGGACAAAGGGCGTCATCCGCCTCAACGATGAAGGCAGTGCCTCGCACGCCGAGATGACGTTGCGGATGAATCAGAGCATCATCCACAGCCTCACCCACGGCCTGCCCATGCCAATCAGCGTCTACGACCTCGCAACATGGTGCGCCGTGGGACCGCTGTCGCGAAGAAGTATCGAGGGAGGATTCGTGCCTGTTCAATTTCCAAGAATAAGGGAATAACACAAGCTGATGGGAATTATCCCTTATCGATTATTGAAATTCAATAAAGAAATAAGGAACTAAGAATATTCCTGACGAAACTCACACTAAGCTACACCTTTATGAAGCTTTCTGCTTAAGTGGCTTAACTGATATTGCTCCA
Source organism: uncultured Prevotellaceae bacterium (assembly GCA_947166655.1). Classification (GTDB taxonomy): domain Bacteria; phylum Bacteroidota; class Bacteroidia; order Bacteroidales; family Bacteroidaceae; genus Physcousia. The sequence goes on from CAMVFC010000092.1 coordinate 9,744, forward strand.
GTCAATGTCGTTGCGGTTGAGCTCGTGCAGTCGTGCCCACATCTGCGCATTGGCAGGCAAGTTCTGCTGGGGATCCTCGTCGAGGACGCGGTTGGCTGTGTCGCGTGCCAACTGCACGAGTTGTCCGTCGCGTGCCAGATTAGCTACGTGAAGGTCGAAAGCCACGCCACTTTGCTGTGTGCCTTCGAGGTCGCCTGGTCCGCGGAACTTCAAGTCTGCTTCAGCTATCTCGAAGCCATCATTCGTCTCACACATAATCTCTATGCGCTGACGAGTCTCCTTCGAAAGGTTATACTTCGTCACCAGAATGCAATAGCTCTGTTCAGCACCACGCCCCACACGGCCGCGCAACTGGTGCAACTGTGCCAGGCCGAAGCGCTCAGCATTCTGAATAACCATTACAGAGGCGTTGGGCACGTTGACGCCGACCTCAATGACCGTCGTTGCCACCAGAATCTGTGTCTCCCCACGCACGAAGCGATCCATCTCGGCATCCTTCTCGGCACTTTTCATCTGCCCATGCACCTTTGAGATACGCAAGTCGGGGAATGCCTGACAGAGTTCTTCGTAGCCCATCTCAAGATTCTGCAGATCCAGTGTCTCACTCTCTTTGATAAGGGGATAGACGACGTAGACCTGCCGTCCCTTCTGAATCTCGGTGCGGATGCCGCGATAAAGGCTCTCGGTGCGCTCCTGCCAGTAGTGTTGTGTCTCGATGGGTTTGCGTCCCGGCGGCAGTTCGTCGATAACGCTGACATCGAGGTCGCCGTAGAGCGTCATGGCCAGCGTACGGGGGATAGGGGTCGCCGTCATCACCAGCACGTGGGGCGGCACCTCGTTTTTCTTCCAGAGACGCGCTCGCTGAGCGACGCCGAAGCGGTGTTGCTCGTCGATGACAACGAGGCCCAAGCGGCGGAACTCTACCGTGTCCTCCAGCACCGCGTGCGTTCCAATGAGAATCTGAACCTCGCCCGCGCGCGTTCCTTCTAATATAGGTGTGCGGCGACGTTTACCCTTGACGGCACCCGTGAGGAGTTCCACCCGTACGGGCATATCGCGCAGGAACTCGCGAAAAGTGGCAAAGTGCTGCTCAGCCAGAATCTCCGTGGGTGCCATTAGGCAAGCCTGAAAGCCGTTGTCCAGGGCGATGAGCATTGTCATCAGCGCCACCAGCGTCTTCCCTGACCCCACATCACCCTGCAGCAGACGATTCATCTGGCGTCCGCTGCCCATGTCGCGACGCATCTCGCGGATGACACGTTTCTGTGCACCTGTGAGTTCAAACGGGAGGTAATCCGTGAAGAAAGTATTGAAATGCTGCCCAACCGTGGCGAAGACGTGTCCGCGCACCTGCTGCTGACGCAGACGTGCGTAGCGGAGGATGTTCAGCTGAATGAAGAAAAGCTCCTCGAACTTCTGCCGGTAAGTGGCCCGTCGCAGGGAATCGGCACTCTCGGGGTAATGCATCTGTCGCAACGAGCGGTCGCGCGACATCAGACACAGCTGACGGATGAGCGCTTCGGGCAGCGTCTCGGACAGTTCGCTGTCCAGCTTCTGCAGCAGGGTCGAAGTGAAGCGTTCCAAACTGCGGCTGTTCAGCCCCGACTTCTTCATCTTATCGGTGGTGGAATAATACGGCTGCAGCCCCATGGTCCCCAGCTGGAGTGTGTCGGCAGGGTCGATGTCAGGATGGGGCAGGTTGATGCGTCCGTTGAAGACGTTGGGTCGCCCGAAGACGATGTAGAGCTTGCCCACCTGGTACGAGCGCTTCACCCATTTGAAGGCGCTGGCTTGAAACCACACCAGGTCGATGACGCTACGGCCGTCGGTGAAATGTGCCACCAGTCGCCGCTTGCGGCCCACACCTTCCTCCTCATAACTCAAGATCTCGCCCCGCAACTGCACGAAAGGCATGTCGGCTGTCAGCTCATGGATATAGTACAACCGTGTGCGGTCGATATGTTTATAGGGGAAGTAGTACAAGAGGCCCTCGTAACTCGTTATGCCGAGTTCCGTCTCCAGCACTTTGGCCCGCTGAGGGCCCACGCCGGGCAGGTAGGTGATGGGCGTCGTGAGGTCGGTCATGGAATGAGTAACGAACTGTCACCGTAGCTGAGGAAGCGGAAGTCGTGACCGAGGGCATAGCGATAGATGTCGCGCCAGTGCTCATCTCCCACGAAGGCAGACACCAACAGCAACAACGTGGACTGCGGCTGGTGGAAGTTGGTCACCATCCGACGTACGATGTGATACTCGTAGCCGGGGGCGATGATGATCTGCGTGGAGGTACGCAGGACGTCCGTGCCGTTTGCGTCCATCCACGAGAGGATGGCCTGCAAGACTGGTAATGAAGGTTGAGAAGAAGCGTCATCCCCCTCATACGGTTCCCACTGCCCCACTTTCATTTCGTTCTCCGTGAGGTGCGGGTTACGCAGCAGTTTCAGTCCGATATAGTAAAGTGATTCGAGCGTGCGGACACTGGTGGTGCCGACAGCGGTGCAGGTTCCCCCGTGGCGCAGCAAGGCTTCGACCACCGAGCGCGGCACACTGATCCACTCGGAGTGCATCTCGTGTCCCTCAATACGTTCGCTTTTTACAGGCTTGAACGTACCGGCACCCACATGCAACGTCACCTCGACACGTTCGATGCCGCGGCGGTCGATGGCTTCCAGCACACGTGGTGTGAAGTGCAAGCCTGCCGTGGGAGCGGCCACACTGCCCTTCACCTTCGAGTAGACAGTCTGGTAGGTGCGCAGGTCGCTCTCCTCGGTAGCGCGGTTCAGGTAAGGCGGGATGGGCAGTTCGCCGCAGGCGTCCAGCACCTGTGCCCACGTGATGTCCTCATCGGTCCACGAGAAGCGTATCAGGAACGAACCGTTCTTGTCGGGGAGTTCCGAGAGACGTTCTGCCGAGAGCGTCAGTGCTTTGTCCTCTACCACGAGGGAACGTTCCAGCACACCCTTCTTCCATTTCTTCGCATTTCCCAACAGGCAATGCCACACGCAGCAACCTGTCTGTTGGAACATCAGCTGATAATCACGTGGCTCAGCAGGCTCCAGACAGAACACCTCGATGAGTGCTCCTTGCCGTCCCTCGGATGCCGCCTTGCGGAAATGCAATCGTGCCTGAATGACGCGCGTGTTGTTCGCCACAAGCAGCGAGCCTTCGGGCAACAAGTCGGGCAGGTCGACGAAATGCCCTTCGCTGATGTTGCCGTGGTCGTACACCAGGAGTTTCGAAGCGTCACGCTCCGCCAACGGGTACTTAGCGATACGTTCGTCAGGCAGCTCGTAAGCGAAGTCAGCTATACTTATATCTTTTGGATTCACCATTTAACCATTTACCATTTAACCATTTACCATTTACCATCCCCGCCGGGGGATTACAGGGGGCTTTTCATTTACCATTTACCATCCCCCGCGGGGATTACAGGGGGGCATTCGTCATTCGTCATTCGTCATTCGTCATTTGTCACTCCTTCATCCCCCGCCGGGGGATTACAGGGGGCTTTTCATTTACCATTTACCATCCCCCGCGGGGGATTACAGGGGGGCATTCGTCATTCGTCATTTGTCATTCGTCACTCGTCATTCGTCACTCCTTCATCCCCCGCCGGGGGATTACAGGGGGCTTTCACCGTATCGTGACCATCGTGGCACCATACCCATAGCGCTGGAAGTCAGCATCCTCGTAGGTGCAGGTGCGGTAGCGGTGGCGCAGTTCCTTGATGAGTGCCTCGCGCAGGACGCCCTCTCCCTTGCCGTGGATGAAGACGATGCGCTGCCCTTTGTTGCGCAGGTTGCGATCCATGATAATACGGAACTCTGTCAGCTGCGTATTCAGCAAGACGCTGGGCGAAAGGCCGTTGGTATTATCCAGCAGAGCACTAATATGCAGGTCCACTTCGATGGGACTTTCCTTCTCGGGATGGCGGTTGGGCTTCGAGACGTGCGGGTCGCGCTCCGCCTTGGCAGCACGTTCCTTCTCGCGCTGCTGCCGCATTTCTTCTTTAAGTGCACGCTTGGCAGCCTTCAGCGCTTCGCGCTCCTCCTCACGGGTGCGGACGGGCGCCTCGTACAAGGGCTCTTCGCCGGCCTCTCCCGTGAGGGAGGGGAGGAGACCCTCTCCCTGCTCTCCCGTGAGGGAGAGAGCCTCGCTATCGCTCGAAAGCTGCGCGCCAGCCAGCTCCCCTCCCTCACGGGAGGGGTCGGGGGTGGGTCTGCCGGGGGTTGGTCTCCCCCCCCTCATGGCATCCAACACCTCTTCAGCCTCCACGAAGACCTGACGGATGGGACGGTCGTCGCGGACGATGTCGTACAGCAGTGCTGGTTCGCGAAAGAAGGGAGACGGGCGAAAGACGTGCAACTTATAGAACTTCACGGTGTCGAGCCTCAGCTCCACGCCGACAGCCGGCTTC
>CAMVFC010000093.1 GCA_947166655.1 uncultured Prevotellaceae bacterium
GAGCGTCAGATTCCGGTTCTGAAGGTCTTGGGTTTGAATCCCAACGGGATCACAGCCGTGGAATCCCTGCAAATAAAGGTTTGCGGGGATTTTCGGCAAAGAGGGGGAGAGGTCGTTTTTGGACGGAATCTCCACTTTCAGGCCGATAAATTTCCGTCAGATTTCCGTCAGTTTTCCGTCGGTGTATAATATATATAAAGGTATGGCAACAATAACGATTGAAATTGGCAAGAAAAATAAAAAGCGGCTGCACCCGGTGTCGTTCCTGGTGTGTGAGGGACGGACGAAGAAGCGCATCCCGACGGGCATCACCGCCACCGACTCGGAACTGACCACCAACGGCAAGCGCATCCGTGAGCCGGAGAAGGCGAAGATGATTGAACAGAAGCGGCGCGAGTTGCAGGAACGGCTCGACGCCCTGCAACTGGAGTCGCTGGGCACGGCGACGATGGACGCCCAGGAGATTGCCGCCCGACTGACACAGGGGGAGCAGGTGCTCGACTTCTTCACCTTCACCGACGAGTGGCTGCGGCGCCACGACATCAAGGGCGCCAAGAACTACCGCACGATGCTGAACCGGCTGGAGGAGCACCTCGGTCGGCGGTCGCTGCCGTTCGCGCAAATCACCTACCCCCTGCTCGACGGCTTTGCGCAGACGATGCACGACAAGCCCCGTGCTGCGTCGCTCTACCTCGGACAGATGCGCCACCTCTACCGCGAGGCCATGCGCCGCTACAACACCGACTACGACCAGCCAATCCAGAACGACCCCTTCCTGCGCTTCCGCGTGCCGCGACAGCCGATGAAGAAGGGCGTCCGTGCGCTCACGCTGAAACAGTTACTCGCCATCTATCGCTACAAGGGCAAGGCGCACAGCCGTCCGCAACTGGCCCGCGACTGCTTTGTGCTTTCGTTTTGTCTGATGGGTATGAACTCCGTGGATATGTACTCGGCCAAGACATTGACGCGAGGGGTGCTAAAGTACAACCGCACAAAAACGAAAGACCGCCGCTCTGACGATGCCTATATAGAGGTCAAGGTACACCCCGTCATTGCCAAGCTCATCAAACGCTATCGGGGCAACAGTCGCGTCTTCTCGTTCCACGAGCGCTACCGCGACGAATCGACGTTCAACAAGGCACTGAACATCGGGCTGAAAACCGTCGGCGAGGCGGTGGGCATCGACGGCCTGCAGTTCTACCAGGCTCGCCACACCTTCGCCACGCTATCACGCAACCTGATGCACTTCTCGAAAGGCGATGTCGATGAAGCACTCAACCACGTCGGCTCCTACGACATCGCCGATATCTATATCCAGAAAGATTTCTCGGTCATCAACGACAACAACTTCCGACTGCTCGACCGCGTTTTCGGTGGGAGCACCGCCGCCGATGCCAACACCGCCGCCGACAGCGGGAAAGCTGATGCCGCCAAGACCTAATTCCCCCTCGCGTCCTCGCGCTCGAACTTGCAGGCGGCGGTGCGGCACTGCTGCATCGTGATCTCCGTCAGTCCCTTCGCCTCGCAGGGGTAGGCCGAGCCGATGTAGATGGATGCTCCCCAGAGGAACACGATGGGTGTGCGCGGAGTGAGCCGTCCGTCAGGCACCACCGCCCCGAACGCCTGATACACCTGTTGCACGCTGACCACCGGCAGCCTGAGCCGCTTCTGTTCGGCCCCGATAGCCCGCCGCAGCTTGCGCCCGGCCTGAATCACCCTGCCCAGCGAGTCAAGTTGTTCGCCAGCCGGACGGAACGTCAGCCGTGCCACGTAGAGCCGCTTCACCTCCGTGCCGTCATCGACCTTCACCGTCACCTCCTGTATCTGGTCGCGCAGATACATCGTGTCCCAAGTGTCGCGCAGCGCATAGTCCCTGTTGGGTATCTCCACCCTGTCGGCCACCGCCTCGCAGGCCGGCAGGTAATACTGCTCGCCATCCACCGTCGTATATTCCCGCCACAGCTTCGGGTCGGGCTCCCCGTCGAAGGCCACGCAGGCCACTCCCCCCGCAAAGTAGTTCGGATCGTCGCAATAATACTTCGCACCGAACTTCTTGCACCAGTCGTCGGCGGCCTGTTCGCACTTCTTGCAGGCGTGCAGCATCGCCAGCAGCCGTTTGCCCGTCTGCGAATCCGCCAGCACCTTGTAGTAGTGATAGTCCTCGGGCAGCGTCATCTGCCCCCCTCTCTCGTTCTGTTTCATAAGTTTTCCGTTTTATTTGTTAGACAATCTGTTGTTCCTCTTCCTCCGCAGGCAGAATCCTGATGCCGTGCCGCTGTGCGTTGCGCTCCATGATGGGGTGGCGCTCGGTGTCGGCGAAGTAGTAGATGTCGTTGCTGCCAGGCTCCACGCCGTAGCCGAACTCGCGGAACTTATACCGATAGTGGCTCTTGTGCCAGTCGCGCTTGCCGCCCCAGTGCTTCACCAGCTTCGACTTCGGCTCCAGTCCGAAGTGGATGCGGATGCGGTCTTTGCGGATAGTCTCGTTGCGCTTCTGGTGTGCTTTCTCCACCATCTGCCGATACCGTCTGGGCGACATGCGGTCCTTGTTCGACTCTCCTTTCTTAAAGCCCACGTTGCCGAAGTCGCCCTTGCGTTTGCGCTCGGCCCACGCCTGCCGTGCCCGTTCCGCTGCCCGCTCACTCTCACCGTGCTCACGGAAGGCCGTCACACTATGCGCCACCGCATCGCACCGCGTCTTCCGCATGAATCGGTCGCTCTTCTTCAGTCCGTACTTCCTGCGCACCTTGTGCAGCTGACTTTCGCCGATGCCGTACTTCGCCAGGATGTCGCCGTTGCGGGTGTTGTGGTAGTGGCGCACGATCCACTGTTCCTCCCTTTCCGTCAGCTCGTGGTAGGTGCCGTGCGTGGCGTGCTTGATGGCCGACTGGTCTTTCTGCCAGCCGCGAGGCCGTGCGAAGTGGTCGATGATGGCATCCACCGACACGCCGAACATCTGGCTCAACCGCCTGTTCGGAGTCACGGGGTAGAGCCGCTCCAGCTGCTCCACCTCCTCGTCTGATAGTTCCTTGTAGTTTCGCATATTATATAGTCACGGGTCAGTGCCCTTTAATCCTTATTGAAATGAAACCCGTATCGCTCTCGAAACATGGCGTCGATATGGTCGGGCACTTTGTCCTCGCGCTGCTGCATGAGTTCCAACTGACAGACATACGACTGCAGGATAAGCGCAAAATCGGCATCGGGCGATTCCGAGCCTTCTATCCTGAACCGCTTCTGTGCGTATTGCAGCTCGCAGACGAGCCGATGGTTGTGGGTGAACTCTTCGGTGTTGCCCCACACCAGCAGCATGGCGCAGATGATGGCGCACGTCTCACGGCTGACGATGGGCAGACCGACTGCCAGGGCTGACTCATACATCGCCCAGCGTTCCTTATACTGAGGATTGTCAAATATGCTCGTCATTGTTCCATCCTAATACGTTGTGAATGTAATCTACGCTCTGCCGATAGTTCTGCGATGCAACGAACTGGTCGTGTCGGCGGCGCTTGGCTATCTCGGCCTCGGTCTGCCGCTGCCTGCGTTCGGCCTTCCCGTCGCGCTTGGCTTTCTCAGCCATGTAGATGTTATTGCGTAGTGTGGGGTCTTCGATGATTTCGTTCAGCAGTCGGGTGTTGTGCTTCAAGAGCCAGTCCTTTACCACGTTCTGCGCCAGCCAGCCTTTGTGCTCCATGAGTGCGGCTATCAGCTGTTCGCCGTCCACTCGCAGTATATGGCGCTTCTCGTCGTCCATGCCCACCACGTCGTTAATCTTCAGATGCAGTTCCATATCGCTCTTTCAGTTTGGGGTATCGCTGTTCAAGTTCGATTTGCAGGTAGGCGAACGTGTTGCCACGATTTCGCCTGAAGTCCCGCAACATCCTGTAGAAATCACCGAGGTCTTGGCTCGGGATAGTGATAGTGAGGTCTGCCATAGGTCAGTCTTGCGCGATGCAATAGTCACACAGTCTTTCGGTAGTCAAACCAGACTGCTGCTTGATGTCGTTCATCAGTTCAGCAATCTTCTCGCCACGGGCAATGCGGCTCGCTATGTCCTTCTGTGTCTTGGCTATAGCTTTGCGCACGCCGTCGGCCTCGCATTCGTCGCCGATGGTGATGCAGTTGGCCAATCGTCCGCGCAGTGTCGGCATTCGCTTGCGCTGCAGCCAGCCGCCTTTCTGACCGATGCGGTCTTTCAATACTCCAAGTGCCGTTACAATCGTCAGCACCTGCTCTTCGTCAAATTCAAATGTCTGTTTCATATCGCCAATATTAATTAAAAATGTTATCTAAATCAGTGCTACAGGCTTTCACCTCGTGAAAGGTTCGGGCTTTTACCTCGTAAAAGGTTTTCAGGGCGCAAAGGTGCCTGCCCCCTTTGCCCCCTTGCACATGGTCTATTCCCCCTTTCTGATTACCCCACCGCGCTGCACATAGCGGTTCGTGTAGTCACTCGCCTTGAAGTCGGGCGACTTCTTCAGTCCCATGCTGCGGGCGAGGTTGCCCACCGTGGCGTTGCTGCACCCGAGCACGTCGGCGATGTCGCCCGCAGGCTCCGTCGGGAAGTACTTGCGCATGTAGTCCAGCTGTTCGTCGGTCCACTGGATGCGCCTGTTACCTTGTTTATTTCCCATCGTCGTCAGCGTTTAATTAGTGGTTGCCAGAATCGGCGGGTGAGATAGATTGCGCCACAGATGGCGACACCCGCGAGGATGCCCTTGAGCCACTGCCACAGGCGCTGCCACCAGGTGAGGGCGGGTGCGCCGCTGGTCTCGGTCTGCTTGCTGAGTTCGCTGTTGAGCGAGTCGCGCAGGTGGCTCTCGAATCGGCTGATGCGGTCGCTCCACGCAGAGTCCATCGCCGACAGTCGCTGATGCAACTGGGTCGATAACTGCTGCAACTGTTCTTGCTGCCGTTGCAGTTCCTGTCGGGAGAGCGTGCGGTCGGTGGTCTTCTGTTGCTGACGGACGACGCGCCCTAGCGAGTCGATGGTCTCCGTCAGCGTCTCGGTGGTCACTTCGTGCTCCTGCTCCTGCCTGACGAACTCCTGCATCGCCGCCCAGACGGAGGCCGTCACGAGCGAGTCGATGTTTGAGGTCTGATGGTTGGTGTGACTGTCGTGACGGGCCTCCTGCGCCAGCGTGTCGGCAACGACGGTGTGCTGGTGATGCTCGTGGAGTTCCTTTTTTGTGGCGCATGAGCCGAACAGTCCGCAGATGAAGATCACGAGGGTGATGTAGAAGGCAGCGCTTACAGCCGCCATCGCCGTCCATGTGTAGATGGCATACCAGTTAACTTGCTCCCATCGCCATCGCCAGATGGCCGCGATGTCTCTCAATAGTTGTCTTGTCTTGTTCATATCAAAAATCGGTTTCATAAATCTGCCGCCAAAGGTATATTTTTGAAAATAAAAATTGGGACAGATTTCGGAACTACCGCCTGACCGTCCGCCGGATGCTGGGCATGAACGACGGGAGACTGAGTATCTGCCGCCCCATCTGCTGCAGACTGCCGTCGTCGATAGTGCGCCACTGGCGGTCGTCGTCCTCGCTGACACAGACGAGGAAGGCCCCGTCCTGCAGTCCGAGATATTCCGCCCGCACGAGCAGCGGTCGGGCAGACCCGTCGTAGCCGTCCAGCAGCTGCGCCCAGAGGTCGCTGCCATCACCCGCCACAAAATCCTGCACCTGCGGCTTCATCTCGTCGGCGAAGAGTTCCTGCTGCACCGCCTCGCGCTTCCGTTCCTTGGCCTCGTCCGTGGCGGGCGTGTCCTTCTTCGTCAGCAGCGAGTAGCCGATGCCGAGGTCGGTGCTGACGATGGTGAACTCGATGTAGTCGGGGTCTCCGCGCTGCCGCCCGTTCAGATACACGGGCTGGTAGTCGAACGTGATGTCGGTGTGGTTCTCCCGCGCCATGCGGTCGAGGTCGTCCTTCACCGCGTCGAGCACCTTTGTCTTGAAGTGGGCGAACTTCGCGTAGGGCACCACCCACTCGCCCGTCTGCTCGTCCTTGAACGGCTCGAAGCCCAACGCCTTCTTGATCTCCGGCATCGTCAGTTTCACGCGGCTGCGCTTCTCCTTGCCCATGATTTCCTTCAGCTTGAAGTAGATGTCGGGCGTCTTCTGCTTCGTGGCGTAGCGGGCTATCAGCTTCGGGTGGATGGCGTAGCCCTGCGACATGTCGAAGGCGTACTGCGCCACGTCCTTGTTGATCTCCACCTCGATGTAGCCGTAGTGCCGCGCCGAGTCCACCACCACCTCGCCCTTGTCGTCGCGCTTGCGGTAGAAGTCGCCAGTCATCGGCACGCGGAATTTCGTGAACACCGGCGAGTAGATGATGTGCCCCGTCGGCTTGCCGCTGTCGTCGAGCTCGGGATGGTCCACCAGCATGTTCATCTCGTCGATGGCCTCGCGCACCGACTTGTAGTGCGACGGCGTGATGCCCATGTCGGCCAGGTAGATGCGGAAGGGCGGTATACCGTGCTCCAGCATGTACTTCGAGAAGAGCGCACGCGGCTTCACGTCGGCGCGGTTCAGCCCGAGGTTGAAGTAGTCGCCGATGTACTGCTGCAGGTGGTCGCTCACCATCAGCATCGTGTCCGTCTGGAGCAGCGTCAGCTTCGTGCCCGAGCGGAAGTACGAGAACGGCGTCTTGTTCCACACCTCCTGCAGCGCAATCTCCATCAGCTGCGTCTGCTCCGTCTGTCTGTTCATTGTCTTATCCATCATTATCTTGTTTGTAACTTTTTTGTTCCTGTTCAGCCGACCGTTACAGATTCTGCCCGATTCCGTTACCGCCGTCGGTCTGTTTTACTACCATTCTGGCCACCTCGTTTCGGCTCTCGCCCTTTGTTTATCGGCATTTCCGCTTTCTGTTACTATAGGAACTCTACTCTTTTTCTGACTCTATAAGAAGAATATAGCTCTATATATTATATATAAAGGTGTCCGATTTGGTAGTTGTGTTCACCTTTTCCCGTAGCCTGCGGTGTCCGTCCCGGTAGTTCCCTGGTGTCCAACTATGTAGTTGCGGACACCTTGCATTTCCCTTCCTGCACGTCGAGCCAGAGGGCGATCGACTGCGCCACGAGGTTGCCGATGGTCTCACCACGCACGGCACGGATATTGTTCAGCCTGATGTACTGCGACATCGGGATATAAGTCTGCACACCCTTCGTCGGTTCCTGTACCTTCTCATGGGGTCTGCTTGCCTCCTGCGCCTGATGGTTTGCCACTCCCGGCACGGGTGCCTGCGGCCCCGATGCCACAGGCAACTCTGCCCCACTCTTTCCACTCTTGATATGCTCAAAACCCTGAGTAATCTTCTTCTCATGGTCTCTCACCAGCGACTCCTGCATCTTCTGGAAGTCCCACTGGTTTTCTTTCTTGGTTTCATTCTTGTTTGCCATATTGATTACAATTTAAATTGAGTGAATACTTGATTGATAGTTTTGTTTCTTGATTTACACAAGTGTTTCTTTATTTCATATTTGATTTATTTCCTTGTTTTTTGATTTCATTCTTGATTTGATGACTTGTTTCTTGATTTCTTGTTTTCTTGAAATGTTGAAATATTGCTTGAAAGAAATGTTGTTTTCTTGAAAAGCGCATTTCTTTCATTCAGGTAATCAACTTCATCATCGCTTTCCCCGTCGATCAATCAAACAACTCTTTCACCAGACTCTCATAGGCGCAAGCCGCAGGGCTCCATTGCTTATACTCATAGATATCTTGCTTCTTCGTCTGCGCCTCGTTGATCTTCACCGAACGGGGGATAGTGGTCTGCGTCACATTGTCACCGTAGGCCGTGCGCAGGTAGGAGATAAAGCCCTTCACAATGTTCGGACGGGCATCGACCATCACAGGCAACAGGCCGCGCAACTGCAACTTCGGGTTCAGTCCCTGCTGCATCTGAGCCATCTCCACGATGATAGAACCGATACCGTCCACTGACAAACCCTCCATCTGGACGGGTATCAGCAAGCCACTGGCAGCACCCATCGCATTATAGGTACACATCGACAGAGCTGGAGAGCAGTCTATCAGCACGTAGTCAAACCACTCAGGTATGCTGGTGATACCCTCACCTGTGCAGTCCTCAATCTTGCCAAGCAGCCGCTGACGCAGCAGCAGGTAGGGGTGGAGATACTTCATCTGGTCCATCATCTTCGGCTCGATGTTCTGCAGCTCCTTCGATGACGGAACGTAATACACGCCTCGGTCACTCTTGTAGATAGGCAGCATGCCTCCCTCGTCGGCCAGGGCATCCGTCACAGTCGGTCTGTCACCAAACTCGGCATCCCAGTGCATCAACTTAGACAAATCGCCTTGCGGATCAAGGTCGATGACCAGGACGCGCCACGACTTGCAGTGTCGCATCAAGGCCACAGCCAGACTCTGTACGGTGGTGGTCTTGCCGACGCCACCTTTCTGATTTACGATTGCCAATACTTCTTTCAATCTTGTTTCCATAATCATACTCTTTTAGTTAGCACCCTCCTTTATCATTCGCTCATGTTCCATCTTCTTGTGGATTTCACGCTCCATCTTGGCTAATGACATACCGATTGGCAGCATGGCAATAAACGTTCTCGACGGCTGATGCCCGCTATCCTCAAACGCTTCGTCAAACGTGACCAGCAAAGAGCATACGCCCTTTGAGAAACCCGTCACCAGTCTTGCCATCATGTCACCTTCATCATGCTCGTGATGCTTCATCCAGGCAAGCACCGTATTGACAATCAAGTCCGCAAGTTCTTCGACATCCTTAGTGGCGGCTTTCGCCTCTTTAAGAATTGCTTTTTTTTCTTCGTCGGTCATTTCAGACAGGCGATCCAATACTTTCTTTAAATCTTTTTTCTCCATAACTTTAAATCTTTAATGTTTGTATGTTTGATGTTTTGATTGCTTGTCTTGTATGTTGCAAGAAACCAAGAAACGTTGCTTGACGCAAATGTTGAAACGTTGATTTCTTGTTTTCTTGATTTCTTGTCACCGCCGCTGCTTTCCCCCGAGGAACCAGGGCTCGGCGAGGGCGGAGTAGGCAACGTTGTCCACGTCTGTCCAGTCGTGCTTCTCGGCCACTGAGCGCCCTACATTCTGAGCCTTGTAGATGTCGGTGGCTGTCACCTCGATTTCCTTGGTGGCGATGCGGGTCATCCGCACGCGGAACTTGGTCATCCCGTCAGGTAGTCTTTTTGCCATTGCCATAGCCGTTACTTTGAGAAGTCTTGAATGAAAAGCTCTTGTGGGCTGCCTGCGCCGACTTATAGCCGCGCCCGTTGCAGGTGTCCACCTCCTGCTGCGTCTGCTTGTCGATGATGACATAGCGCGTGTCGCCCGGCTTCGAGAGCCGCTGCGAAACGATTGCGATGTAATTTTCTTCCTGTGCCATAATCTGTGAAATTTTAGAGTGATTCTAATCTGCCTGATAAATAGGGGCCAGGCTGTCGCAGCTGAGCCCCGTGATGTCTAACGTTACTAAAAAAGACGAAACATCTGTGTGAGAGATATATCTTGAGTCAGGTTAACAATCAGAAGTTGTAGGTGATCGTCCCGTCCCAACTGGTGTCGAGCGTGATGCTGATGCCGCCCTGCGACATGGTGCCGCCAGAACCGCCGAAGAGCACGCCCGTCCACGAGGTAATCTTGTTGCGCGTCACGGGTATGCCGTCCATCACGTACTGGTAGAGTTCGTTGTCGTCGCTGTCGAGTGCGGTGATCGTCAGTTTCAGCACGTCGCTCTCCTCGTGGGGCAGGGTATAGAGGTCGTAGGTTCTGACGGTCTCGCCGCCGCCGTCCTTGCAACTGCGATACTCCGTCTGTTTCGACTGCACGCAACCGTAGCCCGTCGAGGGGTTCAGTGTCGAACTGCCGCCCGTATAATAGAACTTCAGCCTATCGACGTCAGCAGGCAACTGCTCGTCGGTAAGCGTCAGTCGGACCATCGCCACGCGCCGCTCCATCTGCATCGTCTGCTCTGTCGTGCTCCCGCCGATGGTCAGCGAACCGCAATAGACGAACGTGTCGGTCACTTTGTTCGAGGTGAACGTCACCTTCTCCGGCGATGTCACCGTCGCCGTACCCAGTCCGTTATGCGCCACGGCCACCACCGTGTAGGTGCCCTCGGCCAGCGATACCGCCACCGTGCCGAAGTCCTCCTGGTCGGTGTTCTGCAGCACGCTCTTCGCCTTCGTCCCATCACTGCGGAATATGGCCACGGAGAGCTTCGAGCACTGGTCGGTGAGCATCTCTGCCGAACGGGTGCCCGCAAAGTCCTGCTGCTGATAGATGCCGAAGTGGAGCGTCACGTTGGCCTCCTGACCGTCCTCCTCTGTGGGGGCGACGGTCATCTTTTCGCACGCCGAAAAGGCGACGGTCACAGCCGCTGCCACGACCGCCAGCCTTGCGCAATTATAAACCTTAAAGATAATATTGTATAACATATTGCTCAATACTTAATGTTCAATGTTCAATGGTCAATTCACCATGAGCCGAGATAGTCATCGTCCCAGCTGTCAGTCAGCGTCATGGCGAAACCGCCGCCGGCTGAAAACAAGCTGCCGCTGTAGGTCGTCGCCCTGTTGGCCTTGAACGGTGCTCCCGTGATGGTCGCCGTCCCGATAACATTATCGTCGCCGTCGCAGGCCGTCACCGTCACGTCGGTGGTCCACTCCGTCGCGCTGCTCAGTCCGAAGATGTTCAGGTTCGTGCCCGTCTTGCCAATCCTCGATTCGGGGATGTTGATTGTCCGCGTGCCTGATGTCTGAGCCGCCGTCGCCTCGCCCGTCAGGTAGTCGATGCCATAGTACCACGTCGCAGGGGTAATCTCCACGTAGGTCGTTCCCGTCGGGATAGCATCGGCTATGGTGATACCCAGCTTCGTCACCACGCGGTCGAGCGTCACGCTCCTGTTCGCCGTCGAGCCTGATGTCACGTTGGCACTATAATCCTTATAGAAGGTGTCCGAGGTCGTCGCCCAGGTGATGCTGTGCGCGTCGGTCGAGAGCGTCGGTTCCGTTCCGCGAGAGCAGACGAAGTAGATATGGTGCTGCCCGAGACTAAGAGCCAGCGTCGGAGAGCCGAAGTCCTCGTCACCCGATGTCTGGTGGAGCTGCTGAACCAGTGCGCCGTCCTTGTAGTCGAGCACCCACAGGTCGGTCATCGCCTTCCCGTCGGCGGTCAGTTCGCCACGGGTCATCGGTCGCAGCGACATTTCAAAGTCGCCCGTCACGGCAAAGGTTGTCACCACCTCGCCCTGCTCCTGATTCATCACCTCGTCTGCCTCCTGCGTGCAGCCCGCTGTCATCATCGCAATGGCCATCGCCATCAGTCCGTAATAATTCTTAGTCTTCATAATAGTAAGTTTTAAATTGTTGTATAAATGTTGTTTTTTCGCGTAGCGACTTCTTATCCTTTCAGCAGGCCGCCGCAGAGCAAGCCGAACACCGCTGGACCTAATAGCCCGAAGAAATAGATCATCACCGCCGTCACGGCCACCGCACCGACCGCCGCAAAGATCTTACGGCGCTCTTCCTCGCGTGCAGCTTCCTCGGCCTCACGGGCCTCGCGCTCCATGCGCTCCTCATAGCTCCGTTGCATCCGTTCGCGCTCCAGCCTGCGCTGGTGCCGACGCTCTGTCAGAATCTCCCGCTGCGGCACAAAAGGTTCGGGCTCAGGAGATACGCCGTGGTCGGACGCTGCCGAAGCATTTGTCTCGGTCGCCTCCTGCTCCCTCACCTGTACGTCGCTGACACCGATGGGACAGACCCCGCAGGTGACATCAGTGTCACACTGCTGCCCGTCCCCGTCCGTGTCATCAGTCAAGACCGAACGCTCGGCCTCGCACACTGCGGACTCCGCTGCCGACGCTTCAGCAGCATCCTCCGCCATTGCATCAATCACAGTAGAAACCGATTCAAGGTCGTTGTCAAAATCATTCGCGGCATCGTCACCGCCATCTATCTTGGGAAGATTAGATTCCTCTAACAGGTGCATCTCATTCGGGAACAGCGCTATCCAACCGCCTTCAGGTAAGCGGGTAATCCTGCACGGCGGCACAATTTTCGGCAGCGTGTCACCGATGCGCAGTCCGCGACGCCAGTAGTCACCAGCCTTGTGCCACACCTCCATCAGTGCGGGTTCCTGCCGCCCGTCTCGGTTCGGGTAGATCGTCGCGTCACCGCTCGGTCTGGTCACGCTCAGCGTCTTCACCCACTGACGGCGCAGTTCCTCACGGGTCTTCGCCCACGCTGCCAGTCTCGGATCGTCAGCGGCCACCTGCTGATACTTCTGATAGATGTCCTCGATGAATCCGTCCACGTCGAAGGGGAAGCACTCCGCATAGTCGGCGGTCATGCGCTTCACGAAGAACACCTTGCCCGTCTGCGGCATCCGTTCCTGGATATTCGTCTCGAAATTGAAATGTCTCATACCTTTATATATTATATCGTCTTAATCTTTGTTTGATTCGTTTAGCATGTCAGCGAAAGGACGAAGAACCTTAAAGAAAGAGCTCATATCCATCAGGAACATGGTGATTTCGTTGGTTTGGATTTCTTCGCTGGCCTCGTGAATGGCCGCCTGCTGCTTTGCCATTTCCATCAGTCCTATAATCTGCGTCTGTGCTTCAGCCATCTCTTCCACATACGAAGCGTAGGGGCAGTCGCTGAAAAGGTTGAAGATTGCCTTCACCGCCTCGTTAATCTTCTGCTGGTCCTCCAGCGATTTCTTGAATTTATTCATGTCGTTCATTTATTTTATCGTTTGATGATGCAAAGATAATAAGAAATATCTAATAAAACAAACAAAATACAAGAAATATCTTATTATTTAAACATTCTTCACAAATATAAGATTTAAATTAAGACACGTTTACATAAAACAAGAAAAAACTAATAAAAGTATTAAATTCTTTGTTTGTTTCATTTTTAATTCTTACCTTTGCACCCGCAAATTACAAGTTAAGGCTAATAAGCATATCAAATATGGACTTAAAGAAAAAGATTAAGGCTCTTGGCTGGACTCAGGAACGTTTGGCAGCGGAGATGACAGATAGGACAGGAAAGAAAGGAATTACCCAAAGCGCACTCACGCAGATGCTCAATGGCGATCCAAGCATCAGCCGTGTTCAGCAGATTGCGGCAATACTTGGAGTTTCCTTGTCTGAACTGATGTCTGATGAGGATATTGTAATCCCGCGTTCTACAGCCATTACCTGCCCCTACTGCGGCAAGGAACTGAAACTAACCAAAGCCGAGGAACCGACTCCACAATCATCCGACTAACCCCAAAATCGCAGTGATGCGACAGTTAATAAAATCAAGTGAACTTATTGAACTTTCCGATTAAGCGAGAGCAGAACCGAATCGCATTCGGGTTATGCCGAGCGTGAGGAAAGTCGGGCGAAAGCCCAAACCATTCCGACGATGACACCCACCGTCGGCAAGACTCTCAAAAAAAAGAGCGAGGCTCCATTCAGAAGCCCCGCTCTCTTTTTCAGATGCAAACAATAATCATTTCTTGAAGACAAACCATTTGTTGCCGTGGCCAGACAGCGAGACATATCCTGTCCTGTGGTCGTTGTCAAAGCTCTCAAGCGTAGCCGTGCTTACCGTCTTGCCGTCTTGCGTGAAAGTAAAGACAGCCCAGTATCCGTCCTCCCATTTGTTTCCGGTCTTCACGGTGTAGTTGCCCTTGCCGTTGACAATCAGACCACTGCCCTCGCAGGTGCCGTCCGCTCGCAGAGTGACGGTAGTCAACTCGCTCGTGGCGGTAAAATGACCGTAGTTACTGCCATCCTGGTAGTATTCACACTTCCACGTACCCACGATGTCACCCGTCATGGCACCAGCAACCCCGCCGTCATCATCCTTCGAGCAGCTTGTCAGTCCAACACTCGCGGCCATCATGGCCACCATCATACACACAAAAAACAAATTCTTCTTCATATCGCCGAAAATTTTAAAATTAATAGATGAATTACTTTCCAGACTTTTTGATAAGCTCGTCGATGAACTCACTCTGGTTTGGCTGCCGTTTCAGTATCTCCGCAGCCTCCGGCGTAATCCTTACCATCACGCCCACCTTGTAGGGCGTTA
>CAMVFC010000094.1 GCA_947166655.1 uncultured Prevotellaceae bacterium
CCCTCCAAAACATAGGGCCTTCTCACTACAATTCTAATGACCGATCTGGGTTAAAGGAAAGGGGTGGCCTCACTCCACCTCCTCACTGTGGAGGGGCTCCCTCTGCAGCTGATAAGTCCACCCCCAACTCCTCTCTGCGGAGGGGCTGGGGGTGGGCTCTGTTAAACGTAGGAAATAGAATTCTGTTAAATCAGTGTAGTCAGTGGTACCTGAGAATTCATCAATCTTCGCCCTTCACTCTTCCATCACTCTTCTGCCAGGGCGAAATCCAGTTGCTTCTTGTCCAGATTGGCGCGCGCCACTTTCACGCGGATGGCGTCGCCCAGTTGGTAGCGGTGGTGCCGACGGCGTCCGACCAGCATGTAGTTCTTCTCGTCGAAGACGTAGTAGTCGTCGTCCAAGTCGCGCACGGGAACCATTCCCTCGCACTTGGAGTCGTTCAGTTCCACGTAGATGCCAAACTCGTTGATGCCGGAGATGATGCCGTCGAACTCCTGTCCCAGCTTGTCGGCCATGAACTCCACCTGCTTGTATTTGATGCTGGCGCGTTCGGCGAGTGCCGCTGTCTGCTCCTGGTCGCTGCACTGTTCGCACAGCGTCTCGTACTTCTCCTGACTGGCCGACCGTCCGCCCTCGGCGTAACGCGACAACAGGCGGTGCACCATCAGGTCGGGATATCGGCGGATGGGCGAAGTGAAATGTGTGTAGTAGTCGAAGGCCAGGCCATAGTGCCCGATGTTGACGGTGGAGTACTTGGCTTTCATCATTGCCCGCAGTGCCACCATCTCGACGAGCGTCTCTTCGCGCTGTCCGTGCACCTCATGCAGCAACTTGTTGATGCTTCGGCTGATGTCCTGCTTCGAGCCTGCCGTGCGCAGCTTGTGCCCGAATTTCGAGACGAACTGAGAGAGGTTCATCAGCTTGTCGGGGTCGGGCTGCTCATGGATGCGGTAGGGTAGTACCTTGGCTTTCTTGCCCTTTGGCACGCGCCCTATGCTCTCGGCCACCGTGCGGTTGGCCAGGAGCATAAACTCCTCGATGAGTTTGTTGGCGTCCTTGGCCACCTTATAGTACGTTCCGATGGGCTTGCCTTTCTCGTCGATGTCGAAGCGCACCTCTGGCCGGTCGAAGTCCACTGCTCCGGAGGCAAAACGTTTCTGGCGGAGCAGCTTGGCCAGGCGGTTCAGCGTGATCAGTTCCTCGGCAAAATCCTCGGTGGGCCGGAGGCCGCGGGCCTTGTCGCCCTCGAACTCCGCTCCGGGCAGCGGCTGATGGTCGCCGGGGGCTTTGTAGTCCTCCTCGCTGGCTTCGTGGCGAGCCTCCAGCAGCGCCTGCACCTCTTCGTAGGTGAAACGTCGGTCGCTGCGGGTGACGGTGTGTGCCAGATGCCACTTCTTCACCTCGGCCTTGTCGTTGATGTGAAAGATGACACTATACGTCAGTTTGTCCTCGTCGGGGCGCAGGGAGCATATCTCGTTGCAGAGCCGTTCGGGCAGCATCGGGATGGTTCGGTCCACGAGATAGACCGACGTGCCGCGCTTGATGGCTTCCTTGTCGATGGCCGAGCCTTCGGTGACGTAGTGGGAGACGTCGGCGATGTGTACGCCCACTTCGTACAGCCCTTCGCGCAGGCGGCGGAACGAGAGGGCGTCGTCGAAGTCCTTGGCGTCGCGCGGGTCGATGGTGAAGGTCACGCGGTCGCGGAAGTCCTCTCGGCTGGCGATGTCGGCCGGTGTGATGGTCGGGTCGATACGCTTGGCAGCCTCTTCCACCAGCTGCGGGTAGGTGTAGGGCAGGCCGAACTCTGCGAGGATGGCGTGCATCTCGGTCTCGTTGTCGCCCGACTTACCCAGCACTTCGACGACCTTGCCGATAGGGTTCTTCGACCCTTCAGGCCATTCGACAATGCGGCATGTCACCTTATCGCCGGATTTGGCGCCCTTCAGTTGCGTCTTCGGGATGAAGATATCATTGGCCAGGCGTCGGTCTTCGGTCAGGAGAAACGCGAACTCCTTGCTGACGCTGAGGCGTCCCACGAAGAGTTTGTCGGCGCGCTCTATGATTTCCGTTACCTGCGCCTCGCGGACGTGGTTCCGTCGGCGTGCCAACAGCTGAATGCGCACGCGGTCGCCGTCCATCGCGTGGAGAGAGTTGCGCTCGGCCACCAGGATGGGGTCGCCGCCGTCGTCGGGAAGGAACGTGTTCTTGCCGTTGGCTTTCCGCTGGAAAGTGCCCTCCATGACAGTCGTCTTGCGCGCCAGGGCGTAGCGCATCGGAGCGCGCTCCACCAGGTAGTCGTCCATCGTCAGGTCGTCCAGGACATCCATACACAGCAACTTGGCAGGGTGCGTGTTCAGGCCCAGCTCGCGGAACAAAACGCGCACGTCGACCTCTTCGCCGTTGCGACGTTCGAAGAATTGCATCACCATTTCAGCCAGCTGCTGTTTGTTGAGGCGCCGTGTGCCTCCCTTTTTCTTGCTCTTGCTCATCGTAGTATCGGGTTGGTTCTTCTGCAAAAATACAACTTTCTGCCGACGTCTCGACGTCTACCCTCTTAAACTTTGTTAAATGCCCTGAATCGGCGGGTGAAATGGAATATAAGTCGTACCTTTGCAGGCGAAAGAAAAGCTGGAGACATGAAAATACTGGTCACCGGAGCCTCAGGCTTCATCGGGAGTTTTATCGTCAGCGAGGGCCTCAGCAGGGGGCACGAAATGTGGGCGGGCGTGCGTGAGAGCAGCAGCCGGCAATACCTTGCCGATTCGCGGATTCGTTTCGCAGAACTGGATTTGGGCAACGAAAAGCTCCTGCGCCAGCAGCTGGAAAAGTTGAGTGAGCGTGAGGGCCTGGATCGCTGGGACTACGTCATTCACGCTGCGGGTGCCACCAAGAGCCTGCGCCGTGAAGGCTTCTTCCGCACCAACCTCGAGGGAACGAAGAATCTGGTCTGTGCCCTGCGCGACAGCGGCATGATGCCGCGGCGCTTCGTCTTTGTCAGTTCGCTGAGCGTCTTCGGCGCCATCCGTGAGGATAAAATAGGTACCGACGGCTCGGAACGACAGTATGCACCTATCCTGGCTACCGACACACCACGCCCCAACACGGCCTACGGCGAGAGCAAGCTGGCGGCAGAAGCGTGGCTGAAAGAGCAGACAGACGTGCCCTGGGTGGTGCTGCGTCCTACAGGCGTCTATGGCCCCCGCGAACGCGACTACTTCCTCATGGCCAAGAGCATCGGCCAGCACATAGACTTCGCCGTGGGCTATCAGCGACAAGAGATAACGTTCGTGTACGTGCGCGACGTCGTACAGGCGGTCTACCTGGCGTGCGAACGACCCGAGGAGCAGGTGCTGCATCGGGCTTATTTCCTCTCCGACGGACGGACGTACGACAGCCGTGCCTTCTCGGACCTCTTGCAGAAAGAGATGGGTGTCCGTTTCGTGGTGCACATCAAAGCTCCGCTGTGGTTCCTTCATGCGGTCTGTGCCGTCAACGGCACGGTGTGTCAATGCCTGGGCAAGCTGACGACACTGAACCTGGATAAGTATCATATACTGGCGCAGCGCAACTGGAACTGCGACATCGAGCCGGCGCGCCGCGAGTTAGGTTACGAGCCGCAGTGGCCGCTGGAGAAAGGTGTGCCGGAGACGGTGGCCTGGTATAAGAAGGCGGGTTGGCTGTAAGACGGAAATATATAGGCGTGTTTTGTTAATTGCGTCCCTGCGGCCTTGAAACAAAATCTACTCGGGAATAGGCAAAGAACATCCCCAAGCTAATTTATAGAACCCACACTAAAGAGATCTGATAGTGGAAAAAGAACGACTTGCGCCGTCATGGCCTTGCTGGTGGAAGTGGCTGTTGCCCTTTGAGAAAGCCTCCCTGATCTACGGGGTGCTGACATCGCTGCTGATGATTGTCTTCGTGCTTTCGGGCTTGCACTTCGTGTCGCTCGGTCAGATGGTGCTGATGCGTGTGGAATGGTTGGCAATGACCGTGGCTTTGGTGTCGCTCGGCACCCTAATAAATATTAGGTTCGTGCGCTATGCGCGCTATGCCGACCTCGGTCGCGTGACGGGGCAGCTGGCCTGGCTGGCGATGTGGTACCCAGACACTTACGAGTTCAACCGCCTGCTGCCGAACCTCGACCACCTCTTTGCCTCGGTGGAGGAGACGCTCTTTGGCGGTCAGCCGTCGCTGATGTTCTCGGAGTTGCTGCCGCAGGCCTTCTGGAGCGAAGCCTTCAACCTCGGCTACTGGAGCTATTTCCCCATGATAGCAGCCTTGGTGCTGACGCTTTTCTTCACGAAGAGAAACTACACACTGGCGGCTACGACCATCCTGACCGCTTTCTTTATCTATTACGCCATTTACATTTTCTTGCCAGTGGCCGGTCCGCAGTTCTATTTCGCTGCTGTGGGGAAGGAGACCATCGAGGCAGGACAGTTTCCCGCACTGGGCACCTACTTCTCGGCACACACCGAGATGCTGCCCGCCCCAGGCTATGCCGACGGACTTTTCTATCAGTTGGTTCATGCGGCACAGGCCACTGGCGAGCGACCCACGGCCGCCTTTCCCTCCAGCCATATCGGCATTTCGACCATCCTCTTGCTACTGGCCTATCGTCATGGGCCTAAGGCATTGCTCTGTTGCCTGCTGCCTTTGTGGGCATTGCTTTGCTGTGCCACGGTGTACATTCAGGCACATTACCTGATAGACGCCATTGCCGGACTCCTGTCAGCTCCCCTGGTGTTGGCACTGGCAAGCTGGATTGTTGCACCTCAAAGAAAAAAAAACAATCAAAAAGTTGTTCAAATCATAAAAACTCCTTACCTTTGCAGCCGCAAATAGGGAAACCTGTTTCGCAAAGGGGTTGATCCGTTAGCTCAGCTGGTAGAGCACAACACTTTTAATGTTGGGGTCTTGGGTTCGAGCCCCAAACGGATCACTGACCGAAAACATAAGTCGCGGCACAACCGCGACTTATTGTTTTTATATCACTTTCCTGCAGAATCATTTACCCAAATTTACGATTGTATGAAGAAGTTTTTCACCTGTTTATTGGCTACGTTAGGACTGACAACGGCCTGCGGCCAGCGTGATTTTGAGAATGCTGACGTCAAGGGTTTCTCAGAACAGATAGAGATGCCGGATGTCGTACTGCTTGACGTACGTACTGCGGCAGAGTATGCAGAAGGACACATCGAGGGAGCGATTCTTATCGATCAGGGGGCGAGCGACTTCGTCGAGAAGGTGAAGGCTGCCATCCCTGCCGGCAAAAAGGTCGCTGTTTACTGCCGGAGCGGGCGTCGCAGTGCGAATGCAGCCTCGAGGTTGGCGGCTGCAGGCTATCAGTGTGTGAACCTGCTGGGTGGCATATCTGCCTGGAAAGAGGCTGGCATGCAGGTTACTACGGAGAACTTCGAGCTCGATGTCTTCAAAACCAAGAGCGGAAAGACGGTGAAGTTTCACGCACTCGTCCATGCGAGCATCAGAATAGAGTACGATGGCAAGGAAATCGAAGTGGACCCGGTAATGAAGTTGGGAAACAGAGAGATTGACTACTCGGCCATGCCGCGGGCAGACATCCTCTTAGTCACCCACGAACACGGAGATCACTTCAGCCCGGAGGCCATCAGGATTCTCTCTGGCGAAAAGACACGCTTCATTACGAATCAGAGGTGTGCGGAGCTCTTCGGTGCCGGCGAGGTCATGGCAAACGGCGATGTCATAAAGCTTGCTGAGGACATCATCGTAGAGGCTGTACCGGCTTATAACATGACTGAGGGGCGCACACAGTTTCATCCCCAAGGGCGTGACAACGGCTTTGTCCTCACGCTGGACGGCATGAGAATTTACATTGCGGGCGACACGGAGGATATTCCTGAAATGGAGAATCTGAAGGAGATAGATATCGCTTTCCTTCCTTGCAATCAACCCTATACGATGACCACCGAGCAGCTGGTAAGGGCCGCAAAGAAGGTCAAGCCCAAGGTGCTCTTCCCGTACCACTACGGACAAACAGATGTGAGCGCCCTGCCCTCACAGCTTCAGAAGGAGGGCATAGAGGTGAGAATCAGACACTATGAATAAGATGGGGAGTCTTACAAGATAATCCCAAGGAATCCGAAGACGATGCCGACCACGTTGCCGCCGACGATTTCTCCGAGTGTGTGCTGACGAAGCAGCATTCGGCTGGTGCCCACCAGCCCTGCAATCAGCAGGCACAGGCAGAGCCACCAAAGGGGATTGAACGAGAAGAGAAAGCTATAGGCTAAGAGTGCACCGATGGCTCCGCCGGCGCCTGCACAGTGCATGGATATTTTCCACTTGAGATTGATGAAGGCGCAGGCTGTCTGTATCATCAATGACCCCACGATGATACCACTCATAAAAGATGGCAAGTGGAAACGATGGAGCAAGTGAAGCATGAAGGCATAGTAGAGGATATAGACGAGATAGGGGAAGAAACGGTTCTGCCGCAGACGCAGCAGATGGCGTTCCATGTGGTTGGCACGCCGCCACATGCGAATTGTCAGTCGCGGCAAAACAACTGTCCCAAGTCCGACAAGAAGCAGGATGAGAACTTTGAACTGCCATGGCAGAAGTGCCATATAGGTGGCGGTGAACAGCACGATATAACCGACCAGCGGGAAGAACTCGGGGCGGAAAACACTGGAAAGCGCGCGGGCTGAAAGGAGAAGATAGCGGTTCAAGGGGAAGTGAATAATGAAAAATTGAATAATGAATAATGAGGATGCTTCGTTTTCTGGTCTTGAACAACCGTTCAACCTCACAACCTTATAACCTCATGTTTATGTCCTTAGACGTGCGACGGGGAAGCCCAGGGCGTCACGGTATTTGGCGACAGTGCGTCGGGCGACGTCGAAACCTCGTGCATGAAGCGCCTGAGTGAGGGCTTCGTCGCTGAGGGGGGCTTTCTTGTCTTCGGCTTCAATGATTTCTTTCAATGCAATTTTGATGGCACGCACACTGACATCGCTGCCTTCCTGTAGACGGGCGGCAGAGGTGAAGAACCATTTTAGCGGATAGATACCCCACGGGGTCTGCACCCATTTCGCATTGCTGACACGCGAGACGGTGGACAGGTGCAGTCCCGTCCGTTGTGCGACGTCTTCAAGGGTCATTGGGCGAAGCAGTGTCTCGTCGCCTGTCTCGAAGAACGGACGCTGCATGCTCATAATGGCTTGCATGGTGGCGGTGAGGGTGCGGCGGCGTTGCTGCAGGGCTGCGATGAAGCCTTGCGCTTTCTCGACGCGATCGCGTAAATAGGCGATTCCATCGCGAACAGACGTCGATAAATTGCGTACGTCTTTGCCTTCATAGGAGTGCAGAAAGTCAAGGTCGTCCGCACTGACGCGTAGCGGGGGTACGTGGCCGTTGTTGAGCGACAGCGTGAGATGTGCGTCGGCATCTAAATCCACGATGAAATCGGGCGTTATTTGTTGCAGGTTGCGCCCGATGGCTTCGCCCATGGAACTTCCTGGCCGTGGATTTAAGCGTCGTACTTCCCTCTGCAGCGTATGCACATCGCTGTCCGAGAGATGCATGTCGTGCTGGATGCGTTCCCATCTTTTTGCCATGAGCAGGTCGAAGTACTGTCCGATGAGTTGTTCCAGCTTCTGCTTGGTGGCCGACTGCGCATCAGGCGCACGCCGGATTTGCAGCAACAGACATTCCTGAAGGCTACGGGCTCCGATGCCGGCAGGATCAAACTGCTGTAGAATATGAAGCACTTGTTCCAGTTCTTCGGGTGAAGTCGACACGCTGTGATAGACTTCCAGCTCGTCTTGAATCTGCTGCAGCGGGACGCGCAGCAGTCCATCATCGTCCAGTGAGCCTATCAGGTAACGCAGGATTTCCTCTTCATGCTCGTCCAGGTGGAAGAATCCTATCTGTTCTTCCAGCTGGCCGTAGAACGATTCCGTCTCTCCAACCATTCCCTCCGTCGCCATTCTCCCGGAGGAGGCCGCCGGATAATCGTCGGTATAGTCGTCAGACATGCCAAAATCGCCCATTTCATCGGAGAGAGAGTCAGCAGAGAGCGTTGCCTCTGGCTCCTCTGTTGTTGGGCTGTCGTCATCCCAGTCCTGACTGTCGTCACGTTCCAACGAGATGTTCTCCTTCAGCTCCTGGTCGATTCGTTCGTGGAGCGCTTCGATCGGTAGTTCGGTTAGCAGGCTCACGAGCATTTGTTGCGGGGTGAGCGTCTGCGTCTGGGTCTGCACCTGTGTGCCTACTTGTGAGAACTTTCCTGGCATAATTCAGTTAAAACCTCCAGTAGAGCTGGGCGTCGATGGTATTGTAGTGTCGTCCCAGCGTGTTTGAGGACAGTTTGTTGACGTGGAATGCGTAGTTGAGTTGGATGCGCAGGTTCTTGTGCAGGCTGTGTGTCAGCGACAGCGCATAGATGCTGTGTGCGGTGTCCCAACTCTTGTCATCGCGATAGACATCCCATCGGGCAAAGGCTTTTGTACGCCAGAGCGAGGGCGTGCCGATGGCTGCATACCATGCGTCGGCGCGTCCGTAGGCGTTGTCTACGCCCCATTCGGCCCGTACGGTCCAGTCTTGACTGTAGTTGAGGCCGAAGCTATAGCGTCGGCGTTCTGCTGTGGCTCCGTCGCTGCGAACGTAGTTGCCTGTCCATCCGAAGGCACCGATCTGAAGCCCTTTCAGGGGAGATACCCAGAGGCCTCCGATAAGGTCTTTGCGAGAGTTCTTGTCAGCGTGGTTGATGCCCTGCCCGTTGTAAATACCAGCTTGGTAGTGAAGCCAGGCGTGCCCGTCGGCGTCGGGAAGCAAGTCACCCTGCACCTGTAGGCCGAAGTCGCGGCCATTGCTGGGATGTTCGCCCGTGCGGTCGTTGAACCCGGCCAGACGGTCGGCGAATTGCGAATAGGCTCCGAAGCCAATTTCCCACGGATGCATCGGGTTTTCGAACGTGAAGCAGCGTTTCATCTGTCCGAACTTTACGCGGAAGAAAGAATAATGCTGCCACTCGGCCCAGGCGTCGACGATACGTGGACTGGCCAGTGAGCCGGTGTTGCCGTTGACCTGCATCTGCAGTTGCAGGGCGAAGTCTCCGATGCGGCTGTTGGCATAGACGCGGACGAGGCGCACGTTCATGTCAGAGTGTTTGCTGGCCTCCTTTTGGTCGTTGGCCGTTATCTGTCCGACGACGTATCCGCCAAACGTCGTGTTTTGCTTCATGTCCTCCCACGAAATCGGCGGAGCAGCCTGAAGACAGCAGCCACATGTGGCGGCAAGCAGGAAATGGAAAAAACGTTTCATCTCGGAGCCCTTTATATAGTTTTCTTCGTGACCCCTCGCCAGACACAGTAGGCTCCCAGCAGGATGAAGGGTACGGAGAGCAGTTGTCCCATGTTGAACAGCATTCCGTTTTCAAAAGACACTTGCACCTCTTTTGTATATTCGATAAAGAAGCGGAAGGTGAAGATGAGCAGGATGCAGAGTCCGAAGAAGAAGCCCGTTCCTACGCGCTCGGGACGGCGGCGATAGAACCACCATCCTACGAAGAAGAAGAGCAGGTAGGCCAGCGCTTCGTAGAGCTGTCCGGGGTGGCGCGGCAGCTGATCGACCTGTTCGAAGATGAATGCCCAGGGCACGTCGGTCGGCTTGCCGATGATCTCGCTGTTCATCAGGTTGCCCAGACGGATGGCGCAAGCGCAGATGGGCGTCACGATGGCGATGTTGTCCAGCACGGTCAGGAACGGCACCTTCGTGCGGCGGCTGTAGAGCCACAGGGCGATGATGAAGGCCAGCGTGCCGCCGTGGCTGGCCAACCCTGTATAGCCCGTGAAGCGCCACGAGCCGTCAGCCATGAAGTGTATGGGCAGAATCATCTCTACCACACCCTGCCACGACGTCAGGAAGTGCTCGGGCTCGTAGAAGATGCAGTGGCCCAGACGCGCCCCGATGAGAATGCCGAGGAAAGAATAGACAAACAGCGGGTCGAACTTTTCCTCGGGAATATGCTGCTCTCTAAAAAGACGGTGCTCCAGGAGGAATACCGAGAGCAGACCGATGCACCAGCACAGCGAGTACCAGCGCACACCGAATGAGCCGATGGTGAAGGCCACCACGTCGGGGTTCCAGTGGATGAAAAGCAACGACCCGCCTCCGATGCCTTCCGACAGGGAGGCGAGGGCTGGCGCCAAGAGTGTTATTAAAGGATGTATCATGACTGTTGAAGTGTTAGTATGCTATTCGCAGGCTTCATTCTCCCTCTCCTGGCGGGAGCGGGCGCTCATTTCTCTCTATACGTTGAACCTGAAGTGCATGATGTCGCCGTCCTGCACGACATAGTCCTTGCCCTCGACGCCCATCTTGCCGGCTTCGCGCACGGCGGCTTCGGAGCCATAGCGGATATAGTCGTCGTATTTGATGACTTCGGCGCGGATGAAGCCTTTCTCGAAGTCGGTGTGGATGACGCCGGCACACTGCGGAGCCTTCCAGCCGCGCTTGTAGGTCCAGGCCTTCACCTCCATCGGGCCGGCGGTGATGAACGTCTGGAGGTTGAGCAACGAGTAGATGGCCTTGATCAGACGGTCGCAGCCGCTTTCCTTCAGGCCCATGTCCTCGAGGAACATTTGCTTCTCCTCGTACGACTCGAGTTCGGCGATGTCGGCCTCGGTTTGTGCCGATATGATGATGAGTTCGGCTTCCTCGTCCTTGATGGCTTCGCGCACGGCATCGACGTAGTGGTTTCCGGCGGCAGCCGAGGCGTCATCGACGTTGCAGACGTAGAGGACGGGTTTGGTGGTGAGCAGGAACATCTGGCGGGCACAGGCTACTTCCTCGTCGTTCTGGAGTTCGACGGTGCGGGCGCTGCGGCCCTGTTCGAGGGCTTCCTTGTAGCGCAGCAGCAGGCCGAGTTCTACCTTTGCCATCTTGTCGCCGCCCACATTGGCCTGTTTTTCGACGCGCTTGATGCGGTTTTCGACCGTCTCGAGGTCCTTCAGTTGCAGTTCCGTGTCGATGATTTCCTTGTCGCGGACGGGATCGACGGAGCCGTCCACATGGACGATGTTGCCGTTGTCGAAACAGCGGAGGACATGGATGATGGCGTCGCACTCGCGGATGTTTCCGAGGAACTGGTTGCCCAGGCCTTCGCCTTGACTGGCTCCCTTGACGAGTCCGGCTATGTCAACAATGTCACACACGGCGGGGACGATGCGTCCGGGGTGCACCAGTTCGGCGAGTTTGGTCAGACGCTCGTCGGGAACGGAGACCTGCCCCATCTGTGCGTCGATGGTGCAGAACGGGAAATTGGCTGCCTGCGCCTTTGCGCTCGACAGACAGTTGAAAAGCGTGGATTTACCCACGTTCGGGAGGCCTACAATGCCTGCTTTCAATGCCATATATTCTTTCAGTTTTTGTTGATTATACTCTGTTTACAGTTCCACTGCGCCGGTACGTTCGTACCACTGTGCTGAAACTTTTGTACCACTGTGCTGGTACGGTTGTACCAACGCAGTGGTCCCCGTTTTGGTACGAACCGGTCCGGGGCGTCAGGCTTTGCCCTTCACATAATCGTTTGCCCAAGCCTGCGACACGCTGTTGTGGAGCGTCTGGCAGACTTCGCAGGCGAGGTCGATGCCGTGCTGCACGATGGTTTGCCATTGCTGGCTGCTGAGGCTGGCGAGGTCGTCGCGGCGGATGCCGTGGCGGCAGAGGCCGTAGATGATGCCGGCGTTGAAGTTGTCGCCGGCGCCTATGGTGCTGACGGTCTGGATGGGCTGTACGTCGAAACTGAGACGGACGTCGGGGGTGAGCACGCGGACGGCTCCGCCGGCGTCGGTCGAGAGCATCTGGCGGCAGTGGAAGGCGATTTCGCCGGCGTAGGTCTTCTCCACGTCGGTCGAGCCGAAGAGGTTGTCGAGGTCTTCGGTCGAACCGCGCACGATGTCGGCGTAGTCGAGGTTTTCGAGCATGTCGGCATAGATTTTCACGACTTCGTGACGGTGGCTGGAGCGGAAGTTGAGGTCGTAGTAGATGAGTGCGCCGTGCTGGCGTGCGTATTGTAGGAATTCGCGCACGCGAGGGCGCAGGGCGGCGTTGAGCACGAAGTAGGAGCCCATCATGACGATGTCGTCGGGCTGGATGTCGGGCCATTCCACCTCGAATCGGGCGGCGGGATAGTCTTTGTAGAACATATACTCGGCGTCGTTGCGGTCGTTGAGAAAAGCGAGCGAGATGGCGCTGCGCCCATTCTGATAGACGGCCACGTGGCGGTTGTCGATGCCGTTTTGGGTCATGAAGTCGAGAATCTGCCGTCCGACGCGGTCGTTGCCTGTCTCGCTGAGCATGGTGACTGGCAGGCCGAGCCGTGCGAGCGAGACGATGCCGTTGAACACGCTGCCGCCGGGCACAGCCGCCGTGGGTTGTCCCTGCTGGAAGATGATGTCCATGATGGTCTCGCCGATGCCGATGATTTTGCGCATGTGTGTCGTTTTTTGAATTGTCCTGCAAAGGTACGAAAAAAATAGTGAATTCGCGCAACGATGGGGGAGAAATGAAAATGTACCGGCAGAGAATGGAAGTGGGAATGGCGGATTCGGGGCGAAAATCGTCTGTGGATGAAAAAAATTTCGTCTGCGGACGAAATGAAAATCGTCTGCGGACGAAAAAAATTTCATCTGCGGACGAAATTTATTTCAACTGCGGACGAGTTTTTCCCCGTCTGCACCGCTCCTGCTGCGGCCGTAGGGTGTCGTCGCGGCGGCGACAGGCTGTGGCGGCAGTTGAAAAAATCGTTCAAAAACTATCAGAAATATTTCACTTTGCCACTTTTAACGCAATGACACTTGTGAAGGTGAAGGTTTTTTTCTAAATTTGCAGGCAAAATCATCTATTTTAATCTAACTTTTTATGAAAACAATAAAGATGACAGCCGCGGCAGCCTTGATGATGATGGTGCTGCCGACACAGGCTCAAGTGAAATTCGACTTCGACTTCAACCAGCGTGGCCCGCTCGTGACCGAGGACCACTACGGAATCTTTTTTGAGGAAATCAACCATGCCGGCGACGGCGGACTGTATGCCGAACTCGTGCGCAACCGCTCGTTTGAGGACAACGCCGGCAATCCCGACTCATGGTGGACGCTGGGCGACGCCTCGATGGGCATTGCCACCGACGACATGCTCAACACC
>CAMVFC010000095.1 GCA_947166655.1 uncultured Prevotellaceae bacterium
GCCGAATTGGTGCCGAGGATGTAGTCTCGACGGCGTTCGGGCGAGCGACGATAGAGATGGTGAGAGGCCGTCTCGGCATAATGGAACGGCAGGATGAAATCGTCGGTCTGAGGACAATACTCTATCTGGCGCCGGGCCAGGGGCGACCGCAGGATGCGCAGGGAGTCCACCATGGACTGTGTAATGCCATTGAGGGCAAAGGTCAGACGCTGGTACTTGTGGTACTGGGCATAGTCGTTCTTCTCCAGACTATGGTCGCCCTTTGCCGCGATGACTCGACGCATCAGTTCCACGGCCGGATTGCCCTTACGCCGATAGCGTTCACGCTTAGGCTTGACGGTCAGCTCCTTCATATTACGCTCTACATAAATATTACGTTGCTGTCCCCATACCGGACAGCACAGGGACAGCAGAAAGAGAAGGAGGAACCGTCGCATCATCAGCACGCTTTGAAACTCATGTCGAGACCCTTGACACTATGGGTTAGTGCCCCGACACTAATGAAATCGACGCCACATTCGGCATATTCACGCAAGGTATCAAATGTGATGCCACCGCTGGACTCGGTCTCGAAGCGGCCATCAATCATCTCGACTGCCTTCCGCGTATCGGCTGGAGTGAAATTGTCGAGCATGATACGGTCAACACCGCCGATGGCCAGCACCTGACGCAGCTCATCGAAGTTGCGCACCTCGATTTCAATCTTCAGGTCCTTGCCCTTGGCTTTCAGATACTCGTGACAACGGGTGATAGCATTCTCAATGCCACCAGCGAAGTCGACATGATTGTCCTTCAGCAGAATCATGTCAAAGAGTCCGATGCGATGGTTGCAGCCGCCACCGATCTTGACAGCTGCCTTCTCGAGCATACGCATACCGGGGGTCGTCTTGCGCGTGTCGAGGACGCGGGTGTGGGTTCCCTCGAGGCGCTCTACGTATTTGTGGGTCATCGTGGCAATACCCGACATACGCTGCATAATGTTCAGCATCAGGCGTTCTGTCTGAAGCAGGCTCTGCACCTTGCCGGAGACAATCATGGCCACATCGCCGGGATGGACGTGAGCGCCGTCCTGCATGAGGACCTCCACCTGCAGCGTCGGGTCGAAGCGACGAAAAACTTCCTTGGCAATCTCGATGCCTGCCAGGATGCCCTCTTCCTTGATGAGCAGCTTGCTCTTGCCCATGGCATCGGCAGGGATACAGCACAGGGTGGTATGGTCGCCGTCGCCGATGTCTTCTGCAAAGGCGAGGTCAATGAGACGGTCGTTCAGTTCTTCTACTGTAAGCATAATCAATCGTATTTTTATTGGTTCTACATTATTCAAATCGCATGACGCGCGCAGGATGGATGCGTGCCACGAGATAGGTGGGGATGGTGAGTACCAGCGTCGTCAGCAACAGCGTGGCAACGTTCATGGCCAAGATAAGCGACCAAGAGAACTGGATGGGGACGGCACGAACATAGTACGTGGCTGGATCCAGGTGTACGAGCCCTGTCTGCTGTTGAAGCAGGGCAAGACCGATGCCGAGGATATTGCCATAGAGAAGGCCACGGCCCACGATAAACAGGGCAAAATAGAGGAAGATGCGGCGCAACTGTCCGTTGGAGGCGCCAAGGCTCTTCATGACAGCGATGAAATTGGTGCGTTCAAGGATGATGATGAGCAACCCGGATGTCATCGTAAACAAACTCAATGCTAACATCAAAGCCAGAATGACATAGACGTTGGTGTCGAGGACGGAGAGCCAGGAGAAAATGCCCGGATAGAGCTCGCGAATGGTATGGGCAGAATAAGTGGCACCATAAATGTCCTGCGTGCGGTTGACCATGTTGATGACACGGAGGGCTGTTGCATCTAACTGCGCAAAATCATCGACGCGCAATTCGGCTCCGGAACACTGTCCGACGTCCCAACCAGCCAAACGGCGGACGGCATCCAGATCGGTGAAGACAAGGCTGTTGTCAAACTCGCGCATGTGGGTCTCGTAAATACCCGCTACCGTGAAGCGACGAGCCTTGACATTCTCGGAGAAGAAATAAGCATAGACTTTCTCGCCCACCTTCAGCCCGAGCTCGCGGGCAATGAGGCCAGAGAGGACGACCTCATGGCGGGTGGTGTCGGACGAGAACCGCGGCAAACGACCCTCGACAAGATGGGCTGCAAGAAAGGTGGTATCATATTCCTCCCCTACACCCCGAAGGGCGATCCCCTTGAAGGCATCCTCGGTCTTTAGCATACCCGTCTTCATGCAGAAGGGCTGCACATGACGGATACCGGGCAGACGCTGCAGGCGATGCACCAATAGTTCGTCCATGACGATGGGCTGGGATTCGGCGCTGTACAGCGACTCGTAATTGATGACCTGAATGTCGCCGCCGAACCCGACAACCTTCTGACGTATCTCGGCCTTGAAGCCCAAGATGACACAGACGGACACAATCATCACTGCCAGACCGACAGCCACGCCCCACATGGCGATGGTTGTAGCCGGGCGGGAGATGCGGCGCTGGGCATCACGGTACCCATATAGACGACGGGCTATGGAGAGTTCGAACCTCAAACCTCTTTCCTCCCCGGGTATGCTTCAAGAGCCTTACGCAAGACGAAAAGGGCACGGGTGAGGTCCTCTTTTTTCAGCACGTAGGCCAGTCGGACTTCGTCACGACCCAAGCCAGGAGTCGTATAGAAGCCTGCCGCGGGAGCCATCATGACTGTCTCGCCTTCATAGTTAAAATCACGAAGACACCAGGCACAGAAGTCCTCGGCATCGTCCACCGGCAACTTTGCCACCGTATAGAAAGCTCCCATCGGGATGGGACTGTACACACCGGGAATACGGTTCAGACCGTCGATCAAGCACTTGCGACGCTCCACATACTCATCGTACACCTCACGGGCATACTCCTCGCCGGCGTCTAAAGAGGCCTCTGCAGCAATCTGCCCGATGAGCGGGGGCGAGAGGCGCGCTTGACAAAATTTCATGACGGCCTGACGTACGTCACGGTTCTTGGTGATGAGGGCACCGATACGAATGCCACACTCGGAATAGCGCTTCGAGACGGAATCAATGAGAACCACATTCTGCTCGATGCCTTCCAGATGACAGGCCGAGATATAAGGAGAACCCGTATAGATGAACTCGCGGTAGACTTCATCGGAGAAAAGATAGAGGTCGTATTTCTTCACGAGATCACGAATCTGGTTCATCTCGCGACGGGTATAGAGGTAACCCGTCGGGTTGTTGGGATTACAAATAAGAATCGCGCGCGTACGTTCATTTATTAATTCTTCGAACTTCTCCACTTTAGGGAGCGAGAAGCCTTCCTCGATAGTCGTCGTAACCGTACGGATGACAGCACCCGCAGAAATGGCAAATGCCATATAGTTGGCATACGCCGGTTCTGGGACAATAATCTCATCGCCGGGATTCAGGCATGACAGGAAGGCAAAGAGCACGGCTTCAGAGCCACCACTCGTGACAATGATATCATCTGCCGTCACATCAATATGGTACGTAGCATAGTACTTCACCAGTTTCTCGCGATAGCTCTGGTATCCCTGCGAAGGGGAGTATTCCAGAATGCTACGGTCGACACTGCGGATGGCATCCAGCGCCGCCTTGGGTGTTGGCAAGTCTGGCTGACCGATATTCAAATGATAGACGTGGATGCCACGCTGCTTGGCATCATTGGCCAAAGGGGCCAACTTTCGAATCGGAGAGGCCGGCATTTCGTGGCCTCGGACAGAGATTTTAGGCATATTCTGCGCTACGGGTTGATATTTTCCGCCGCAAAGATAATGCAAGTTGGTGGAATTATGAATCCTTTTCACATTTTTTTTGTCAAAACGCTTGCTTAGCTGAAAAGTTTTGGCTTAATTTGCGCTATCATTGTTGAATTTTAGATTGATTACCCATGGAAGTAAGCAAACTATCGGGACTGAAACGCAAAGATTTTCAGTCTACTATCCAAGGAAAAGAGACTGACCTCTTTACCTTGGTAAATAAGCACGGCTTTGAAGTGTGCATCACAAACTACGGCGGCGCTCTGGTCGCAATCATGGTTCCTGACCGTAACGGCAAAGTGGCCAATGTCATTCAGGGACATGACACCATCCAAGGAGTCGTAGAAAGTCCGGAACCGTTCCTTTCAACACTGATCGGGCGTTACGGCAATCGCATCTGCAAGGGGCATTTCACGCTGGACGCAAAGGAGTACTCCCTCGCCATCAACAACGGCCCCAATGCGCTGCACGGCGGACCGACAGGTTTCCACGCACGCGTATGGGATGCAGAACAGAAGGACGCACAAACGCTCTGCCTGCACTATCTCTCCGTTGACGGAGAAGAGGGATTTCCCGGCAACCTCGACATCACGGTCGTCTACCGTTGGAGCGATGACAACGAGCTCATTATCGACTACAAAGCCACTACCGACAAGAAGACCATTGTCAACCTTACGAACCATGGGTTCTTCTCCCTCGCGGGTATTGCAAATCCCACTCCCGACATCATGGACCTGCAATGCCACATTAACGCAGACTTCTTCATTCCCATTGACGACACCAGCATTCCCACGGGTGAAGTGCTGGCCGTGAAGGGAACTCCTTTCGATTTCACCACGATGCACGCTGTCGGCGACATGATTGATGCCGATGACGAACAGACACGCAATGGCGCCGGATACGACCACTGCTTCGTACTCAACAAGCGCGAAGATGGTGAGCTGTCTTACGCAGCCAAGATTTATGAGCCCAAGAGCGGACGTACCATGGAAGTTTACACGACGGAGCCTGGCGTACAGGTCTATACAGACAACTGGGCCACAGGCTATACAGGACAGCACGGGGCCACGTTCCCACGCCGTTCCGCGATTTGCTTCGAGGCACAGCATTTCCCTGACACGCCTAACCGCGGACATTTCCCAAGTGCCGTGCTCTGCCCGGGAGAAGAGTACACGCAGACTACCATCTATAAATTCGGCGTGGAAAAGTGACAACCCCAGAAGAACCATTTAACAAAATAACTAAATCTCTATGACTGCACAAAAGAAACAATGGGGAGCTATCATCGTCATGATAGCGCTCTTTGCCATGATTGCATTCGTCACGAACCTCTGTTCGCCGATGGGCGTGATTGTGAAAAACCAATTCGGCACCACCAACTTCATGGCCATGATTGGTAACTACGGAAACTTCATGGCTTATCTGGTTATGGGCTTCCCGGCTGGCATGATGATTCAGCGGTGGGGCTACAAGCGCACTGCGCTCATCGGTCTGCTGGTGGGTATCACGGGTATTCTCGTACAATGGTTGTCCGGATGGGGCGGAATGGCTGTCTACCTTTGCGGTGCCCTCATCTCCGGTGCCTGCATGTGTATCCTGAACACCGTTGTCAACCCCATGCTGAACCTCCTCGGTGGTGGCGGCAACAAGGGCAACCAGCTCATCCAGACAGGCGGTGTGTTTAACTCCACTGCCGCTGTAGCCGTTTACATTATCATGGGAGCGCTCATCGGTGATGCTGCCAAGGCAAAGATCTCCGACGCCACCCCTGCTCTGATGATTGCCCTGGCCATCTTCGTCGTGGCTTTCATCGTCATCTTCTTCACAAAGATTGAAGAACCGCAGCAGCCCGTCGAGAAGAAGAACGGAGAGAAGGATCCTCACAGCGCATTCTCCTTCCGCCACTTTAACCTCGGCATCCTCGCCATCGGCCTCTATGGAGGTGTCGAGATGGGTATCCCCGGCTTCATCCTTCAATATCTTACAGCTCCTATTGAATCTGCCGACCCGAACGTTACCCTGGGTTTAGGCATGGATGCTGGCTATGCAGGAACGTTGGGTTCCATCTACTTCTTGTTCATGCTCATTGGCCGCTTCGTCGGTGCCAGTGTGGGTGGCAAGGTCAGCACAAAATCCATGATTACCTTCGTCAGCACCACGGCCATCATCCTGCTTCTGCTCGGCATCTACCTGCCCACATCGACCACTATCAGCGTTCCGGGTATTGACTATGCCAACATGACAGTGCTCTGGGGCGAGGTGCCTGTAGGCATCTTCTGCTTCCTGCTCGTAGGCCTCTGCGCCAGCGTCATGTGGGGCGGCATCTTTAACCTCGCCACCGAAGGCCTCGGCAAGTACACAGCCATCGCTTCCGGTGCTTTCATGACGATGGTCTGCGGCTTCGCTATCATGGTGGGCATTCAAGGCCTCGTAGCAGACTGGACACATTCCTACCTTATTTCCTACTGGGTGCCCCTGCTCTGCGCAGCTTACATTCTCTACTACGCACTCATCGGTTCCAAGAATGTGAACACCGATATCCCCGTTGATTAAAAACACAAACTTAATAAACCTAACATCTTTAAATCCATACTATTATGAAACTTACAATTGAAGACGTTCGCAGTCGCTTCATTAAGCATTTCGACGGAACTACAGGAAATGTATATGCCGCTCCCGGCCGCATCAACCTCATTGGCGAGCACACCGATTACAACAACGGATTCGTGTTCCCTGGCGCCGTGGAGCAGGGCATGATTGCCGAGATTAAGCCGAACGGCACACGCACCGTGGACGCTTACTCCATTGACCTGAAAGACCGCGTACAGTTCTCTCTGGATGATCCCGCAGGCCCCAAGGCTACTTGGGCTCGCTACATCTTCGGCGTTTGCCGCGAGATGATGGCTCTGGGCGTACCCGTAGAAGGCTTCAACACAGCTTTCGCAGGCGATGTACCCCTCGGCGCAGGTATGAGTTCCTCTGCTGCTCTGGAGAGCTGCTTTGCTTTTGGTCTCAACGACCTCTTCGGCGGCAATAAGATTGACCGTCTGGAACTGGCCAAGGTCGGTCAGCGCACAGAGCATAAGTACATCGGCGTGAATTGTGGCATCATGGACCAGGCCATCTCCTGCCTCGGCAAGGCTGGTCACCTCATGCGCATGGACTGCCGCAGCGGTGAAGTAGCTTACTTCCCCTGGAATCCCAAAGGCTATCGTCTCGTACTTGTCAACAGCAATGTGAAGCACGCTCTCGTCGGATCACCCTACAACGACCGCCGTCTCAGCTGCGAGCGTGCTGCCGCTGCCATCCATGCTCTCCATCCTGAGGTAGAAAGCCTGCGTGACGCCAGCTACGAACAGCTTGATGAAGTCAAGGCTCAGATCAGTGAAGAGGACTACAAGCGTGCACACTATGTCATCGGTGAGCGCGAACGTGTCCTCACGGTCTGCGATGCACTGGAGAAGGGCGATTACGAAACCGTCGGTAAGATGATGTATGAGACCCACCACGGCCTGTCGCAGGAGTATGAAGTCAGCTGCGAAGAGCTTGACTTCCTCAACGACATCGCCAAGGAAGAAGGCGTCACTGGCTCACGTATCATGGGCGGCGGCTTTGGCGGCTGCACCATCAACCTCGTGGACGAGCACTACTACGACAGCTTCGTCAAGGCTGCCAAGGATAAGTTCAAGGCTAAATTCGGTAAAGAACCCGTCATCATCGACGTGGTCATTGGCGACGGAGCACGCAAGCTTTGCTAAACTCAAAGAATCACAAATAAAATCTCTTTTGAAAAGATGCCCATCCTTGCGGATTGGGCATCTTTCTTTTCATAGGCACTGCCACAAACAGATAAACTTGGTCATTTGAGAAAGATTTTAGGAGAAAATTAGGGGGTAGATGAAAAAAAAGGTGTAAAGATGACACCACGTAAAGAAAAAAGCGCTATCTTTGAAGGCCAAAAGGTACAAATTCATACATCCTTAGACATTATTCACTACAAATAATCACAATAATATGAACAGTCTTTTCAAAGCTTTCATCCCCGTCAGCACAGCGATGCTGATGGCAGCTTGCGGAGGCAGCAAGCAGGCAGCGCCAGAGTTGACCCTTAGTGGCCTCAATCCAGAACAATTCGTGGACACCGTCGCTGGCATCCCTACACAGCTCTTCACGCTGAAGAATGCAGCAGGTATGGAAGTCTGCGTGACAAACTTCGGCGGACGTGTCGTCAGTATCATGGTACCCGACAAAGACGGACAGATGAAGGACGTCGTGCTGGGCTTCGACAACGTGCACGACTATATCAACAAAGAGGTGACGCCCAGCGATTTCGGCGCAGCTATCGGCCGTTATGCCAACCGCTTGAACCAGGGTAAGATTGTCATCGAAGGAAAAGAGATTCAGCTTCCACAGAACAACTTCGGCCACTGCCTGCATGGCGGTCCCGAAGGATGGCAGTATCAGCCTTACGAAGTCATGGCTTATGACACTGCAAGCATTGTTCTCAAGCGCATCAGCCCCGATGGCGACATGAACTTCCCCGGAGAGGTAACCGCTGTCGTTACTTATACCGTGCAGGAAGACAATACGCTCGACATCTGCTATGAGGCAACAACGACCCAACCGACCGTCATCAACATGACGAACCATAGCTACTTCAACCTGAATGGCGATCCGACACAGCCGATCACCAATCACCTCTTGTACGTCAACTCCGATGCTTACACCCCCGTCGACAGCACCTACATGACAACCGGTGCCATCATGCCCGTCGAAGGAACACCGATGGACTTCCGCGTTGCACATGAGGTAGGTCAGGACATCAAGAACTTCGATTTCGAGCAGATTAAGAACGGCAACGGTTTCGACCACAACTGGTGCCTGAACACCAAGGGTGACGACACACAAGTGGCGGCCAGCCTCTATAGCCCCGTCACGGGTATTCTCCTGGAGGTTTACACCGACGAACCCGGCATTCAGGTGTACAGCGGTAACTTCCTCGACGGATCGCAAACCGGTAAGAAGGGCATCGTCTACAACCAACATGCTGCCATCTGCCTGGAGACGCAGAAATATCCCGACACCCCCAACAAGTCCAACCTCCCCGGATGGCCCAACGCCAACCTGAATCCTGGCGAGACATATACCAGCCACTGTGCATATAAGTTCTCCGTGAAATAAAGAAAGTGCGAATAACATTTTAATATTAACTTAAGTTGCATTTGAAAGCATCACTTTCATCTCTCAACTCTCAACTCACAACTTAAACTATGAACTGGAGTTCACATGAATTTATCTGGCTGGATTGGGCGATTCTCGCCATCGGCCTGTGTGGGGTGGTAGCCGCTGTGTGGTACGCCATCTGGAAAGACAAGAAAGCCCAGCAGGGCGAAGACTCATCGGCTTATCTCTTCGGTAAGGGCGAGCCTTGGTATGTCATTGGTATGGCAATCTTTGCCGCCAATATCGGTTCCGAGCACCTGGTAGGTCTGGCTGGTACAGGCGCCAAGGACGGTGTCGGTATGGCCCACTGGGAGATGCAGGGCTGGATGATTCTCATCCTCGGCTGGCTGTTCGTACCTTTCTATCAGCTGCTGATCAACAAGATGGGTAAGATTATCACGATGCCCGACTTCCTGAAATTCCGCTACACTCAGCGCACGGGATCTTGGCTCAGCATCATCACCCTCGTGGCCTACGTGCTGACGAAAGTCTCCGTGACAGCTTTCACGGGTGGTATTTTCTTCAAGTACCTGCTGGGCATCCCCTTCTGGTATGGCGCCATCGGTCTCATTGCCATCACGGCAGTCTTCACCGTCTTCGGTGGCATGAAGGGTGTGATGACACTCTCCACCATCCAGACGCCTATCCTCATCATAGGCTCCTTCCTCGTCCTGTTCCTGGGTCTTTCGGCTCTGGGCGACGGCAGCATCACCCAAGGTTGGGCCAACATGATGGCCGCTTGTAACGAGGCTCACAATGGCTTCGGCACGACCCACATGTTCCACACCGACCCTGCCGACCCGATGTATCCGCAATTCCCCGGCTATGTCGTCTTCCTGGGCGCTTCCATCATCGGTTTCTGGTACTGGTGCACCGACCAGCACATCGTTCAGCGTGTACTCGGTCAGGTTCCCGGAGAGGATAATGCAGCCGTGATTGCCCGCGCCCGTCGAGGCACCATCGCTGCCGGTTTCTTCAAGATCCTCCCCTGCTTCATGTTCCTTATCCCCGGTATGATTGCCTACGCACTGTCCCAGAATCCCGACAGCGGTATCGTGATGGATATCACCAACCACGAGTCCACCGATGGAGCTTTCGCCATGATGGTGAAGAACATCCTTCCTGCTGGTATCAAGGGCATCGTGACCATCGGTTTCGTTTGCGCACTTGTCGCCTCCCTCGCAGCTTTCTTCAACAGCTGTGCCACTCTCTTCACCGAGGACTTCTAC
Source organism: uncultured Prevotellaceae bacterium (assembly GCA_947166655.1). Lineage (GTDB taxonomy): Bacteria > Bacteroidota > Bacteroidia > Bacteroidales > Bacteroidaceae > Physcousia. Next base: position 10,237 of record CAMVFC010000095.1, read on the forward strand.
AAGCCCATGAAGAAGGGCATGAGCGAAGCCCACTACGTCTTCGTAGGCCGCATGGCTACAGTCGTCGTCGTGCTGCTCGGTCTGGCCTGGATGCCTGTGATGATGTCTATGGGTAACCTCTACAGCTACCTCCAGGACATTCAGTCTCTGATTGCTCCCGCCATGGTGGCCGTCTTCACCCTCGGTATCTTCTCTAAGAAGATTACTCCGAAGGCTGGTGAATGGGGTCTCATCGGTGGTTTCATCATCGGTATGATTCGTCTGCTCACCAACGTGCTCACCGACTCTGGCAAGAGCGTGATGGAAGGTGCCTTCTGGGAGAACACGACATGGTTCTGGCAGACCAACTGGCTCGTCTTCGAGTGCTGGCTACTCGTATTCATCATCCTTCTGATGATATGCGTGAGCTTCTTCACACCCGCTCCCTCCAAAGAGCAGATTGAAGCCATCACCTTCACGGCAGACTTCAAGAAGAGCATCCGCGAGAGCTGGGGCGTTTGGGACATCGTCGGCACACTCGTCGTCATCGGCCTCTGCGCTTGCTTCTATTGGTATTTCTGGTAACAAATCAACATGGCACCAACCTTTTATAGCCAATACCCTAAATTTCACGTTGCTGTAGACTGCATCATCTTCGGCTACCAGGCAGGTAAGCTGAAGGTGCTGCTACAGCAGCGACCTTTTGAACCGCACAAGGGCGACTGGTCGCTCTTGGGCGGTTTCGTTCAAGAAAACGAAGACATCTCTGCTGCCGCCCAGCGTGTTCTCTTGGAACTGACAGGCATCACAAACATCTTTATGACGCAGATCGGTGCCTTCGGTTCTGTCCACCGCGACACTGGCGACCGCGTCATCTCCATCGCCTATGCCGCCCTTGTTGACATCAACAACATCGACGAGCAACTGAATCATGAGCACTCGGCCTACTGGGAAGAGCTCAGCCAGATTCCCCCACTCTTGTTTGACCATAAAGAGATGATCAAACAAGCCTACCACATGCTGCGCTCCAATATCGGACGCAAACCTATTGGCTTCCACCTGCTGCCCCCTCTCTTCACCTTAACACAACTGCAGCAGCTTTATGAAGCCATCCTCAACGAGTCTCTCGACAAACGCAATTTCCGCAAACGTATCGGAGAGATGCCTTACATCGAGAAGACTGCAGAAATAGACCGCACGTCATCCAAGAGAGGGGCGGCTCTATATAAGTTCAACGAGCAGGCCTACTGCCATTACTTGAACTTCCGGCTCTGAAAGTAACGACTGACTAACAGCATCACGATATCATTCCATTTTTCAACCTATAAACTAATAAACTCATGTTAGAAGAACTCAAACAAAAAGTATTCAAAGCCAACCTTGACTTGGTAAAGCAAGGGCTGGTCATCTTCACGTGGGGCAACGTCTCTGGCATCGATCGCGAAAAAGGCCTTGTCGTCATCAAACCCTCGGGCGTTAGTTACGACGATATGAAAGCCGAGGATATGGTGGTCGTTGACCTGCAGACAGGAAAAGTGGTCGAAGGCGACCTCAACCCCAGCAGCGATACCCCCACACACCTCGTCCTCTACAAAGCATTCCCCAACATTCAGGGTGTCGTGCACACACACAGCACCTACGCCACCGCCTTCGCACAGGCTGGCCGTGACATCCCTAACATCGGCACCACCCATGCCGACTACTTTTACAAGGATATCCCATGCACGCGCGATATGACGAAGGAAGAGGTCGAAGGACAGTATGAACTGGAGACGGGTAACGTCATCGTGGACGAGATCCTTAACATCCGCAAGATCAATCCTGACCACACACCGGCCGTACTCGTTAAGAACCACGGCCCATTCTCCTGGGGCACCTCTCCCGACAATGCCGTCTACAACGCCAAGGTTATGGAGCAATGTGCCAAGATGGCTTTCGTCTCCTTCTGCGTCAACCCCAACACGACGATGAACCCGCTGTTGGTGGAGAAGCACTACAACCGCAAACACGGTCCCAATGCTTACTACGGCCAGAAAGGGCAGAAGCACTAATTGCGAATGAGGTTTTTCACAAATTGGGAGAAATAGAGGTTCACAAATTGTGAGAAATAAAAATCTTAATCGCGAGAAATAGAGGTCACAAAATGTGAGAATAAAAATCT
>CAMVFC010000096.1 GCA_947166655.1 uncultured Prevotellaceae bacterium
CGCCGGTATCTCGCGCATGGTTTCTTCTGTCTGTGTCATATCTTCGGTTTCATAAGTTGTGGTTTCTGTGAAAAAAGGCCGCAGTTCCCGTGTACGGTGCTACAGTGGCTTACCCCCGGTTGGGCTTGCGGCCTTTCGGCCAAGTGAAAGTACTAAGTGAAATGAATGATTCGGGGTCAGCCTTCCAGGTTCTCGTCGCCCTGGTCAGAGCCGCCGTTGCCGCCCTGGTTGTCAGACTCTGGGTCGGCAGGGGTCTGCGCCGCATTGTAGTTCACCTTCTGCGCCGTCTTGTTCATGGCGAACTGCTTGGCCATCTTCGAGCCGACGCGGGCTGAGAGACTCCACTTCACCATGTCGGCGGTCAGCATATCCTCCGTGGCTGCGGTCTTGCCGGGGTAGATGTCCTGGTGAGCCTGCACGTAGGCATCGCTGATGGAGCCCGTGGCGGTCGGATAGATGCTCACGAGCACGCCGTCGGCTGCTTCGAGCTGCACGCGGTTGTTCTCCGACACCTCCTCGATGATGATGTTGGCGGCTTCCTCCAGGATGCTCTTGATTTCGGCGGCGCGGCTGATGCCACGGGCCTCGATCTTGCGAGCCAGTTCCTTGTTGGTGATCACATTGTCAACGACAGCCTGCGCAAAGAAGCTGTGCGACATTCCTACTTGATTGGAGTTCGGTGTGAACTCGACAACCTGATACTTGTTTGTTGCCATTTCTTCAATTTTTTTTGTTGTTAATACTTTATGTTCTGTTGCCGCCCGAAAAGTGGGGGGTGGACTTTTACTGAGACGAAAGTGGACTTTTACCGATGGTGAAAGTGGACTTTTACCGAAATCCGCCTTCCGCGTCCGCATCCCGTCCTTGCCTCTGCCTGCAAAATTAGTGTACCGCTTTTCCGAATTGGGACAACTTTCGGGCCTCGCAGTCCCAAAACGCGGGGCGGGGGGTCTTAACTTTGCGGGTGTAGTAACCAAATAAAATTTGTTAGGAATGTTTTTAGAACCATGTTGCATCGAAAACCAGCTCCCCCAGCTGCTCAGGCGCGAGCGGGGAAACGCGCTGTTCCAGACGAACGGCGACGTGACCATCGAGAAGCTGATGCAGGCCGCGTGCTGTATGGCGAGCGGCGGCTTCGGCGAGTATTGGATTGTGGTGCGCGAGGCCGACATCGTGCTGATGCGGACGCTCGCCCACTGGATTGACCGGGGATGGATCCGGCGGCTCTGCCTGCTGACGGAGGCCGACCAGCGCACGCTCGTGGCCAACGAACTGGGCACGGAGCGGATGAAGCTCACCGACTACGGCTGGCGCGAGGGACTGGCGGCGTCGCAGCTGTTCTGCTGCATCGGCGAGCGCGAGACCATCGTCGTGCAGGGCGAGATGATGCTCCAGGCGGCCACCACGGCGAGGGTGACGGCCTACTCGGCATCGGTCGGCCCCAACAGCCGCATGCTCGCCACCGACAGCCCCGCCGCCTCGCTCATCGACAACCTCCGCGCCCTGCTCCGCGCCTCGAAGCGCAAGGCAAGGAAGAAGGCTTCGGAGGCGCAGCCCAGCGGGTCTGACCCCAGCGACACCAGCGCACCGTCAGCGGAATCGTCAACGGAATCGTCGGCGGCATCGTCAGCGGCTCCACTGGGGTCAGACCCTGACAGAGCATCGCAGGGCGACGCTCAATCAGCGTCAGACCCACAATCCCAATCAGCGTCAGACCCAGAATCCCAATCAGCGTCAGACCCAAATTCCGAAGGCTAAAAAGAAACCCCGCGCCAACTCGTGACGCGGGGCAACTACTAAACTAAAAATCAAGTCAACTTATGAAACCATTCCGATTGAACAATGATGATTCTTTAGAGAGATTAACTGTTGACGCGCAGTGACTCCCAGCCGCCAGAGGTAGGTGCCTCGACGTAAAGACGAGTGTACTTTACAGGCTTCAACTGGAACTCATAGGTGGTCTGTCGGTCGCTGTCGGCAGTATCGCCCGTGTCACCGCTGATGCCGCCGTTGTCGGCTTCGAGCGGACGATTTGGGTCGTAGAGGATCAGCGACTGGTCTTCATCGACGAAAATCAGGAACAAGTCGAGACAGTTCATCGCACGGTCAATCTTAGCGGCCTCGATACCCGTGGCCTCCGAGATGATAGTGCCTGTGAGCTGATAGCCTTTCTGGAATCCGAGCGAACTCCAGGCTACCTTCTGCGACTCGCGCTTGCCGTCGATACGGAACAAGCCCTTGCCCGACTTGAATACGGGTGTGGAATATACGTTCTCTGTGGCGGTCATCGGCGATTCGAGGTCGCTCTTCAGTCCGACATAGACGACGGTACCAAGGCCGGCAAGGTTCTCGATACACTGTTCTCCGCGAAGGATGTCGCCCATCGTTGGGCAGTTTTGATTGTTTGCCATATTCTATAAATTTTTGCGTTGGTTACTACTTATTGTTGCTTAGGGAAAAGGGAGGGAGCCCTCTCGGCGGGCGATATAGCGCCTCGGGGCTCCCGTACCCCCTTTGAGAGATTTACGCCGTCGGCGTGATAGTTACCAGAACTCCGGCCTCCTGGCCCTCGGCGTCGTAGAGCGGGTACTTGGTCGTGCCGTCTGCGGTGGCCGTTGAGATGATGTAGAACTTGCGTCCCACCCACTCGGGCTCGGTGTTCGTCTTCACCTCGGCCTCGGTGTACTCGACACCGTTGAAGGTCTTCTTCTCGCCCGTTGTCTCGACCGTTCCGTTGCCGTACTCGGTCTCGCCGTCCGCGCTGTACGAAGTGAAGTTGTAACTTACTTTCTCGGGAACCTGCGGCTCGGGCTGCTGTGGCTCGGGCTCGGGTGCAGGCGTTTGGTTAGCCGGGTCGCCTCCGGCGGTTATTCCCCCGAGAAGACGGCTACGATGGCCATAGGATCACCGGTGGCGACGATGTTGATGGTAGTAGCGGTCTGGCCGTTGCTCCACTTCACGAACTTCTTGCCGGTCTTCGGTGTAGCGGTCAGCGTCAGGGTTGTGCCCTTGGCCACCTCAGTACCGCTCTCGATGGTCTCCTGACCGTTCTTGATAACCACGTCGCCGAGGGTATCGTCGTTGGCGGTCACGTAAACGGCATCCTTGGTGTAGTCGCCAGAGTTGAACGACATCTCGGCAGCACCGCCGTTGGTGACGAATGCGCGGGCAGTCGGGTCAACGAGCATGAAGCCGAAGATACCCTGAATCTGCATCACGAGGTCCTTGGTGTCGCGTGAGGGCTCAGGAACGACGTTGACGAAGCTGTCATCAGACTCGTTGTTCACGCCCAGCAGGAGGTTGCCCTCGATGGTTGCGAATGCGAGTGTTCCCTTGTAGTCGTCGACGGGGATGAAGGTGCGCTTCGAGTGTCCGGGCAGCTTGAAGTTGCCGTTGTCGAGCCACTGAGCGCCCTGGTGAGAGCGGTGCTTCTGCTCGAAGGCGTCGGCGATGGCGAGAGCGTCGTCGCGGGTCAGATAGACGTTGACGTTCTGCTTCTTCAGAGCGGGGTGCCAGGAGTTCTCCCACTTCACGTAGTTGTCGTAAGCCGAAGAGTCGCCCTCAGACTGGGGGGCGTCGAACACGCCAGAGGGGATGAGGTTCTTGGCAGCCTGGTTGACGGTGCCGTCGTTGATGTCGACCGACATCACGGTGAGCAGTCCGTCGAAGAAGTTCATCTCTTCGTTGGCGCTGGAAGCGTCACCGCCGATGATGTTGTTGAAGATGTCCTGAGCGAACAGCTTGGCCTGCTCGGTCATGAACTCCTCGGTCTTCTCGAAGTGCATGGCGGCGTTGCCGTTGATGGCGATGTTGCCGGGTCGCTCTTTGAAGACGTCCTCATTACATCTGATCCTATGGACACAGATATTGGCCGTCAATTTACGAGAGAAAAGATACCCCAGCTTCGACTCCTTGACGTTGCCGACGTCCTTGCGGCGGGTCTGACCGCCCTTGCCTGCGAAGACAGTCTTGGTCAGCTGGTGCTGTACGCCCGTCTCAACCTTGATGCCGAGGCGGTCCAACTCGTCCTTCATGTAGTATGCAGGACCGAACACGATGTTTGGAGAGAGCTTGTTGGCCACGCTCTGCACATTCTCCAAACCGATGAATTTTGCATTTTCTGCCATAGTTGTAAAATGTGTTGGTGAATAATGTTATTTAAAAAGTTTTTGTGTTGGTTCGTTGAGATTGTAAAGATTTCTGCGCCTTTCGCCGCCTTAGTCGCTATGAGCCAATTTTCGGGTTGTTACCTAACAGTTCGGAAGTTGTTTGTACCCAGTTGCCAAATTGTTTGTACCCGATGGTTTTGTCGCTTGCATAGGGCGTGGGGCTATTTGTCGCAATCTTTTACTTCTTATGCTCCTCGTTCCACTTCTTTTCCAACTCGCGGTTCTCCTTGTAAGAGAGCGAGGGGTCATAGACATACTGGTTGACGACCACCTGCGGAGCGTCTGCGCCGCCGCCGTTGTTCTGCGGGGCTGCACCGGCCTGTGCGCCCTGTCCGGGGTCGTGCTGCAGTTCGGCAATCTGGGCGTTCAGGTCACTGATAGTCTGGTCGCGCTCGGCAATCGTGCCCTCGGCGGTGGTCAGCGATGCGCGGGCACCGTCCACGTCGGCCTGCAGCTGCTCGATCTGCGAAGCCTTGCCCTCTGCGTCGGCCTTCAGCGTGGCGATTTCCTCGTCCTTCGTGGTGGCGGCGGCTGTGAGGTCGGCCTTCTCCTGCTCCAGGGCAGAAATCTGGTTGTCCTTCTCCTCGATGGCCGTGGCGTGCTCAGCCTTCAGGTCGTCGATGGCCTTCTGGTGGTCGGCATTCAGCGTCTCCACTGCCTGAGCGTGCTCAGCCTTCAGGTCGTCGATGGCCTTCTGGTGGTCGGCATTCAGCGTCTCAATCTGAGCGGTCAGCTCGTTCTTCTCTGAGGTCAGCTGCTCGGCCAGAGCCTTGGCGTCAGCCGTCTCCTTGTTCTTCGCCTCAATGGCGCTGTTCAGCGTGGCGAGCAGATCCTTGTTGAAGAAAGTGCCCTCCTCTGAAAGTTGCATCTCCTCGACTCCGAGAAGCGCAAACACTGCGGGATAATTCTCTTTCATGTTGATACTGTTATTTGTTGGTGATAAAACATTCTCCTTAGCCTGCGCGGCGGTCATGCGGACGGATGCTGATGCACCGTTGCCGACGGATGCCTGCTGACCAGCCGACGTGCCGCGACCTGCCGGCTGCTGACGCTTGGCTATCTTGCGGCCTGCGGTGCGGGCGATGGGTTGTTCGGTGCCGTTGGCGAGGTTGAACACGCGGCTGATTACGTCGCCGAGCATCATTTCACCGTCGCACAGGATGCCCATCACGTCCTTGGCATCGAATACTTTGCCTTTCAGGTGCTCGTCCTTAGCGTTGGGGAAAGCGGCCTTCATGTCGGCACGGAACTCCTTACCCAGCGTCTTCAGTTCCTCGATGAGCAGTGTGGCGTCCTCGTCCTCGGCAATGTCGCGCATCTCCTTATTCTTATCCACACTCTCGGGGTCGTAGTATTCGCGGTAGGTCTCGCCGGTGAACTCGTTCTTGTCGCCGTTCTTCATCGTGAAGAAAGCAGCCATCACACCTACGCAGCCCAACTGGTCTTTCAGGTTCATCACATACACCTCGTCGCAGAGTGAAGCGAGATACATACCTGCCGAAGCGCAAAGTCCGTCGATGAAGGCAATGACGCGCTGACCTTTTGAGTGAGCGTAGTCGATGCCCTGCTGGAAGTCGTTCTTTGCCCAGGCACTACCACCAGGAGTGTTGATGTGCAGGACGTGACCCTGACAGAACTTATTGTCGGCAGCCTTCATCATCCAGTCGCGGATGTCGCGTGATCCGTAAGAACAGGCACCACCATTGCGGGTGATAGGTCCATCAACGGGCATCACGTTCACGAAAGGCTCTTTCATCTTGCCGAGCACGTCGCCCTCGCCCCATGCGTCAAAGGCGGGAAGCACGTTGCCGTCCTGCGTCACCTGATACTCACGAATGAAGTCCTGTCCCTGCTGACCGATGGCCATTGGCGACTTTTTTTCGCGCTCGATGCCAAGAGAGGCATGGTTTGTGATGTTGTACTGCAGCGTAGGCAGGATGCTGTGCAGGAACTCCTGCTGAATCATCCACTCCTTGTTGCTGAGTATTTCAAATAGTCCGTTCATAAATCTGATTTTTCGATTTTCAATTTTGCAGTCGTGGCTCGTCGCGTCCACATCGGCAAAGGTATAGCACGTGTGATTTCTTTGGGACTGCTTTTTCGCCAGCAAAAGCCGATTTTAGGGCAAAATTGCGAGTAAGCGAGCGAAATGCGGTGCTCGCATCAGCATTTCCGAGCGTGAGCAATTTCGACCGCAGGTCAGAGTTGCGGTTAAGCGAGCGCCTATAAACAAAACAAGGCCGACGCTCACGCGCCAGCCCTGCTGCCATTCTACTTTGTTAATTACCTTTTGACTTTAAAAGATTGCTTGATGCCTATCCTCGCGGACTGGCCAAACCCGAAATGTTTCAATTACAAAAAAAATGATTCATTCAAAAGAATTGTATGTCAATTATAATATTCACCCGCGTCAGTACGACGCTCCCTTGCGTCAGCTCTTTAAGTCAGACGGATCATACTCGACATCGACTGCAGACTGACTTTCACCGTCTGCTTCGAGTCCTGTCCGAACTGATCCTCTACGCTCACCGTAGAGCTGTTTGGCAACGAATACAGCAGGAACCGCGTGCCCGCCAGCGTCCGCAGCACTACGTGGAAATCCACACCTGCCAGTCTGCCCCGTGCCTGACGCACTTTCTCGTAGTCGCCGCGCGTCGGTATCGTCAGGTCGTGCTGACGCAGATAACCAGCCGCCTGCGGCTTCTCCGTCACCTTCAGCGTCGGTGCTGAGTCGAGCACGCCCGCATAGTCGGCCACCTCGTTTACGTCGATGACCATCACCGCCTGTCCGATGCGGTCAACGGTGCGCCCGCTCACTTGTTTCGTACCAACCGTCTCTGTCAGCTCGCCGACATTGAACGGCACTGCCATATCGCAATCCTTCGTCGGCACCAGCTCAACGTGGCAAATCTCGTTCAGAAAAAGCTCGTTACACTCCATCTTCTTTTCCTCCTATATATATTATATAATGTTTAGATTTGAATCCAATTCTTTTGTTTTCGTGGTGCAAAGATAATAAGAAAAAAGGCTATTTTTTGCAGCGTTTTTTTTGCCCTTTAAGGGGCGCACAATCTGTATTAATGTTTTAACTTATTTTATTAAGCGGATTAACTTTTGTTTTATAACAACAAAGGCGAAGACAAACAACCTTTACGGGTCATCTGTCTTCGCCGACCATTCACGGCGATATCGAATGGATAGTTTTATCGCTTGGCGAAGAGTTTGCCTAAGAGCCAGAAGGCAGAGGTGGTGAGCACGTTGGCGGCCACGTCGGAGCCGAAGGCTTTCATATTCTTCGGGTCGCGGCTCTGCGCCATGTAGTCGTACAGACTCATGTAACGCTCCTTCATTTCTTGTTGTGTTGTCATCTTATTTTCTTATTTAGTGATAAATTAAGCACGCCAAAACCTGCTTATTTTTACGTTTTCGTCGAAATAAGCAAAAATCGGCGATTTTTATTTCTTATTTTGACGTTTAGGCGTCGGTTTCGGTGCCTTTTCCGATATTGTTTCGGATTCAGGCTGCGGTGATACCGCAGCAGACTGGACGCTACTCGGACACATCGGACACGGGGCCTGCGGTATCGAGCGCGTCGGCGTCGGTGGTATCTGCTGTTGGATAAATCTTGTCATAGAGCTTTATGTATAGTTGGTCGATAATTCCCATTAAAAGGTCGAGCCAGACGGCTGACCATGCGGAGAGGAAGGCGGCGGCAAACATTTCGAGGATATGCTCGAAATGGTAGGCAACCATATCGTTGGCATCAACGAAATGGTGGGTGGCTGTGAAGTAGATTTCACAACCAAAGCCATAGGCGAGTACCAGCCAGAACGCCGCGCACTTGGGACAGTTCAGGACTGGCAGACGGTGACGGACGACTTGAGGACTGTTTTCTCTATTATTGTTGTATTTTTGCATCGGCGATTTATATTATAATGTATTACCAACAAGGACTTATAGTCCCTCGTCGGCCTGGTAATACATTCATTAAATCGCCAAAAATAACGAGTGGCCGGCGGGGACTTTCTTTTTTTCTTTTCTAACCGAATGACGCTGCCAATATCAGCACGACATAGCATACCACCTCGGCGATGAGTACGCCCTTGCCGCCGAAGTAAGTGCCTGTATGACGTAAGCCTTTCATGAACACAGCGGACGGCATCAGCAGCCACAAGAGGAGCCAGTATGGGCAGATGAGCCATACATCTACCTGGCTGACAACGGCGGCGGCAGTTCCGAAGATATTATGCCATCGGTAGTGTTCACGGTCGAAGATAGGCCATACAGCCACGAACATCAGCAAGGCCATCGGCAGGAAGCCGAGGATGCCAAGCCCGCGACCGTCGAGAATCTCCACGACGGGGGCGAAGGTCAGTATGCCCACCAGAGCGAGCCACGCCGACCACAGCCAGCGCCAGCCGCCCTCGGGCAGCGCATACACCATCGCAGAGATGCTGTCGGGCAGAGCGCGAAACCTCCAAATGGTAGCCCCCACGTAGAGGGCTACCAGAAGGACTGATATTATCAATATTACTATCATATACCAACCTTTTTAAGATATATCGCTTTAGCCAAGCAAGGCATCATAATCTACACCGTCCTTTTCTGCCCATCCTTCGTTTAATGTCTGGTTGATGAAAGCAAGAGCGGAAGTATAGAAGTCAGTAAATGATGATAATGACTTGAACGTGTGGTAGACTGGATTGCCATCACTGTCCTCACCGAGTTTAAACTTGACAGGGAGGCTCCCACCGCTTGTTTGTATTGCAAGGTCGTAGGCGGCTTTAAAGTTGAACTGATTCTCGGAAGAAAGCCACACCGACTTGCCACTCCAGACAAAACCATTCAGAATCTTCTTGTCGGTAAGAGAGTTTATGTGGTCATCAATCACCCTCCTTAATTCATCCTTTGTAGGCTTGCTGTTAAACGTCTGGCGGTAGTCATAGCCCATTCCGTCTTCCTCACCGTAGCCGTAAATCAGGACGGCCTTGCCTGTACCGAGAACGATCAGCTGATCGTTGCGACCGGTTGCTCCGAATACTTTTTCCATAATCATTTTAAATTAAAACGTTTTATATAAGTGTTGATTTCCTCATCGCTCGGTGGCGTAAACCCCGCATCTACTGCCGATGCCAGTTCAAAGCATGGATGCTTGCCGCTATAGTCGGCATTGATGGTGGCAAACAGCGGCAATGCGCCAAGCTCGCGTGCCTTGTCGAGCTTCGCCTTGTTGTCGGGCAGGCCAGTCCATAGCTTGCGGGGTTGCCCGTCAAACAGGACACTAAGCAGATACTTCGACTTCGGCGGCTCCACACCCTCCGTGTTGCCACCATTATCACGGACGTCACGGTTGTAACGCTCCCGTTCTCGTCGAGGAATAATATCTGCCTCAAAGTCAACTACGACAAAAGGCTTTCCTATCAATTCCTGCGCCTTAATGTCGTTGCCCCTAAGCCGTCTTTTGCCATTGGCATAAGTGGCCTCTGCCTTGATTTCTCCTATATCTGTCATTTCCTTTCCTGTTAATACCTTGTATAAATGTTTTGAATCACACCATTTAGCCATACCCTTCAAACTCCCGATTACCTCCTGCCTGCGCTTACGGCTTTTGACCTTACGGAGTTTCCTGGCGGCTTTCTGCTTGGTGCGCTTGCGAAGCCTCGCCTTACTGCCGTCGTAGATAAACCCGAGGAAGTCGATGCCCTCCGTCAATGGTTTTACGGCCTCATTCGGCTTTATCTCCAGTCCGAGCTTTGCCGCCTGCTCGTGCATGATATCGCGGAGCTCCCATAGTTTCTGTTTTGAACCCGCCATGATAACGATGTCGTCACAGTAGCGGTAGTAATACTTCACTCCAAGCATATCCTTGAAATAATGGTCAACTGCGCTGAGGATGATATTGCCGAAGCACTGACTTGACCTCAAGCCTATAGAAAGGCCGTTTGGCATCATAGTCGCAAAGTTGTGAAGCATCGGCAACAGCACCGGGTCTTTGATATAGTGCTGGATCACCTTCCACATCTTCTGCTGGTCTATCGACTCAAAGAACTTACGGACGTCGCACTTGTAAAAGTAGCGTGTCCCGTTGCGGTCGTTCTCAATGTCACGTCGCATCTTCTCAAACAGATGGTGCATGCCACGTCCGGGGATGCTTGCCGCCGATGTCATAATAACGCTTGGATAGACTTTATCCTCAACGACGCGCATAATGGCATTGCAGCCGATTCGGTCAACGACGCACGGGCTTTGTACGATCCTGTTCTTCGGCCCGTCAGTAACCTCCATTTCAGTAAATTTATAGACCCTGAATATGCCAGCCTCTATTCTTCTGATCAAAGAAGCAATGATCTGAGACCGTTGCTTTCTGTAGTAAGAACGTCGGCCTGGCAGCTTTTCAATCTGGCCGTTGGGAAGTCGCTTCTTCCTCTCAGGTAGCTGGTCAACCACTTCATCAAAAGCGCGATCCATATTATCTTGCGCTATGATCAGCGGTATCAAGAACCCAAATCTCTTAGGCATATCTTTCTTCGTTTTGCGTGGCCACTTGCATGTTCGAGCCGATTACCAGCCTACTTATCCGTAACAGGCCACACCCTGTGATGTTCCGGCTTTCCAGTCGTGCGACTGCTGTTGCCGAGGCTCGGATTCCTCGCCGGCAGCCTTGGCCATCCCGTGACCATACGCCGTAGCGACGATTCTTCTTCCAGATTCCGCAATCACGTTGCGCCTTCCCGAAGCAGAGTTCCGATTTAGCAGAGCCGCGCCCCGTTGTTCGTGTTCGAGTTCGATGCGGCGTTATTCGTATTGACGTACACGACACCCGCGTTCGCATTCGCATTGTTGTTCGAGCGACCGAGCACACGGCC
>CAMVFC010000097.1 GCA_947166655.1 uncultured Prevotellaceae bacterium
TCTCCCTTCGAGAGCCTCTCTCCTCGCCCTCAGGCCGCTTCCGCACCTCTCGCGGCCTCCTCGGCCTGCCCTTTCCTTCGTGCTTCCTCTCCCTCCGAGGGCCGCTTCCGCACCTCTCGCGGCCTCCTCGGCCTGCCCTTTCCTTCGTGCTTCCTCTCCCTCCGAGGGCCGCTTCCGCACCTCTCGCGGGCCTCCTCGGCTTGCCCTTTCTTCGGGGCCTCCCCTCAGCCCGTCCCCGAGGGTTTTTCTCTCATCCTCCGCAGGGCCTTCCGCCGCCGTCAGCCTGCCCAGCCATCGGCCGCCCCATAAAAAATGCCAGGCACGGAGCGATTTTTGCCCCTTTCTCCACCCGCGCGCGCATCTTTTTCATTACCTTTGTCCGCAGAAACCATCCCGAGAAAGGCATGAAACGCGAAGTCTATGAAAGCCAGAAAGCCTTCGCCGGCGACAAGAAACCCTCGATGCTGCGGCGCTGCGTGGACCACGACTACACCGGGCGGATGATGTACATGGTGACGATGGTCACCGAGGGGCGACGCCCCCTCTTCGGCCGCGTGACGGGCCGCAGCGACGCCCCCGCAGGCAGTGCCGATGCACCCCGCATGGAGCTCAGCGCCCTGGGCCAGCGCGTCGCCGACGAATGGCACGGCATCCCGCGCTATCACCCCCAGGTGGAGATCATCGCCCTGCAGATGATGCCCGACCACCTCCACGGCATCCTCTTCGTGCACGAGAAGATGCCCTGCGACCTCAGCCGCCTCATCCGCGGCTTCAAGACCGGCTGCAACCGCGCCTACCGCGAGCTCTTCCCCCCAGCCCCGCCTGCAGGGGGCGCCCCGCCTGCGGCCGCGGTCCCGTCTGTTGCGACTGAGTCGCAACAAACAAAACAGCCGCCCGCCCAGCAGCAGCCGCCGCCCGCCCAGCGCCGCGACGACCGCCAGCACGGCCTCCTCTTTGCCCGCGGCTTCAACGATAAGCTGCTCCTGCGGCAGGGACAGCTGGAGCGCTGGCTCGCGTACCTCCGCGACAACCCCCGGCGCCTGCTCATGAAGCGCGAGCACCCCGACCTCTTCCGCGTGCAGCGAGGCCTCAGGGTGGGCACGCAGACCTTCTCCGCCATCGGCAACCGCTTCCTGCTGCAGCGCCCCCTGCGCCTGCAGGTGCAGTGCTCACGCCGCCTCACCGAGGCCGAGATAGAAGCCCGGAAAGCCTGGTGGCTGCAGCAGGCACGCGCAGGGGCCGTCCTCGTCTCCCCCTGCATCTCCAGGGGCGAGAAGGCCGTCATGCGCGCCGCCTTCGACGAGGGCCTGCCCCTCATCGTCCTTCACGAGAACGGCTTCGCCGACCTGGCCAAGCCCGGAGGACGCCGCATGGAAGCCTGCGCACGCGGCCAGATGCTCCTGCTGGCTCCCTGGGCCCACCACAACGAGCGCCTCGACATTCGCCGCCACCAGTGCCTCGCCCTCAACGACATGGCACGCAGCATCTGCGATGCCTAAACGCCACGCACCGTGCGTATAGACGCGCAGCGCCGCACGTATAGACGAGCAGAGCGGCAGATGCTGCAACCGTAGGCACTCCCCAAAGAATAACCTATCTCATCATTTCCTGCATTATATCTAGTATTTCCTGCCCGCCCCTATAATGAGACGGGGGCGGGCAGGATACTATATGTAGATGGATATGTGTTTATGTGTTTAGTGTTCTATATAAGAAAGGGCAGACATGAAACACTAATCCCGTTCCCACGGCAGGAGCCCGTCATCAGTTTCGTCCGCCTCGTCCACGTCGAAGAGTTCTACGCTATCGGTCTCGGACGCCGTCTTTCGGAACCAGATGGAGTGCCGCCCCTGCCTGCGGGTGTCAAGCAGTCCCATCTCCTTAGCCCGACGCAGCAGCTTGTCTGCGGGCGACTTGCTGACGTAGCGTTGTGCATCCATGACGTAGCGCACCAACTGCATGTTCGTGCACGGCAAGGGAGCGTTCTCCACCAAGGCTTCCAGCTTATGCCGCTCCTTGTCCTCTTCCGTGAGCGACTCGAGTGGTCCCGTGAGTGCTTCCCAGCGACCAACGTTGTCACCGGCCTCACAGACAATGCTGAACTGCAGGCGGGGAGCACCTTCTCCACGGCCCTCATGGCAGACAGAGAAGTATCCAAACTCCCGATTCTTCTTCACCTCGAAGAGGTCTGTAGCCTTTTTCACGCCCTGCGTGCCTGCCCAACCGCCTACCTTTGTGCTATGGTGGTTCTGATGGAGCATGCCCAAGATTACACAATTATGCTCGCTGGCGATGCTATCCAACCGCTGCCACAATTCGCGCGATTCGTTCTCATCATTGATGCTGCGCAAGAGGTCTGCCAAGCCATCGATGATCACCATGTCAGGCTCATAGCACCCCACGGCCCCCTGCACGAGATCCATCCTTCGGCTTAGGTCGACGTCTTTGATTGAAAGCACCTTGATGCCATGTTCGTCCCAAGACTCCACGCGGTCATAACCCGCCGTTGCCATCATGCGCCTCAGCGTCCTTCGGGAGTCGCGTTTGGGCTGCTCAGTATCGACATAAAGGACCTTCAGAGGCCCGTCGACCAGACAGCATACAGCCCCGTCAAAGAGGCTGCGCGTCTTGGCCAGACAAGCACTCATGAGGACCCCTGCGAAGTTTGATTTCCCGTTCTTACGCTGGCCGGCCACAAGTCCTACGGACTGCCTTGGCAGCACCTCCACGCCGTTAATGCGGAACAACGACGGCGGCTCCTCATCGTCTTCCACGTTGTGAACTTCCATCGCGCACAGTTCCCTGCGCAGCGTTTCCAGCGTAGCAGCGTCCGCTTCCGACTGAATGCCCTGCACGATTCCTGTCGGATCACCCTGCACTGTCATCGTGTTCACGGCCCCTTGGGCAGCTGCAGGAGTTTCATGTCTCATCTGTTCCATCGCCACATCTTTTCAAGGTCCGACAATCTCTTCTCTGCCCTCGCGCCGGCGCGTATCCATGCTCTCCACACGGCAGGCGGCGTCTCGGGCAACAAATCCCTGTAGGCCTCGTAGGCCTGCGTCAAGGCGCGTTGCGCCTTCTTGCTTTTCGTTTGTCTCATGTTGATGAATTGTTTATGGAATATTCAATGCCTTGCACCTCAAATTCCACCGGCGGCATCCTTGGGCAGGCATGTATCTACTATGAATACATACATAACCGAAATTATATGTGCTGAGGATTACCCGACCACCGCAAATACAAGATTCTCCCGAGAAGCGCTTTTCTCATTTGGCACAAAGGAGAGAAGAATGGGGTTATAATTTTCACTGTACCTCCCTCCGTTTTTTTACTTTTCCTGCTTGAAATAATGAAATAATCATTATCTTTGCACCGCAATCCGCAGGGAAAGCGTCTTCATATCGGAAAAGAAACGAAGCGTTATGCTCGTCTTGCTGTCTGGAACCTGAGAAATTTCAAATGTGGCAAGAGAACATGATAGCTTCCATGCGTAAGCGTGGATGTTATCCGTATCTCTCACATAAGGTTTTCTCAGGACCTCAGGCAGGAGAAGTGGATACAGTTCCACGCTTCATCCATAAATAAACAATCTTCCGAGGAACTGGGAGGACCAATCTTTTGTCAGAACAGAAAGACTATGGATTTCAAAGACTCTATCTATCAGTTGGCAGAACGCGTCTCTGCTCTGAAAGAATCTATTCAAACGGAAGAGGCTACCAAGAATGCTTTTATTATGCCCTTCATCCAGATATTGGGCTACGATGTGTTCAACCCTCTGGAGGTGGTCCCAGAAATGGACTGCGACATCGCCAAGAAGAAAGGAGAGAAAATCGACTATGCCATTATGAAGGATGGCGTTCCCATCATGCTCATTGAATGCAAGCATTGGAAACAAGACTTGAACCTACACGACAACCAGTTGAAACGTTATTACGTGGCTTCGAAGGCGAAGTTCGGTGTACTGACCAACGGTATTGTCTACCGATTCTACGCCGACTTGATCAAGGAGAATATCATGGACGACGTGCCCTTTCTGGAAATCAATCTAGAGAAAATCCGCGATGCACAGATTGAAGAAGTAAAGAAATTCTGCAAGGAAAAATTCGACCTCGACAACATCCTCAGCAGTGCCAGCGAACTGAAATACATGTCGGAAGTGAAAAAGATTATCCGTGCGGAATTTGACGTGCCGTCACCAGAACTCGTCAAATTACTGACGAAACGAGTGTATGAAGGTCTGGTAACACAAAAGGTATTGGATCAGTTCACAGATATAGTGAAGCGGGCTTTAAGCAGCCATATCAATGACGTGATGAGTGAGAAACTCGGCATCGCCATCAAGGCTACAGAGGCAGCCGATGCTCCAGTACAGACACAATCGGCTTCTACGGAACAGAACGATGAACAGGAGAAAGAAGACGATAAGACACCAAAGATAAATACCACAATCGAAGAGCTGGAGGGATACTACATCGTGAAGAGCATTGTCTGCGAAGTGATGGCTGCCGAACGAGTGACATATCGCGACTCACAGTCGTACTTCGCCATCTTTGCCGATGACAATAACCGCAGGCCCATCTGCAGGCTACATTTTAACAACACGAATAACAAGCGTGTCGGATTTATCGACGAGGACAGGAATGAGCAGATGGAGCCGATTGCCAAGCTGGACGACTTGTATAATTTCAAGAAGCAACTTATCGAAGCAGCCAAACGATACGTCTGAATGGAATCGATAAGGCGTTTCTTTACGAATGAACAAATCATGCTGGTGTTGGTGCTCATCAACACCGGCATTATCTTTATCAGCGGATTTACGCCCTTCCGAGGAGGTATGCTTCAAGCCGTGGACAGCTTCTTTACGCTGCTGTTCCTTCTTGAAGCGGCGGTCAAAATATGCGTGCAAGGAATCAGAAGATATTGGTCAGACGGATGGAACCGTTTTGATCTCATTCTTGTCTTACTGGCTCTCCCGTCGTGTCTCAGCCTCCTTGGCATCGTCTTCCCCAACACTTACATTCTCCTGTCATTGCGGACGATGCGTACATTCAAGTCTCTTCGGCTCATCAAGTTTATTCCAAACATCAACAGCCTCCTAAACGGCATCCGGCTAGCTTTCAAAGCCTCGTTCTTGGTAACCATCGGACTCATCGTCCTCTTACTAGTGTTCAGCATTATCACCACCTTCCTGTTCGGTAGCGCTGCACCCCAATACTTTGGCAATCCTGCACTTAGCGTGTACTCCATCTTTCGGCTATTCACGATAGAAGGTTGGTACGATATGCCAGAATCCATCGCCCAGAACAGCGGTACGGTCATGGCTGTCGTGGCACGAATCTATTTCTCTATCCTTCTCTTTCTTGGCGGCATCATCGGTATGAGCCTTGTCAACAGCATCTTTGTGGATGCCATGGCAGCAGACAACAATGATGAGGTGCTGGAGAAACTGTCTCAGTTGGAAAAGAAGCTCGACGAGATGAAAAGCGAAACGAAATAACGATTTCCTTTGGCCGTTCAGAAAGAAACCCGTACATTTGCGGCGTCTAACACGCCAACGTCATGTCCACACCCACCAGTCGCGTCCTGCTCATCTACACCGGCGGCACCATCGGCATGGGGAAGAACCCCGAGACGGGTGCCCTGGAACCGCTCGACTTCCGCCATCTCATCCAGCGGATGCCGGAAATCGCCGCCATACCCGCTGCCATCGACGTCCACCAGTTTCCCCGCCCCGTGGACAGCAGCGACATGAACCCGCAGCTGTGGGCGCACATCGTGGAAATCATCGTGGGGCATTACGACAGCTACGACGGCTTCGTCATCCTTCACGGCACAGACACGATGGCCTTCACGGCGGCGGCACTGAGCTTCATGCTGGAGAACCTCACGAAGCCCGTCATCCTCACAGGTTCGCAACTGCCCGTGAACCAGCTGCGCACCGACGGACGGGAGAACCTCATCACCAGCATAGAAATCGCTGCGGCCAAGCACGTCGACGGGCGTCCCCGGGTGCCCGAGGTGTGCATCTATTTCAGTGGCAAGCTGCTGCGCGGCAACCGCTCCACGAAAATCAACTCGGAGGGCTTCAACGCCTTCGACTCGTTCAACTTCCCGCATCTGGCCGACGCCGGCATACACATTCGCTACCACGACGAACTGATTCTGCGACCTGACTTCGAGCGCCCCATGACGCCGCACTATGCCATGGACACGAACATCATCGTCTTTACCCTCTTCCCCGGCATTCAGGAGGCTGCCGTGCGCCATCTGTTCAGCGCGCCCGGACTGCGCGCCATCGTCATGCGCACCTACGGCAGCGGCAACGCGCCGCAACTGCCGTGGCTGGAGCAGGCGCTCGCGGAAGCGCACCGCCAGGGTATCGTGGTGGTCAACGTCACGCAGTGCACGGAGGGGCCGGTGGAGATGGCCCGCTACGGAGGGGGCTTCCTGCTGAAGAATGCGGGTGTCGTATCGGGCTATGACGGCACGGTGGAATGTGCCATTGCCAAGCTGATGCACCTGCTGACGCACTCCACGGATGCCGACTTCATCCGCCAGCAGATGAACCGCTCGCTCTGCGGCGAGATTACGGTGAGGGAGGGAGAGTGACGAATGATGAATGACGAATGATGAATGACGAATGACGAATAAGATTTACTTTTGATATCAATTCACTTCTCAATAGCCATAGATACTTTTATTCGTCATTCGTCATTCGTCATTCGTCATTAAAAAACTCCTCAGTTCATCAATATGACTGCGCACTGCGGCTGCACGGTGATGGTCACGCAGCTCTTCTTGTCCACGCGCAGGGGCGCTTGCGTGGGCGTGCGGCCATCGTCGCCGTCGCTCAGGCAGACGAGGCCCGTCTGCGCCTTGAACATCGGCAGTTGCAGGGTGAGCGTCTTGGCCTGCTGCTCGGCATTCATCGCCACGACAAACCACTCGGTGCCATGGCGGCGGGCCAGGACGAGGTAGCGGCCGGGGTAGCCGTCGATGAAGCGTGTCTCGTCCCACGTCGTGGGCACCTGTCGCATGAAGTCAATCTCGAACTTGGGCTGCGCCTCCAGATCGCGCGGCGTCAGGGCGAAGTTCTGCACACAGCTCTGGAAGGCTACGGCCGTGGCCAGCTCAAAGATGTCGGAGGTGCGGCGCGTGGTGCCGCCGTTGGCCTCGCGGTTCAGCCGTCGCTGCAGCAGCGTACCGCCGAACTCCATCGCCCCTACGGTGTTGCGGACAAAGGGGTGCAGGCAGGCGTTCTGGGCTTCCAGGTCGCAGAAATGCTGGTTGAAGATGAGGTTCTCTGAAGCCAGCACGGCCTCGCTGCTGACGTAGTTGGGGTACATGCGCTCCCATCCGCGGGGCAGTGTGCAGCCGTGGAAGATGACCTGCAGGCCGTAGTCGTTGGCGTCGCTGAGAATGCTCTCGTACAGACGCATGGTCTCCTGCTTGTCGCCGGCAAAGAAGTCCACCTTGATGCCCTGCACGCCGTGCTCCAAGAGCCATGCCATCTCGCGCTTGCGCACGATGGGGTTATGCATGCACTGCTTGGCACACTGCGGGGCGTCGTTCCACCCGCCGTTGCTGTTGTACCACACCCAGGGGCGCACGCCTTTCTGCTTGCAGTAGGCGAAGAGTTTCTCCATGCCCTCGCGGCCGATGTTCGTCAGCCATCCTCCGTCGATGAGGCAGCCCTCCCAGCCGAGGTCGGCAGCGAGGTTGATGAACGTCACCTGGTCGGCATAGTTGATGCTCGGGTCTTGCCATACGATCCACGACCACGTGTTGCGCGCCGTAGTGTAGGGCACGACGGGTTCGTACAGTTGCTCGACGACATCCCACGTCACCGTCGTCTCGACAATCGGCTGAAGGGTGCGCCCGAGGGTCAGCGTGCGCCAAGGCGTAGTGGCAGGCAGTCCCATCTGAGCACCCGTGCTGCCGAAGCCGTTGTTCTCGCCCTCCATGGGGAAGGCGATGGTGAAGAGGCCCGAGGGCGTGGCGTCGGAGAGGTGCGACGCGCAGAAGTCGCTCGTGACGCCCGTCTCGGAGACGAGCACCCAACCCCTGTCGCCCTCATGGAACAGGCAGGGGAAGGTCCATCCGTGGCCGTAGCGGCTCGGAGCCGTCAGTGCGCCGTCCAGCGTGTACTCCTCTTCGTAGCTGGGTTTTGTGCGTTTCCATCCTATCATCGGGTCACTCTGCGGGCAGATGAACGTCGTGGTGCCTGCAGGGAAGTCGAAGCCCGTGGCCTCGCTCTTAATGACGACAGCGGCACGCTCGCCCTGCTGGGGAAGGTGGTAGCGGAAGGCGATGTTGCTGTTCGAGACCTGAAACTCCACGGAGAGGGAGTGCTTCTGCTCATTCTGCAGGTCGAGGCGGAAGGTGTTGGCCTGGTAGTCGACCTCAGATTGCTTGATCTTGCGCAGCGTATAGTGGTCGGAACGTGTCCCGTCCTGATGACCCGTCACGACGAGTCCCTGCGTCCAGTCGGTGAAATCTGCGGTCAAGCCCAGCGGTGAGCGTTCCAGCAGGGGCACGTCGACAGTGTCGCGCGAAGCGGCCTTCTTGGCGTTCTTGCCCGCAGCGACAGCCGCCTGGCGCACCTGCCGATAGCCTGCGGTGTAAGTGAGGCGCCCGCCGGTGAGCTGGATTTCGAGGAAGGTCAACCTGTCCGGCGAGAGAACGCGGAAGTGAGACTGGGAAGCGCCAGCGGGCTGAGGGCTGGCGGGAGAGGCCTGGACGGGCAGGCTGCAAGTGGCGGCCACAAAAGCCGCAATGGGAAGGATGTGTTTCATTATCGTCTGTTGATGATGTATGTTTTATTTACTGAGTTTCCAAAGCAGGTCGTTCAGTCGGCTGATGAGGGCTTCGACGTCGCGCTCGGTCCCGAACTTTCCGGGCACGAACGACGCCAGCACGTCGTCGAGTTGCTGTCGCTGCCTGGCAGTGAGCGTGGGGCGCAGCAGGCGTATCTTCTCAAAGTCCTGAATGCCTTCGGTGAGGCGCTCCATGCGGATGCTGCTGCCGTCGGGATAGGCGAGGAAGGCGTCGCCCGAGGCCCAGTTCTTGCTGAAGAAGCGGCTGTTCTGATTGGGCTGCTTGGGCCAACTGTTGTAGGCCCAGCGGAGATAGCCGTCGTAGCCGCAGGCCAGGGCGTGCAGGCAGAGGTAAGTGGCTTCGGCGGGACGCGAGAAGGTGAAGGTGTTGGGACACTCGCTGGTACAGCAGGTGTAGAAGGTAATCTTCTGCCCATTGGCCTTGCGGCGTTCGAGGGCTTCGCCCTTGATGAGGTTGTAATGCACGCCCACGCTGAGGTCGTCGATGCGGTCGGCCGACTCGCTCTCGATGTTGTAGTTGGCAGCACCCTCAATCTTGAACTCGGGGTCCACCTCCTGGATGAGGCGCCAGACGGCGTCCATCTGCGCTGCCGGGCGTTCGTCCATGGCGATATAGGTGCGGTCGAACCATCCGCGCTCGCGCAGGTGACGACTGAGGTCGCGCAGGAAGGGCGCTATGAAGTCGCGGTAGGCCTGCTCGCCGGGTTTGGCCTCGACGTAACGGACATTGTTGGCGGCGCAGTCGTAGTAGTCGAAGCGGTAGTGCCACGGCACGAGGGTGTAGCAGTCGATCTGTTCTGTGATGCCGCACGACATCATGAATTCCACCCAGCGGTCGAAGACGCTGTAGTCGTAGCGCCAGGTGCCGTCGAGGAGCTTCATCTTGCCTATCATGCTCTCGAAGGGGTCGAAGGTCTGTCCGTTCCAGGGGCGGTTGATGACGGAGCAGGTGATGACCTTCTGCCCGGCGTCGGCCAGGAGCTCCATGATGGGGCGCATGAGGTCGAAGTGCTGCTGGCTCCAGAGGGGCACCTGAAAGTAACGGGCCACGGCGTAAGGGTTCTGCCAGAGGTCGAGGTGGAAGCGCCAGTCCTTGGGTGCGGGCAGGGTGCGGTCGGCCACCTCGAGCTGCAGCGGCAGGGTGAGTTGTCGGCCGTCGCAGCTGACGGTGAGTTTGCCGCGATAGGTGCCGGGCGCGGCGTCGGCGGGCACACGGATGTCGAGCCACAGGGGCCGCGCGGTGTTGGCCTCGATCCTAAGTTCCTGTACGGGGTCGAGGCGGTCGGCTACGAGGGAGGTGTCATTGCGGTCGTTGTAGCTGTCGGCAATGACGTAGCGCACGAAGTACTTGCGAATGGCCGAGGCGGGGATGACATTCTTGCCACTTTTGAGGTCGCTGACGGCGAACGAGACTCTCTCTAAGGTCTGGGGCGTGGCCAAAACAGCTTGCGCCGACACCCGTTCGCCGCGCCATGCACGCAGCAGGGGCGACTTAGACGACATCGCAGGCACCTGCGAGCGGGAGTAGCGGACATCGGTGCTACCCCACCCCAGCGTGGGGCGTGCCACCTGTTGCCAGGTCTCCTGAGGCCCGGGCTTGGGGTCGGCAAGTTCGGTGTCGTTCACTTGTGCACGGGCAGACCATGCAGCGAAGGCGAAGAGAAAGATGAGCAGTTTCTTCATGACGAATGATGAATGACGAATGACGAATGATGAATGATGAATGACGAATGAGAGTGAAAGACCCACCCCCAACCTTGCCCCTCCTCAGCAGAGGATTTCTGCTTCGGTCGCTCAGGGTGGATTGACATTTAGTCAATCCTCTTATTCCCCTCGCTAC
>CAMVFC010000098.1 GCA_947166655.1 uncultured Prevotellaceae bacterium
AAAAGAATCCGCAACGCCTGTTTATCGGCATTGCGGACGAAAATTCTTGCTCATTTGACTTTTAGCGGACAGCAATAATTAAATAATAATCCTGCAAGTAGCGAATGACTTGCGAGATATTTCACTAACTTTCTGTTCAATTCCTACATAAGAAGACAGCTGAGGTCCTTTCTGCTAAGTTATTCCTCTCGTCACGGATCTGCGGCTGCCATGATTCTGAAATGGGGTTGAGGACGCTGTTGCGCATAATATGAGGATGCGAAGAGAGGTGAACACCTCCGGACGGGGTGTTCACCTCTCTCTTTGTGATGTTTGGTCTAAGGGCTGGGGCTACTTCTTGGCCGCAGGCTTTTTCTTGGCGGCTGCGGGCTCTGCCTTCTTTTGAGCGGGCTTCTTGGCGGCAGTCTTTTTCTCTGCGGTCGTGGTGGCCGTTTTCTTGTCAGCCTGTGGTTCTGCGGGTTGCAGTTTCTGCAGGCGTGCCTGCAGGCGTGCTATCTCAGCTTCTTTCACGGTGATCTCGTCGGCCTGGTTGCGGATGGTGGTAAGCAGGGCATTGAGTTCGTCGTTCTCGATTTCGCTGGGGTAGAGGGCGTTGACGCGGTTGATGAAGTCGCCCAGGATGTTCATGTAGTTGGTGAAGGCATCGTAGGGTGAGTCGTAGAAGCTGCGGTACATGCCAACGCTGGCGGGCTTCGTTGTCATGAAGCGGAAGTTGTTGCTGGCCTGGATGCGGTCCCAGTCTTGTGTGATGCGTCGGTCCTTGCAGATGAGCACGCGGTCGGCAACGCTGTAGAGCTTGTTGAAGGCTTCGCGCTGCATGACGTTACCGAGCCAACAGCTGGTGTCGCGCTCTTCGTCGTTCCACGAGACGGGATATGCCACGGGCATGGCATCGACGCTCTTCGTCTTAGCGATGATCTCGGAGGGTGTGGCAAAGGTGATGCCGCGGCTCTTGGCGGCGGAGGGCAGGGCCTTGATGAACTCCAGGATGTTGCTGGACAGGGGCTGGAAGACGCCGAGGGCGCACAACTCCATGAAGATGTTGATGACCTGTTCTTCTTCGGGCAACTGGGCGATCCAGTCCATGTAGGTGTCGGCGAAGAGGGGGTATTCACTCCATGAAGAGTCGTTGAAGCGCAGGCTGATGTCGTCGCTGAGCTTGTAGTCGCGCAGGAGCAACTTCAGGCTGGGGTTCTGTGCGCAGTGGTAGATGAAGTGGGGCGACTTCCATCCGAGGATGTGCTTGGCGCCTTCGGCAATCATGCCTTTGTAGCCCATGTCTGCAACGAGTCCGCCGATATCGTCGCTGTAGATGAGCGAACTGTTGCGCAGCACGGTGGGTTTCTTGCCGAAGAGCTCTTTCATCTTCTTGGCCTGACGTTCCACTTCGTCGCGGAAGACGTCTTCGTTGGCCAGGGAGCTGAGGCCGTGGCTGTAGGGCTCTGCCAGGAATTCCACGCAGCCGGTTTCGTTGAGTTCCTGCAGCAGCTCGAGCACTTCGGGGGCGTACTGCTCCAGCAGTTCCAGCGCGCATCCGCTGATGCTGAAAGCCACCTTGAAGGCTTTGCCGTACAGGTTGGCCATCTCGATGAAGGTGCGCAGGGCAGGGATGTATGAGCGCTCGGCGGTCTCTGTGATGGCTCGTTCGTTCTCGTAGTCGTCGAAATAATAGTGATCCTTTCCGATCTCGAAGAAGCGGTAGCGCTTGAGATGGACGTTTTGATGGATCTCAAAATAAAGACAGATGGTCTTCATATGGTTTTAATGTTTAAAGTTTTTAAGGATTGATGTGGCCGGTCCGCGCTGTGTGCATCAGCTGTAGCGTTCCAGACACTGGTCGTAGAGTTTGCGGATTCGTTGTCCTACTTTTTCCCAGGTGATGCCGTCTACTTCTTTCTTTCCTTCCACCTGCAGATATTCGTGGAGAGCGTCGTTGGTGCAGAGGCTGTACATGGCATCGGCCATGGCGTCGATGTCCCAGTAGTCGGTCTTGATGCACTTGTCGAGGATCTCTGCGCAGCCGCTCTGCTTGGAGATGATGCTGGGCACGCCGCTCTGCATGGCTTCGAGGGGGCTGATGCCGAAGGGCTCGGAGACGGACGGCATGACGTAGACATCGGAATCGCGGAAGATCTCGAAGACCTGCTTTCCTTTCATGAATCCGGGGAAGTGGCAACGGTCGGCGATGCCATAGGCGGCGGCCATTTCAATCATGGCGTTCATCATGTCGCCGGAACCGGCAAAGCAGAAGCGAACGTTCTGGGTGCGTTCCAGGACGCGCTTGGCTGCCTCGATGAAGTACTCCGGTCCTTTCTGCATGGTGATACGTCCCAGGAAGGTGACCACTTTCTCCTTACGGTCTTTGTAGGGCAGGCGTTGGTCTACGATGGCCTGGAGCTCAGGCGCCAGGGGGTAGACGGCATTGTGCATGGCGAAGCATTTGGCTGGATCCTGACCATAGTGGTTGATGACGGTCTGACGGGTCAGCTCGGACACACACATGATGCAGTCGGCATTATCCATACCGTTACGCTCTATGCCGTAGACGGTCGGGTTCACGTTGCCGCGTGAGCGGTCGAAGTCGGTGGCGTGAACGTGGATGACGAGTGGACGGCCGCTGACCTGCTTGGCGTGGATGCCGGCAGGGTAGGTGAGCCAGTCGTGAGCGTGGATGATGTCGAACTGCTCGGTGCGTGCCACGACGCCTGCGATGATGGAGTAGTTGTTGATCTCCTCGGTCAGGTTGCTGGGATAGCCGCCAGCAAACTCCATGCAGCCGAGGTCGTTGACGTGCATGTAGTTGAAGTCGGCGTAGATGTGTTCGCGATAGCGAAAGTAGTCTTCGGGCTGCATGATGTTGCCGACGCGTTGCTTCACATAGTCATAGTTGACATCGCGCCAGGCAATGGGCACGGAGTTCATGGCTATAAGCTTGGCCGCGGACTGGTCTTCGTCGCCGAAGGGACGCGGCAGACACAGCAGGGTTTCGATATCGCCCTGAGCGTGCAGGCCTTGCGAGATACCGTAGTTGGCCGTGGCAAGTCCACCGAATACGTGAGGAGGATACTCCCATCCGAACATTAAAACTTTCATACGTTAGTCCTCCTTCTTTTTAATCCATTATGTATTTGTCGAGCAACTTCACCACACGCATGATTTCTGCGACGTTCATGGCGAAGCTCATCGCTCCGCGTCCGTGGAATGGCGGGTTGCCGTCGAAGACTTCGGGCAGCGTGCCGATGCAGTGGTAGAAGAGTTCTTCTTCGTAACCGACGAGCTGGCGTTCCACGAAGCTGACACGCGAGAAGCCGAAGACTTTCAGGCATGCTTCAAGGTAGAAACCTGCGAGCCACGGCCAGGCTGTACCCTGGTGGTAGGCGTAGTCGCGTTGCACCTGCGGACCGACGTACATCGGATTGTAGCCGCCGCTTTTCGGGGAGAGTGAACGCAGGCCTTTGGGCGTGAGCAACTCTTTGGTGCACAGGTCGAGGACGCTTTTCTTCTGCTTGGCGTCGAGGGGAGAGTAGTCGAATGCGCAGGCAAAAATCATATTCGGGCGCACGCTCCAGTCGATCATCGTGCCGTCAACGTAGTCCAGCAGGTAGCCATAGTCGTTGAGGAAGGTCTCGATGAAGTTCTTCTTCGCCTTCTCTGCCAGCGCCTCCAGCGGTTCTGCTGCAGTGGTATCGTTCATCGTGCGGCAGACGTTGGCGCTGAACATCAGCGCGTTGTACCATAGTGCATTGAATTCTACGATGTAGCCTGAGCGCGGGACAATGGGATGGCCGTTCTGGCTGGAGTTCATCCATGTAATCGCTTTGTCGCGTCCGTTGCAGTATACGAGTCCGTTGTCGTGGATGTAGAAATTGCCGTGCTTGCCGGCTTGCAGGAAGTCCATGACGTCCCTCAGCAGTGCGCCGTATTTCTGAATGCCTTTCTCCATGCCGACGAACTTGCAGTACTGCTGGATGCACCAAACCGCCCAGAGCAGCACGTCGGGATGTTCCATCTCGTAGATACGTACGTTGAGGGGCTTTCCTTCGATGAAATCGCGGATGCCTTTCTCTGCGGTCGTCATCACCTGTTCGAAGTGTTCCACCTCGTTGTTGGTCAGTGTCAGACCGGGCAGAGAGATAAACATATCGCGGGCGCGGCACTTGAACCATGGATAACCGGCCAGGACGTAGGTCTCGCCGTCGCGGTAGTTGAGGAATTGGTGGGCGCTGTTGACCAGACAGTGGTAGAAGTTGTCTCGCGGAGTGCGAATGTTAACTTCAAAGTCTGCCAGCTCTTTCAGCTTCGAGGGGTTGCACTCCTTGATGCCTGCAGAGAAGACAACGCTTTCGCCTTTCTTGATGTCGAATTCGAAATAGCCTGGCACGTAGAGGTCCTCGTTCGATGCATATCCGCGTTCCGTCTCTTTCGGATAGTCGACGCCGCGGTACCAGTCGGGCTTGAACACCCATTCCGTCTTTTTGTTCAGCTGCATATACAGTTCGGGATAGCCGGGGTACATGCATGTCTTGATACCGTTCTTCACTTCCTGATAGTCGCGGCTGGCACGTGGATTCTCATGTGTGAATTCGCGTACGCTGCGGAAAGCCAGCCAGGGCTGCAGGCGCAGCGTGGTCTTGGAGTGTGCTTCGAGCAGCGTGTAGCGGATGAGCACGCGATCCTCAAAATGCTGGAACATGAGTTCCTTTTTCAGGATGACGCCGCCGACGCGGTAGATCGTCGTGGGCACCTGTTGACAATCGTACTCGCGGATGTATTTGTGTCCGCGAGGGCTGAAGTTGTCACCTTGATACTTGTGGAGACCCAGATTGAATTCGGCACCGTGCTGGATAACCGTGCAGTCGAGCGAAGAGAGCAGAACGTGGTTCTCGTCGTCCAACTCAGGCACAGGTACCACCAGCAGTCCGTGGTACTTACGCGTGTTGCAGTCCAAGATGGTCGAACACGAATAAGCACCCGAACGGTTGGAGCGTAGCACCTCCTTCTTCAGAGCTTCCTCCAAGTTTGTCATCAAGGTCTTGTCAAACTGTAAATAGCTCATAAAATATTTAGGTATGTTAGGGTTGATTTCATTATCTTTTTTGCCTATTTCTCCCTCTTTGGGTTCCCAAAAGTAGAAAATAATCGTGATACTGAAAAATATTTCAGAACAAAAGTTGGCCTATCTTTTGCGGTTTTGTCAAAATAATGCTATTTTTGTGCCGTAAAACATAAATAAAGGCGAAAAAAGCGTATGGCAAAACGTAAAATTCTTCTCGACGAAATTATTCCAAAACTTTCTTCAATCGTAGATCCGCTAACGGTGGAAGAGCGCGAACTGCTGTTGAAGAGCATCACGGCTCAGTCCTACAAAAAGAATGAGATTATCTATCAGGAAGGCGACACTCCGCAGTATATGCATTGTCTGGTTTCGGGCAAGGTGAAGATCAACAAGGAGGGGGTGGGCGGTCGCACGCAGATCGTCCGCGTGATTCGGCCGGTTCAGTATTTCGGTTTCCGGGCATCGTTTGCTAATCAGAATTATGTGAACACGGCTGCAGCCTTCGAGCCTACCGTGATTGCCCGTATTCCGATCGGAACGATTACATACCTTATCAAGAGCAATGCTGCTCTGGCCTGGTTCTTCATCGAGCGCCTGTCGGTGGATCTGGGGAGGGCAGACGAGCGTATGGTCAACCTCACGCAGAAGCACATCCAAGGTCGTCTGGCCGAATCCCTGCTTTTCCTTAAGGAGAGTTATGGTTTGGAGGAAGACGGTTGCACGCTGAGTATTTACCTCAGTCGCGAGGATCTTGCGAACCTTTCCAACATGACTACAGCCAATGCCATCCGTACCCTGTCGGCGTTTGCCACCGAACGGATTATCGCGTGCGACGGTCGGAAAATCAAAATTATCGACGAGGCAGCACTGGAGAAAATCAGCCGTCTGGGATAAGCCTTTCGCTGTCAACGGTCGTATCAGCCACGCCTCTCGTGAGAGCTGCGAGAAGATGCTGCCGTTTCTTGTGAAACGCGTATGGGGTTGAATGTAGCCTCTTGTTAAGGCTACGACGGGATGATGAAGTTGATGTATTCAGCTTTAATGCTGACGTTGAAAGGAGCCTTGATTTCATTGACCACACGGCCGTCGATGCTGACATCGGCATGCCGAATGTCCTCGAAATGAATCAGTCGTGGCGTTCGGTAGGCCTTGACATTCTTGTGGTTGAGGAATCGTCCGGTGAACAGTAACCACAAGCCTTCCAGCAATTGTTGAACCTCTGGATGCGAGACGATACTCACGTCGAGCATCCCGTTGTATGGCACGGCATTGGGCGTCTGGCCGTAGCCGTGGCAGTTGCCTACGCAGATGGTCATCACTTTTCGCTGAATGGTGTCTTCGTTGACACGCAGATGCACTTTCGTTTCCAACCGCTGGAAAATCAGCATGAGCATACTGGCGAAATAGGATAGGGTAGAGAGACCGAAGATGCGACGTGTCTTGTATTTCAGTTTCATGATGTTGGCCACGAGCCCCACGTTCATGCAGTTGACGAAGTAGTATTTTTTTTGCTCCTCGGTCGTTTCGACGACTCCTACATCTACCTTCCTTACCCTTTTGTTTATGAGCCACTTGATGGTCTTTTCATCATCCTTTTCATTAAACTCCCAGAACGTTGCAAAATCGTTGCCGCGTCCGTTGGGAATGATGCCGATTACGACACGTTCGCGAACGTCGTCCCCCAAACTCAGCAAGCCGTTGACAGCTCGGTTCAGAGCCGAGTCACCGCCCACGATAATCAGCGTCTGGTAGCCGTTGTTGCACATCATTTGTGCCAGACGTTCTACAGACTCTGGTCCTTCGCTCTGCACGAAGTCATAAGCCACATTGTTCTCGTTCAGAAGCGCCTGAATACGTTCCCAGCGTCTTTGTGAACGACTCACACCTTGCTTTGGGCAGTAGATAATGCCCCAACGACTGTCTTCCATAAACATTAGCGGATGGGTGATGTTATGATATTCATGATTTCGTCAACGATGTCGTCGGTACGTCGCGTCGCATCTATCCAACGGATGGTAACTCCCCGCCGTTCCATGCCTCTGAAATAGGTCATCTGCCGTTTGGCAAATTGGTGGATAGCGATTTCCAGCTGACGTACCATTGCGTCGTAGTTCATCTGGCCTGTGAGGTAGAGCGTGATATAGCGGTATTCAAGGCCATAGCTGATGAGAGCTTCTGCGGGTATTCTGCTATCGAGCAGGCGTTGCACTTCGTCTATCATCCCTTCCTGTTCCAGACGTCGGTGCAGGCGTGCTGTGATGCGTTCTCGTCGCAGTTCTCTGGGCACGTCCAGCCCGATGGTCGTCGCAGCGAGGGTGGGGAAGGGCTGCGTCTCGTCGATGCGGTGTTCGCGGTAGTATTCCTCGATTTCGATGGCTCGAATCGCCCGTCGTGCCGTGTCGACGTCCGTGGTGTTGTGCAGCCGTTTGTAGGTGGACAGCAGCTGCGTCAGTTCCTCCAGGGTCTTGCCCTCTAACTGTTCGCGTAGGACGGCGTTCACGGGCACCTCCACCAGTTTGTAGGCACGTAGCACACTCTCGATGTACAAGCCAGTGCCACCACAGAGAATCGGTATTCTCGCGCGTGTACATATATTTTGATACGCGCGTAGGAAGTCGCGTTGGAACTCGAACACGGAGTATTTCGTTCCAGCCTCGGCGATGTCAATGATGTGATAGGGTATGTCCACTCCCTCCACGGCATACTCGCTCAGGTCCTTTCCCGTACCGATGTCCATCCCGCGGAACACCTGCCGCGAGTCGGCGCTGATGATTTCGGCGGGCGCACCATCGCGCGCGGCCATGCGTGCTGCCAAGTGTGTGGCGACAGCAGTCTTTCCGCAAGCCGTGGGGCCGAGTATAGTGATAAGGTCAGACATTACTTGGGCAAAGGTACAGCTTTTTTGCTGTCTTGCAAAAAGGGACGGCAAAAAATAGTTTTTCACCCTCTAAATCTGCCACTCTTGCTTCAAAAAAGCGAAAAAGACGCCTCATTTATGCCAAGAGTTTCCCTCGTCAGAAGATTTTGTCGGCAGGATAACTCTTGGTATCGTCACTCTTGATATCGTCGGTCTGCCTCTGAAAAAAGAAAGACTGCCCGGCGTATGTCGGGCAGTCTTTGTGAGACAGTCGAAGTATCAGACTGAGTTTACTTGAGCTCAGCGAGGTACTTGATGGTGCGAACCATCTGGCTGGTGTAGCTGTTCTCGTTGTCGTACCAAGCCACAACCTGAACGAGAGAGTTGCCGTCACCAATCTTGCTGACCATGGTCTGGTTAGCATCGAAGAGCGAACCGAACTTCATGCCGATGATGTCGCTGCTGACGAGCTTCTCCTCGGTGTAGCCGAAGCTCTCGTTGGTAGCAGCCTTCATGGCAGCGTTGATGTCCTCAACGGTTACTTCACCCTTAACGACAGCGTGCAGGATGGTGGTGGAACCTGTGGGAGTCGGAACGCGCTGAGCAGCGCCGATGAGCTTGCCGTTCAGTTCGGGGATAACGAGACCGATAGCCTTGGCAGCGCCGGTGCTGTTGGGAACGATGTTCTGGGCACCTGCACGGGCACGCTGAACATCACCCTTACGCTGAGGACCGTCCAGAATCATCTGGTCGCCGGTGTAAGCGTGAACGGTGGTCATGATACCGCTCTGGATGGGAGCGAAGTCGTTCAGAGCCTTCGTCATGGGAGCCAGACAGTTGGTGGTGCAGCTGGCAGCGCTGATAACGGTGTCGGCGGGTGTCAGAGTCTTGTGGTTGACGTTGTATACGATGGTGGGGAGGTCATTGCCAGCGGGAGCGGAGATAACGACCTTCTTGGCACCTGCTGTCAGGTGTGCAGAAGCCTTCTCCTTGGAGGTGTAGAAACCAGTGCACTCCAGGACAACGTCCACGTCCAGCTTGCCCCAAGGCAGCTCAGCAGCGTTAGGAATAGCGTAGATGGTGATCTTCTTGCCGTCGACAACGATGTAGTCCTCGCCAGCTTCTACCGTGTGCTTGTTCTCGCCGAACTTGCCGCAGAAACCGCCCTGAGCGGTGTCATACTTCAGCAGGTGAGCCAGCATCTTCGGGCTGGTCAGGTCGTTGATAGCGACTACTTCATAGCCTTCAGCCTCGAACATCTGACGGAAAGCGAGGCGACCGATACGGCCGAAGCCGTTAATAGCAACTTTTGTCATTTCTTCTTTTTGGAATTAAAGAGTTGGTTAAAATAAATGTTTTTTGAAACGTTTTTTGTTGGTTAAATCTTATGTAAGAAGTTCCCCCTCCTTATCCGCAATTGCAGTATTCAGCGCTCTTGCAGGCAGCAAAAAGCAGCGCGAAAAGTGCCCAAAAGAGGAAATTTAGGGGTCTTTGATACATTTTCTTTCTCTTTTTCGCCGCAAAATTACAAAAAATGTTTTATATTTGCATCATCAAACCATTAAAATAATATTAAATCATGGCAAATTTCATTCAAGAGTTTAAGGACTTCGCTATGCGAGGCAATGTAATGGACATGGCAGTCGGTGTTATCATCGGCGGTGCTTTTGGTAAAATCGTCTCGTCTTTGGTCGACGATATGCTGATGCCCCTCGTCGGCATGGTGACGGGCAATATCGATTTCACCACCCTCACTTATCAGGTGGGTGAAGGCGAAGGAGCTGCCATCCTGAAGTATGGTACCTTTATCCAGAACACCATCGACTTCCTCATCGTTGCCTTCTGCGTGTTCCTCATCATCAAGGCCATCAATGCTGCTACCAAGAAGAAGGCTGAGGAAGCTCCCGCTCCCGAACCTCCGGCACCCAGCAAGGAAGAGACCCTGCTCACTGAGATTCGTGACTTGCTTGCCAAGAAATAGGCGTTTATTATTAAATAAGGTATTTACGTGGGGGAGACGAGGCTTTCAGGTCTGTCTCCCTCACCTTTGTTATGATGTCCTTTGTTCGATACTCCCTCTCACACGCGCGTATGCGCGAACTCTGCAATTTTCCGAAAATATCTATCACTCTATCACTAAGTCGGGTTAACTCGCTGCTAATAAGACGTGTACGAAATGATAGATGAGGTGATAGATAGGTGATAGAATTTATGTGGAAGTATTTTTTTGAACTACGTAAATAACTGAAACACAGATTGAAATACAACACTCCCAAAATTGAACGGTACAAAAAAGTGCAATAGCGAAAAATGGGAAATCGAAGAGTTTTGCAGAGCAAAACCAGCCCTCAAAGGTGTGCAACATTTAATATTTCGTCAAGATTATTTAACCTTTAATTTTGAAGCGATTTTGCCGTTTGCTAAGTCTGGCTGACAATAGGAAGTCATTTTAAGGCTTTGCCGATTGCTCGAAAATAGACTAAAATCAGGGTTCTTGTACCACCGTTGTATCTCGGACGTTCTAAGTGTGTGGGATTCAATGGCAGTTAATGATTCAAAGCCAAGTCTGGTATGTCATTTTCGCTCATTTTTGAGAAAATGGGGCACAGCTCCATGTTAAAGTCTGTCATTCCTGCTCTACTTTGATGAAAATTCA
>CAMVFC010000099.1 GCA_947166655.1 uncultured Prevotellaceae bacterium
TGTTGAATATATGTTGTTTCGCTTGTCTCTGCGTGGGGAGGGGAGTGAATATATGTACGCCGTGGGCGCGCACGCGAGGACACCTCCGCGAAGACGCCGCAAAGATACGGAAAAGGACCGTCAAAAGCAAGAAAAATGCGAAGAGTTGTTTTTTTTTTCTTAAACACCGTTAATTTATTGATTTTTGTTGTACCTTTGCAGCGCCGAGCGAGCGGGAGAAGACCGCCTCGGCACATATAAGTTTTAGATGACTAAGCTCTGCCATACCGACGTGACGTCGGCAGGCGAGCGCATAAGTTGCGACGGCCGCAAGGCTGACGTGAATTTATGAAATGAACAAAGAGGAGGGACGCCAGCCGCGAGGCCAGCGTCCCTTCGCCCTATGTGTCCCGCCAGACAGAGCCGTGAATAAAGTGCGGCGAAAAGGTCTTTTTTCACTGTTTATGCAAAATATTCGCCCAGATATGCGGTGGTTTGCAAATTTATTCATACCTTTGCGCCCACATTCATCAACCTCTCTTTAACCACTCATCACAGACCTAACCCCACCTATACCCTCATGGTAGCAGACAAACAGACGCGGCTCGAAGTGATCAAGATGATTGTCTCGAGCCAGGAGCTGGCCAAGCAGGACGAACTGCTGCGCGAGCTCGGGAAGGCAGGATTCCCCTCCACGCAGGCCACCCTCTCGCGCGACCTGCGGCAGCTGCGCATCAGCAAGGCCCCCAACGAGCGGGGCGACCTGGTGTACATGATGCCCGAACAGCGTAAGTTCATGCGCGTCAGCGACCGCCACGTCACCGTGCAGCAGATGAACCGCCTCGGCGCGCTCTCCGTGCGCTTCAGCCGTAACCTCGCCGTGCTGCGCACGCCGCCGGGACATGCGCCCCACGTGGCCTACGACATCGACAACGCCGGCATCACCGACATCCTCGGCACCGTGGCCGGAGACGACACCGTGATCATCGTCCTGGCAGAGGATGCCGAACGGCAGACGGTGCTCAACGAACTGGCGCGCGTCATGCCGATAGAAAAATGATACGCTGAAAGATTGAAAGATTGAAAGATTGAAAAATTGAAAGATTGAAGAATTGAAAGATTGAAGAATTGAAAGATCCTCAAATCAATGGACACGACTACAAAACAGACTATACAAGCAGCCTCTTCGTCCCCCGCCGGGGGACTACAGGGGGCTGCCCCCGAGGGGCCTCAGTCTCAGGGGGCTTCGCCCTTTATTCAGGTCCTGGTGGCCGACGAGTCGCACGAGCGCTACGTGGACACCATCCTCACCACCATCGAGGAGGCCGCCAAGGTGCGCGGCACGGGCATCGCCAAGCGCACGCACGAATATGTGGCCACGAAGATGCGCGAGGCCAAGGCCGTCATCGCCCTCGCCGGCGAGGAGTTTGCCGGCTTCAGCTACATCGAGACGTGGGGCAACAAGACCTATGTCACCACCTCCGGACTCATCGTCAACCCGAAGTTCCGCGGCCTCGGCATCGCCAAGCGCATCAAGGACATGACGTTCACACTGGCGCGCACACGATGGCCCCACGCCAAGATCTTCTCCCTCACCAGCGGCAAGGCCGTCATGAAGATGAACACTCAGCTGGGCTACCTGCCCGTGACCTTCGACGACCTGACGGACGACGAGGCCTTCTGGCGCGGATGCGAGGGATGTGTGAACATCAACGTGCTGCGCGAGCGCAACCGTAAGTTCTGCATCTGCACCGCCATGCTCTTCGACCCCGAGGAACATCTGCCCGCCAAGATCCCGCAGGACGTGCTGGAGAGAATAAAGAGGTTGGATAAGCCCCCCGTGGCTCCCCCAGAGGGGGGCGCCGTATAGAAAGCCTTTATACGAAACCGCTGATGGCGCTGTTTATGGGAAGCTCAAGGATTTTGCCGCATACAATCGGAAGCATCCAACTCAGGCTGAATTTGTCTTATGGGAATACCTGAAAGAAAAACAATTAGGTGCTCCATTTCGCCGCCAACAGGTTGTCGGACAGTATATAGCAGACTTCATCTGCCTTTCCCATGCTCTTGTAGTAGAGGTGGATGGAGGATATCATCAGTTGCCAGAGCAACAGACAAGCGATGAGGAGCGGATGGAATGGATGAAATCCCAAGGGTTGAGAGTCCTGCGCTTCACCAACGAACAAGTTATATGTGATACAGAAAATGTAATAAATAAAATAAAAGAATCATTATGAATGCAACTAACAGCGCCCCCCACCGGGGGGCCACAGGGGGCCGTACGGTCGTCGTCGCCTTTTCCGGCGGCTTAGACACAAGTTACACCGTCATGTACCTGGCCAAGGAACTGGGCTACGAGGTACATGCCGCCTGCGCCAACACCGGAGGCTTCAGCCCCCAACAGCTGAAGACCAACGAGGAGAATGCCTATCGCCTCGGTGCCACGAAGTATGTGACACTCGACGTGACGCAGGAATACTACGAGAAGTCGCTGAAGTACATGATCTTCGGCAACGTGCTCAGAAACAACTGTTATCCCATCTCCGTGTCCAGCGAGCGCATCTTCCAGGCCATCGCCATCGCCCGCTATGCCCGCGAGATCGGTGCCGACGCCATCGCCCACGGCTCTACGGGCGCCGGCAACGACCAGATACGCTTCGACATGACCTTCCTGGTGATGGCGCCCGGCGTGGAGATCATCACCCTGACACGCGACAAGAAGCTGACGCGCAAGGAGGAAGTGGACTACCTGAACGCTCATGGCTTCGAGGCCGACTTCGCCAAGCTGAAGTACTCGTACAACGTCGGCATCTGGGGCACCAGCATCTGCGGCGGCGAACTGCTCGACGCCACACAGAGCCTGCCCGAGGAGGCCTACCTGAAGCACGTCACCGCCAGCGAGCCCGAGACGCTGCTGAAGATTGGCTTCGAGAAGGGAGAGATCGTCAGCGTCAACGGCGAACACTTCGACGATAAGGTGAGCGCCATTCAGAAGATCGAGGAGATCGGCGCCTCCTACGCCATCGGTCGCGATGCCAACGTGGGCGACACCATCATCGGCATCAAGGGACGTGTGGGCTTCGAGGCCGCTGCGCCCAAGCTGATTATCGAGGCACACCGCCTGCTGGAGAAGTCCACCCTCTCGAAATGGCAGCAGTACTGGAAGGACCAGCTCGGCAACTGGTACGGCATGTTCCTCCACGAGAGCCAGTATCTGGAGCCCGTGATGCCTGACCTGGAGGCCTTCCTCGCCTCGTCGCAGCGCAACGTCACCGGCACGGCCATCCTGCGCCTGCGGCCCTACAGCTTCGAGACTGTGGGCGTGGACAGCGACAACGACCTGACCAAGAGCAAACTCGGCGAGTACGGCGAGACGCAGACCGGATGGACGGCCGACGAGGCCAAGGGCTTCATCAAGGTGCTCTCCACGCCGCTGCGCGTCTATTACGGAATGCATAAAGGGGAGCGGAAATGATTAAAGTAGGTATCATCGGCGGCGCAGGATACACGGCAGGCGAACTGATTCGCCTGCTGCTGCACCACCCCGAGGCAGAGATCGCCTTCGTCCACAGCACTTCCAACGCCAAGAACCTGCTGACCGACGTTCACGAAGGGCTCTTAGGCGAGACCGACCTGAAGTTCACCGACCGCCTGCCGCTGAAGTCGGTGGATGTCATCTTCCTCTGCA
The DNA here is from genome assembly GCA_947166655.1 of uncultured Prevotellaceae bacterium. Lineage (GTDB taxonomy): Bacteria > Bacteroidota > Bacteroidia > Bacteroidales > Bacteroidaceae > Physcousia. The sequence continues at coordinate 3,668 of CAMVFC010000099.1, forward strand.
TGGGGCATGGCAAGAGCCGCGAGTTCCTGGAAGAAAACAAGGTGCCGGCGAACGTCCGCATCATCGACTTGGCACAGGACTTCAGGGTGGGCGGCGCACCCTTCGTCTATGGCCTTCCCGAACTGAACCGCGAGGAGATACGTGCCGCGCATAGCGTGGCCAACCCCGGCTGCTTCGCCACGGCCATTCAGCTGGGACTGCTGCCTCTGGCCGCCAACTGGCTGCTGCACAGCGACATCAGCGTGAATGCCATCACCGGCTCGACGGGTGCCGGCGTGAAGCCCGGAGCGACGACTCACTTCTCGTGGCGCATGGGCAACATGAGCATCTACAAGCCCTTCCGCCACCAGCACATCGCCGAGATACGCCAGTCGCTGGCGCAGCTGCAGCCCGGCTTCGAATCGGCCGTGGACTTCATCCCCTACCGTGGCGACTTCGCGCGGGGCATCTTCTGCACCGAAGTGGTGCGCGTCGACCCCTCGCTCTCGGAGGAAGACATCGTGAAGCTCTACCGTCAGTTCTACGAGACGGCAGCCTTCACGCACTACGTGGACCGCGACCTCGACCTCAAGCAGGTCGTCAACACCAACAAGGCCCTGGTCCACGTGGAGAAGATCGACGACAAGCTGCTCGTCACCAGCGTCATCGACAACCTGCTCAAGGGCGCCAGCGGACAGGCCGTGCAGAACATGAACCTCATGTTCGGAATCGACGAACGCGCCGGGCTTCTCCTGAAACCCAGCGCGTTCTGAGGACGGTGCCGGCGGGCACCGAAGGGGGGCGCGAAGGAGATTAGTCCTTCAGCGAATAGGTGATGGTGGTGACGACGCGCACCTTCTTGATCCACGGCGTATTGGCGTCGCGGTTGTCGATGGAGAACTGCCCCTGATCGGCGCTGACAATCTTGTTCAGCTGCGAATGACTGTTCTCGGCAAACTGCTGGGCCGTCTTCTCGGCATTGGCGATGGCTTCCTGCATCATCTCTGGCTTCATGGCCGTGAACGATACGTACTCGTAGCTGACAGGATTCTCGTAGCCGCCGTCCACGATGGCCACACCCTCCTTCAGCAGGTCGCCCTGGCGAGCCAGAATGTCGCGCACCTTCTTCACATGCTGCGAAGTGACGGTGATGACGGAGGTGACGATGTAGCGGTAGGGCTGGTTGTGGTCGCTGTATTCACGGGCTGTGAGGTCGACCACCTGCGGGGCATTCACGGTGAGTTCGTTCTCGGTGATGCCGTTGCGCACGAGGAAGCCTTTGATCTTCGCCTGCGTCTCGCCGATCTTGTCGTAGAGCCCGGGCAGGTCGTTGCCCACTTCCTTCGAGACAATAGGCCAAGTCACCTTGTCGGCTTCCACCTCGCGCTCGGCCAGACCTTTCACGTTCACGCGACGATCTTTTCCTACAAAATCGTCGATGCCGGCACGGATGAACCATCCCAGGGCGACAATGCTCAAGGCGACAAGGGCGGCGGCAATGATTTCTTTGTTCTTCATAGTTTGTTGAATTTTTATAGATCAATCATTGATTCTGGCCGCAAAGATAAGCAAAATCCAAATAATATCCGTAACTTTGCAACGTTTTTAACAGCAAAAGAGCACGACTATGGAACTTTTTAACGTCTATCCCCTCTTCCCTATTGACATCGTGCGCGGCCAGGGTTGCCGTGTGTGGGACCGGGAGGGAACAGAATATCTGGACCTCTATGGCGGCCATGCCGTCATCAGCATAGGCCATGCCCATCCCCGTTATGTGGAGGCCGTCAGCCAGCAGGTCGCACGTCTGGGCTTCTACTCCAATTCGGTGGTGAACAGTCTGCAGCGTCAGCTGGCCGAACGCCTGGGCAGCGCCTGCGGCTACGAGGACTATCGCCTCTTCCTTATTAATAGTGGTGCCGAGGCCAACGAGAACGCTCTGAAGCTGGCCTCGTTCCACACGGGCAGAAAGCGCGTGCTCTCTGCTGAAAAAGCCTTCCACGGGCGCACCAGTCTGGCCGTGGAGGTGACGAACAACCCGAAGATCATCGCTCCGATCAATGACTGCGGCCACGCGACTTTCCTGCCCCTGAACGACCTGGAAGCATGGCGCCGCGAGCTGGCCAAGGGCGATGTGGCGGCCTGCATCGTGGAGTGCATCCAGGGTGTGGGCGGTATCCGCATGGCGACACCCGAGTTCTTGCAGGGCCTGCGCAAGGCGTGCGACGAGACCGGCACCGTGCTCATCTGCGATGAGATACAGTGCGGCTATGGCCGCAGCGGTAAGTTCTTCGCCCATCAGTGGCTGGACGTGCGGCCCGACATCATCACCGTGGCCAAGGGCATCGCCAACGGCTTTCCCATGGGCGGCGTGCTCATCTCGCCCAAGTTCGAAGCTGTCTACGGGCAGCTCGGCACCACCTTTGGCGGCAACCATCTGGCCTGCGCGGCTGCGCTGGCGGTGCTGGAGGTCATCGAGGGCGAGGGGCTGATAGAGAACGCGAAGAGGGTAGGGGAGTACCTGATGAAGGCGCTGGGTGAAGTGAACCATAGCGTCGTCAAAGAGGTCCGTGGCCGCGGCCTGATGATTGGCATCGAGCTGGCCGTGCCCTACAAAGAGATACGCCAGCGCCTGCTCATGGACGAGCACGTCTTCACGGGCTGCGCCGGCACCCACGTGCTGAGGCTGCTGCCGCCGCTGTGTCTGAGCATGGCAGAGGCCGAACTGTTCCTGGAGAAATTCAAAAAAGTGATAGCATCATGAACGAACAACTGAAACAAATTGGCGAGCGTCTGCGTGGCCTGCGCGACGCCCTCGACATCGAAGCGCAGGAGGTGGCAGACCTCTGCGACCTGTCTTTGGAGACCTACGAGCGCATCGAGCGCGGAGAGGCCGACATCACCATCTCCAAACTCATGACCATCGCCAAGCACTACGGCATCTCGGCCGACGCGCTGATCTTTGACGAGGAGTCGCACATGCGCTCCTACTTCGTCGTGCGCAACGGACAGGGCGTCAGCATCGAACGCACAAAAGCCTACAAATACCAGAGCCTCACCAGCGGCTTCAACGGCAACAAGGCAGAGGTGTTCATCGTCACCGTGGAGCCCAAACCTAACGCACATACCATCTACAAGAACAGCCACTCCGGGCAGGAGTTCAACCTTGTGCTCGAAGGAGCCATGGAACTCTACATCGCCGGCAAGACGCTCGTGCTCGAAGAGGGCGACAGCATCTATTTCGATTCCACACGTCCGCATGGCATGCGTGCCATCGGCGACCAGCCTGTCCGCTTCCTGGCCTTTACGGTAGAATAAACACACACAGCACGACAATGATAGAACGTTTTCTGAAACAAACTACGTTCACGTCCACAGAGGACTACAACGAACACCTGGAGTTCATCATCCCCGAGCACTTCAACTTCGCCTACGACGTCATGGATGCCTGGGCTGAAGTGGCACCCGACAAGCTGGCCCTGCTCTGGACCAACGACGAGGGCGAGGAGCGCCGCGCCACCTTCGGGCAGCTGAAGGAGGAGAGCGATCAGGCGGCGGCCTACCTGCAGTCGCTGGGCATCGGCAAGGGCGACCCTGTGATGCTCATCCTGAAGCGCCGCTACGAATGGTGGGTAGCCATGCTGGCCCTGCACAAGCTGGCCGCCGTGGTCATTCCCGCCACCCACATGCTGACCAAGCACGACATCATTTACAGGAACACACGCGCCAGCGTCAAGGCCATCATCTGCGTGGACGACGACTACGTCACCGGGCAGATCCGTGAGGCGCTGCCCGAGAGCCCCACGGTGAAGACGGTAATCGAGCTCGGAGCAAAGCTCCAAAGCCCCTCTCTCCCTGCTGAGGACGGCCCCTTGTGGCTGACGTTCAAGGATATTCCCGCCTGCCTGGGCGGCTCGGCACCGATGCCGGCGAACCTGGCTCCCCTGCCCAGAGAGGCAAAGGGAGCGGCCTTCCACGACAACGACGACACGATGCTGATGTACTTCACCTCCGGCACCAGCGGCGAACCCAAGATGGTGGCCCACGATTTCCTGTACGCCATGGGGCACCTGACGACGGGTGTCTTCTGGCACAACCTCTCGCCAGACAGCATTCACCTCACCGTGGCCGACACGGGATGGGGCAAGGCCGTATGGGGTAAGTTCTACGGCCAGTGGTTCGCCGGAGCCACGGTCTTCGTCTTCGACCATGAGAAATTCGACGCCGACCGCCTGCTCCGTCAGATGGAGAAGTACCGCGTCACCAGCTTCTGCGCACCGCCTACCATCTATCGTTTCATGATTCGCGAGGACCTCTCGCGCTACGACCTCAGCGCCCTGCGCTACTGCTGTACGGCTGGCGAGGCGCTGAACCCTGCCGTCTACGATAAGTTCTTCGAGCAGACGGGCATCCGCCTGATGGAAGGCTTCGGACAGACCGAGACCACCATGACCCTCGGCACCTTCCCCTGGATGGAACCCAAACCCGGCTCGATGGGTAAACCCAACGGACAGTATCAGATTGACCTGCTGAAGTCCGACGGCACGCCGTGCGAGGACGGTGAGAAGGGAGAAATCGTCGTTCGCGTTGGCGAGAAGAAGCCGGTTGGCCTCTTCAAGGAATACTATCGCGACCCGGAACTGACGCACGAAGCATGGCACGACGGCCTCTACCACACGGGCGACATGGCCTGGCGCGACGAGGACGGCTACTACTGGTTCGAGGGGCGTATCGACGACGTCATCAAGTCCAGCGGCTACCGCATCGGTCCCTTCGAGGTGGAGAGCGCGCTGATGACGCACCCCGCCGTGGTGGAGTGTGCCATCACAGGTGTTCCTGACGACGTGCGCGGTATGGTCGTCAAGGCCACTGTCGTGCTCGGCAAAGAGTGGAAAGACAAGGCCGGCGACGACCTCATCAAGGAACTGCAGCAGCACGTCAAGCACGAGACGGCTCCCTACAAATACCCCCGCATCATCGAGTTCGTGGACGAACTGCCGAAGACCATCAGCGGAAAGATCCGCAGGGTGGAGATTCGCAACAAAGATAATAAGAAGCAATGAAGATATCCATCATCGGAGCAGGCAACATGGGAGGCGCCATCGCCGAAGCGCTCCTGCACAAGGGCACGCACCAGGTAACGGTGAGCAACCGTTCGGAGGGCAAGCTGCAGCGCTTCGCCCAGGCGGGTGCCGACGTCACCACCGACAACTGCCGGGCTGCTGCCCAGGCCGACCTCATCGTCATCGCCGTGAAACCTTGGCTCGTAGAGCAGGTGCTGACCGACCTGACGGCCCACGTCGACTGCCGTGAGAAGACCATCGTCTCGGTGGCCGCCGCCACGCGGGGCGAGCAGCTCTGCCAGTGGGCAGGCCAGGGTCCGCAGCTGCTGACCGCCATCCCCAATACGGCCATCACCCGGCTGGCCTCCATGACGTTCATCGTGCCTGTGCGGGCCGATGAGGCCACGACCCGGTGTGTACGCGAACTCTTCGACACGATGGGCCAGACAATGCTCATCGACGAGGCCCATCTGCCGGCGGCCACAGCCTTGGCTTCCTGCGGCATCGCCTACGCCCTGCGTTATGTCCGCGCTGCCACAGAGGGCGGCGTGCAGCTGGGCTTCCGTGCCGCCGAGGCGCAGGCCATCGTGGCACAGACCTTGCGCGGCGCGGCCGCTCTGCTCGACGTCGAGGGCGCCCATGCCGAAGCTGAAATCGACAAGGTGACCACCCCGGGCGGAATCACCATCCGCGGCCTGAATGCCATGGAGCAGGCGGGCTTCACCCATGCCGTCATCCAGGGGCTTTTAGCCTCTCGGCCACAGTAAACCAAGGAAATATGTATAAGAGTATCGCCATCAAAGTGGGCAGCAACGTGCTCACACGGAAAGACGGAACGCTCGACATCACACGCATGTCGGCCCTCGTGGACCAGCTGGCTGAACTGCGTCGTGCGGGCATCGAGGTCATCCTCATCTCCTCGGGTGCCGTGGCCAGCGGACGCAGTGAGCTGCGACTGCCCGCCGACGAGACGGCACAGATGGACAGCGTGGAGCAGCGACAGCTCTTCTCCGCCGTCGGACAGGCCAAGCTGATGGGGCGCTACGTAGAGCTCTTCCGCGACCATGGCATCCACGTAGGCCAGGTGCTGACGATGAAAGAGAACTTCGCCCCCGGCGAGCAGTACGACAACCAGCGGCAGTGCATGAGCGCCATGCTGGATCACGGCGTGCTGCCCATCGTCAACGAGAACGACACCGTCTGCGTCACCGAACTGATGTTCACCGACAACGACGAACTCAGCGGACTCGTCGCACAGATGATGCATTGTGAAGCGCTTGTCATTCTCTCGAACATCGACGGCATCTTCACGGGCACGCCCACCGACCCCTCCAGCACCGTCATCCGCGAAGTGCCTCTCGGCACCGACCTCACGCGCTACCTCCAGGCCGAGCGTTCCACCGCCGGTCGCGGAGGCATCCAGAGCAAATACCATACCGCGCAGGCCGTCGCCGCCGCTGGCATTCACGTCTTCATCGCCAATGGCAAGCGTGATGGCATCGTCACCGATGTCCTCTGGCATCCCGACCGCATCCCCTTCACCCATTTCCTCCCGCATTAGTTCCCTCCCTTCCCCTTCGCCCCCTGCCTCCCTCCCTTTCGCCCCCAGCCTCCTTTCCCTTCGCCCGCTGCCTCCTTCCCCTTCGCCCGCTCTGCCTCCCTCCCTTCGCCCTAGCCTCCCCCCCCTTTGCCCCAGCCTCCCTCCCCTTCGCCCCCTGCCTCCCTCCCCTTCGCCCGCTCTGCCTCCCTCCCTTC
>CAMVFC010000100.1 GCA_947166655.1 uncultured Prevotellaceae bacterium
ATAAACGAATTGGCCCCCACGTACAGACGCGGGGGCCAATTTGTATATACATGTCGCGCGGACGTTCTTAGCGTTCGTCCGCTCGACATCAAGTGGGGATTACGGCATCAAGGTCGAAAAGATACTTTCCTTCACGGCGACATCATCTAACTCGTCAATCGTAATCTCTCCATCCAAGCTGACGCTAAGAAGAGAAGCAGCCATGAGGAATTCTGTGGTCATCTGCTCGACAAGAGCTTCGGGAGCAATATATGTCTTTTTCATTGTTGTTTATTTTTATTTTATGATACTCATTTACTTCACAATCTTCTTGCCGTTGACGACATAGATGCCCTTCTGAGCCTTGTTGACGCGCTGGCCAGCGAGGTTGAAGATGCGACCGTCAGCCTGAGCAGCCTTCACGCTCTCCACAGCCGTAGCCGTGCCAGCGATGCGGAATGCCTTGACTTCGCCGGCACCCTCGACTTCGAGGTACACCTTGCCAGCAGGCAGTTCGATAGCGCCATCCAGGTGAGCGAAGATGAACTCCTCGTTCGTGTAAGCGAGCACATACTGGTTCTCGTTCAGCACAGCACCAGTGGCAGCCTTCAGCAGGTTAGCAGCAGGAGCCTCAGCGGCAGCAGCCTTCTTGATCTCTACGGTAGCGCCCTTGGTGCCCTTCACGAGGACAGGAGTACCAGCGGGCACAGCCTCGACGCTTTCGAGCGTAACAACGCCGTCCACAGCAGCAGTAGCGACATAAGCCGTCACGCCGGAAGCCTTGAAGTCAGCAGCGTAAGAGGGAACATAAGAAGCAAAGCTCTCGCTGTCGCCAAGAACGAAGGAAACCTGATCCAGCACAACTTCCTGGATGAAAATGTAGTCAATAGGATGCTTTGCATCGCCGCACTGCGGAATAACAACATCGGTAGCTTCTGTGATGGTGAACTCAAGAGTTCCCTGAGTAATATAACCCAATGTAGGAACAGCTAACTCATTTTCGCCGCATTTCACAATCAAATCGACACCAGCATTACCCCATACACCCATTGTAATAGCATACATGCCAGCGGGAAGATTTGTAACAATGATATCACCTTCGGTACCATTGAAAGCACCTGCACCCTTAGAGCAGCGAATGTTAGCGTTTGCCTCAGTTGTCTCGGTCATGCCAGGAATATCTTGAGCCTCTGTATAGAATACAGCATTGGTAAAGGCCTGAGAATAAGAAATCACCTCTTCTTGGTTGTTCTGAGTCAGTGTGAAAGAATAATTGTATTCCTTATTGTTGCTAGGAGCCTCATAAAGGATACCGCTTTCGAGAACAAAACGATTATAAGGCACTGAGACTATGTCTGACTCATAAGCAGAACCTGTTCCCAGAATATTGCCAAAGTTGTCCTTCAATGTGTAGGCCATCACAGGTGCTTCATGCACAGCAACCTCTAAAGTGCTACCACCAGCTGCAACCTCAAGAGATTCAGCCTCGCCTTCATCAAGGATGTACTTCACACCTTCAATCTCAAAGATTTTCTCAACAGGTACAATTGTTCCTACAGCGACATTTCCTTCAACCGTTTTAACGACTTTTTCACCTGCCATATAGGTAATTGTATAATCTGCATTTGAAGCATCTTTGTCCTTGTCCATCACAAGAGCTGCAATAACACCAGCATAACGTACAGCAGTAATAGTGAATTTGTCTGCGTCCGAAGTTATATCATAAACTGCATAACCTGTAGAACTGGAAAGAGTAGCGTTTTTAGTACCACAACTAATCTGGGGATAATCAGCATTATAAGTCTGGAATACCAAAATCTGGCCAACGGTCACAGGAATAGCAACCTCCCCACTACGTGTACCAGAACCAAAATTATGCAGGCCCCAAATACCGCCTTCTCTATAACGGAGGTCACCAGAAGTAGGAAGAACCTCTGGATTGTTGTTCTGGAAATCATAGAACGTGTTGGCTTTGTAACCAGGCACCACCAAGGCATCCGACAACGTACGCGTGTAACCGGCAGCCCACGCAGTAATACTACTCATAGCCAGCAGAGCAGTCATGAGCACACTTTTGAGAGTAATTTTTCTCATAAGAATTAAGTTAATTAGTGAATTAATAAAGTTAGTTTTGCTTATTTCGGGCACAAAATTAAGAAGAAAAGCGATAGCGTGTCTGCTTCGGATGTTAAAATTTACTAATTGGGCAGAATAACAAGTAAGGTGGACAAAAAACTAATGACACCCTGCACAACAAAAGAGCCTGCGGGAAGTCGATTCCTGCAGGCTCGTCTATACATTAATACTTGTTTGAAATCTTTTTGGTTAATAACTGTTTGTGTTTCTCTGGAAGCAGGGGTTTAGTCGAGACGACTGATAAAAACCGATGCGTTGCTTACGATTGCTGCAATTGCTACAATTGCGAATGCAATAGATGTTGTAACTGTCATAATCACTTTACCTTTTTAATTAAACATGTGTTATTCAGGTCGAGCCTCGCTTGGCTCTTTCTTTTTCTTTTGACGATGCAAAGGTACGGACTTTTAACGAAAAACGGCTCGATTCTATGCTATAAAACATAAAATTGAGCCGTTTTGTTGATGCCTGTCAAGAAAAACAAAGTCGGTGTCGTTTCTTGACGCAAATCGGTGACGGGCGGGTCACCCGAGGGCAGCGAGGCCTTCGCGCAGGGAGGCAATCTTCTGCTGCGCGTCGGCTTGCTTCTTGCGTTCCGTCTCTACGACAGCGGCGGGAGCGTTCTGCACAAAGCGTTCATTAGCAAGCTTTTTCTCCACGCTGGCGAGGAAGCCTTCGATGCGCTGGAGTTCAGCTTCGAGTTTCTTACGCTCGGCATCGAGGTCGATGAGGTTGCCCAAGGGTACGGCGTACTCAGCCGTTCCGATGAGGAAACTTGCGCTTCCTTTCGATTTTTCGCTGACGACGCTGACGGCTTCGAGGTTGGCCATCTTCATGAGGGCTTCTACACCACCCTGAGGCAGCGGACGCAGGTCGGCGGCATCCACCACTTCGAGCGTGAGTTTCTCTTTCGGTGCGATATTCTTCTGCGAGCGCACGGCACGGACGTTGGTCACAACCTCCTTGAGCTCGTCGACGGCAGCACACAGCTGACGGTCGTAGTCGGTGGGAGCTTGCATGTGAAGCTCAGCTCGCATGATGCTCTCGCCCGGCTGACGCTCGTAAAGGGCCTGCCACAATTCTTCAGTGATGAAAGGCATGAAGGGGTGCATCATCTTCAGCAGGATCTCGAAGAACTGCAGCGTAATGTCGTAGGTGGCGCGGTCGATGGGCTGCTGCTTGCCATCGACGTAAGCCGGCTTGATCATCTCGAGATACCACGACGAGAACTCGTCCCAGAACAGTTTGTACACCGTCATCAGGGCTTCCGAAAGACGATACTTCGAGAAGTCATCGGCCAGTTCCTCTGCTGCGATGCGCAACTTGGCTGCGAACCAGCCGGCAGCAAGTTTTGCAGCCTCGGGCTGCTCGCCCTCAGCCACCTGCCACCCCTTGACGAGGCGGAAGGCATTCCAAATCTTATTGTTGAAGTTACGTCCTTGCTCGCAGAGACTCTCATCGAAGAGGATATCGTTGCCGGCAGGAGCGCTGAGCATCATGCCCATACGGACGCCGTCGGCGCCGAAGCGCTCGATGAGGTCCAGCGGGTCGGGACTGTTGCCGAGACTCTTGGACATCTTGCGACCCAGCTTATCGCGCACGATACCAGTGAAGTAAACGTGGCGGAACGGCATCTTATGCTCGTACTCGTAGCCTGCCATGATCATGCGGGCCACCCAGAAGAAGATGATGTCGGGACCGGTGACGAGGTCGGCCGTGGGATAGTAGTATTTGATCTCTTCATTGCCGGGATGACGGATGCCGTCGAAGAGACTGATGGGCCAAAGCCAGCTGGAGAACCAGGTGTCGAGGGCGTCCTCGTCCTGCCGGAGGTCGCTGACCTGCAACTGGGCATTTCCGCTCTTCTCGCGAGCGAGCTGCAGAGCTTCGTCCTCGTTCTCTGCGACGACGAAGCCGCCCGTGGGCAGATACCATGCAGGTATGCGATGTCCCCACCACAGCTGACGACTGATGCACCAGTCCTTAATGTTCTCGAGCCAGTGGCGATAGGTGTTCTTGTATTTGGAGGGATAGAACTGGATGTCATCGTTCATCACGGGGTCGAGGGCGATGTCGGCCATGTGCTGCATCTTCAGGAACCACTGCATGGAGAGCTTCGGTTCGATAGGTACGCCGGTGCGTTCGGAGCAACCTATCTTGTTGTCATAGTCCTCAATCTTTTCCATGAGTCCGGCGGCAGTCATGTCTTCTGCAATCTGCTTGCGGCAGGCGAAGCGCTCCATGCCTACGTACTTCTCCAGACCGATGACGAAATCATCGGACACTGCCGTCGATGCGAGCGCGGCTTGCTGTGCGGTGGCGATGCGTTCGCTGAGGGTGGCGTCGTCGTTGAAGATGTCGATGGCTTCGAGGTTGTACTTCTCGCCGAGCATATAGTCATTGACATCGTGGGCAGGCGTCACTTTCAGACAGCCTGTACCGAACTCGATATCGACGTAATCGTCTTCGATGACGGGAATGACACGCCCCACGACGGGCACGATGACCTTGCGGCCTTTGAGCCACTGGTTCTTCGGATCGTTGGGATTGATGCACATCGCCACGTCGCCCATGATGGTCTCGGGACGTGTGGTGGCAACGACAGCGTAATATCCGCGGGAGTCGTGGTGAATGACATTGCCTTCGCCGGCGGCAAAATCGCCGGGCAGAGTCTCCGCCAGATAATACTTCATGTAGTAAAGTTTGGTGTGCTCTTCCTTATAGACGACTTCCTCGTCGGAGAGTGCGGTAAGGGCTTTGGGGTCCCAGTTGACCATTCGCACGCCGCGATAGATGAGGCCTTTGCGATAGAGGTCCACGAAGACCTTGATGACACTCTCAGAGCGCACCTCGTCCATCGTAAAGGAAGTGCGGTCCCAGTCGCATGAGCAACCGAGCTTGCGCAGCTGTTTGAGGATGATGCCCCCATGTTCCTCGGTCCATGCCCAGGCGTGCTTGAGGAACTCCTCGCGCGTGAGGTCCGTTTTCTTGATGCCCTGCTCGGCCAGTCGGTTGACGACCTTGGCTTCCGTGGCAATGGAGGCGTGGTCCGTGCCCGGCACCCAGCAAGCATTCTTGCCCTCCATGCGGGCGTGGCGCACAAGGATATCCTGAATGGTCTCGTTCAGCACGTGTCCCATGTGGAGGACGCCCGTCACATTAGGTGGCGGGATGACGACGGTGTACGGCTCGCGTCCATCGGGCTTCGAGCTGAACAGCTTGTTGTCCAACCAATACTGATACCACTTGCCCTCCACTTCGGCAGGCGAATACTTAGAGGCTAAGGTCGACCCACTCCCCTGCCCTTCTCTTGAAGGAAGGGGGGCAGACACCTCTGAGTTCTTGTCATTATTCATAAGTATGATGTGCTATAAAGTTATAAATTCTTTTCTTGTCTGCAATTACTCCCGTCCAGAAGGGGTGGCGGGAAGGGCATTTTCCCTCTCCAGCTTCTTCGCTTCCTCCCAGATGGCATCCATCTCGGCAAGGGTCATCTCGGTCAGAGGCTTCCCCATGCGGATGCTGTGCTCCTCCAGGTAGGTGAAACGACGGATGAACTTGCGGTTGGTGCGTTCCAGAGCATTGTCGGGATTCAGCTTATACAGACGTGCGGCATTGATGACGGAGAAGATAAAATCGCCCAGTTCGTCGGTGCTCTTCTCCTTGTCCTCTCGGGCGAGTTCTGTTTCCAGCTCGCCCAGCTCCTCACGCACCTTATCCCATACCTGCTCGCGCGTGTCCCAGTCGAAGCCTACGCCCCGGGCCTTGTCCTGAATACGATAGGCCTTGATCAGGGAAGGCAGTGCGTCGGGCACTCCGCTGAGGACGCGTTTGTTGCCGTCTTTCTCCTTGACCTTCAGTTGCTCCCAGTTCTGGAGAACCTGGTCGACGGTAATCTCGCCCTTCTGTATGCGTTCGGCCTCGGGGCCGAAGACGTGCGGATGGCGATAGATCAGCTTGTCGCAGAGTTTATTGCAGACGTCGGCGATGTCGAAGTCGCCCGTCTCAGAGCCAATCTTGGCGTAGAAGACGATATGCAGCAGGACGTCTCCAAGTTCCTTGCAGATTTCCTTCTTGTCGTCTTTGATAATGGCATCGGCCAGCTCGTACGTCTCCTCGATGGTATTGGGGCGCAGGCTCTGGTTGGTCTGCTTGCGGTCCCACGGACACTTCTCGCGAAGCTCATCCATGACGTCGAGCAGCCGGCCGAAGGCTTCCATTCTCTCTTCTCTCGTATGCATCGTTTTGCTATTTTGGGCGCAAAGGTAATAATTTCTCTTGGAATATAGTTCATAATTAGAGCGAAAAAGCTACCTTTGCGGCAAAATTCCACAACGCAATGAAAAAGATTATCACATTGTTGCTGGCAATGACCAGCCTCGTCGCCTTAGCGCAACGCAAGACCTGTATCGACCGCGACTGGCAGTTCCGCCTCGGCGACGGCAGTGCTGCCCTCGCTGCCGACTTCGACGCCTCGACCTGGCGCACGCTCGACTTACCCCACGACTGGAGCGTAGAGGGCGAGGCAGCCCTGGCCGCCGGCGGCAACGTGGTCGGCCCGTTTTCCTCGAACAGCATAGGCAAGTACCAGACCGGGCACACGGTGGGCGGCGAAGGGTGGTACCTGAAAGACCTCTCTGTCACGGACTTTGAGGGCGATTGCATTTCGCTTTACTTTGAAGGTGCCTACAACCAGAGCGATGTCTGGCTGAACGGTCAGCACATCTACTTCACCCCCTACGGCTACAGCAGTTTCCGCATTGACGTGACCGACAAGCTACGTGCAGGCGACAACCGCCTCGTGGTGCGCGTCCGCAACGAGGGCAACAACACCCGCTGGTACGCTGGCAGCGGCATCTACCGGCACGTCTGGCTCATACGTACGCCGCGACTGCACGCCGACGAATGGGACACCTACGTGAGGCCGGAAGAGGGATTGGTGGTTAAAGAAGGAACAGCCGACGGCATCGTCTGCATAGAAACACGCATTTACAACGAAGGCAAGGAGACTGCCAAAGGTGCCGTGCGTGTAGACCTCAAGGATGCCGAAGGCCACAGCGTCGCCACCGGCCAGACAGCATTCTTACTCAAGGCCGGCGAGGCCATGCCTGTCAGCATTTCGCTCCCACTCCGTGCAGCCCACTGCTGGAGCACCGATACACCTTATTTATATAAGGCGTGCATCAGCGTCTTTGACGGTAGCCGGAGCGACGTGCTGGAGAAACGTTTCGGCATCCGCTCGCTCTCGTTCAGCGCAGAACGCGGATTCCTGCTCAACGGCGAGAGCACGCTGCTGCGCGGCGGGTGCATCCATCACGACAATGGCCTGCTCGGCGCTGCCGCCTACGACCGCGCCGAGGACCGTAAGCTCTCGCTGCTGAAAGCCCAAGGCTTCAACGCCGTCCGCTGTTCCCACAACCCGCCGTCGGAGCACTTCCTGGATGCCTGCGATTCTCTCGGACTCATGGTCATCGACGAGGCCTTCGACCAGTGGCTGCGCCGGAAGAACACCGACGACTACCATCGTTATTTCGAACAGTTCAGCACGCGCGACCTGCAGACGATGGTGCGTCGCGACCGCAACCATCCCTGTATCATCATGTGGTCCATCGGCAACGAAATCCCCGGCCGCATCGAGCCTGCCGGCATCGCCGCTGCAGAACGCCTGCGGCAAGGCATACACGAGCTCGACACGACACGGCCCGTCACGGCAGCCATCTGCGGATGGGACGAAGGCGACACCTGGAACGCCGCCGCCCACAACTGGGAACAGCAGGATGCGCTGGCCTTCAAGAGCCTCGATGTAGGAGGATACAACTACCTCTACGATAAGTACGAACGCGACCACGCCACGCATCCCGACCGCGTCATCTGCGGCTTGGAGAGCTACCCCAAACACGCTTCGCAGAACTGGGACTTGGTGGAAAAGCACCCGTACGTCATCGGCGACTTCGTATGGACGGCCATGGACTATCTCGGCGAAGCCGGCATCGGCAGTGCCTCCATCCGCACGGACGGACATCAGACAATGTTTCAAGACTGGCCCTGGTACAATGGCTGGTGCGGCGACATTGACCTCATCGGCCAGAAGAAGCCGCAGTCGTACTACCGCGACGTCGTATGGCACCGCTCCCCCATCGCCATGGCCGTTGAAGACCATGCGCCCGACGGCAGCCACATGTCGGTATCTGCCTGGGGATGGCAGCTGGAACACCAGCGATGGAGTTTCGACGGCGCCGAAGGCACCCCGCTCAGAGTCAATGTCTACAGCC
The DNA here is from genome assembly GCA_947166655.1 of uncultured Prevotellaceae bacterium. Taxonomy (GTDB): domain Bacteria; phylum Bacteroidota; class Bacteroidia; order Bacteroidales; family Bacteroidaceae; genus Physcousia. The sequence continues at coordinate 8,388 of CAMVFC010000100.1, forward strand.
GCTCTCCGAAGGTACGTCTTTATCTGAACGGCCAGCTCATAGGCACACAAACCGTCAGTGGCACCTACCACGCGGCCTTTACCGTTCCCTATCATCCCGGCACGCTGCGCGCCGTGGAGTTCGACGGCACACGCGAAGGTTCCTCCTTCAGCCTCACGACTCCCGGCAAACCCGCCGGCCTGAGACTCACAGCCGACCGCACACACCTCAAGAGCGATGCCGCCGACCTTTCCTACGTCACCATCGAACTCGTCGATGCCGAAGGACGTGTGGTCAACGACAGCCGTCGACAAGTCGACATCCGTGTCAACGGCACCTGCACCCTACTCGCCGCCGGCAATGCATCGCCCATGGACATGCAGAGTTTTCGCAGTTCCAAGCCTGCACTTTTCGAGGGCCGTGCCCTGGCCATCGTAAAAAGCACCGATAGCGAGGGCACGGCAGATATTCACGTCTCCGCCGACGGTCTGGCTGCGCAAACCATCAGCTTCACGACCTCAAAGACAGGCCGGTAGCAGCAAACTGCTTGGGGCGAGACCACCCGCTGACACGACTGTCGTCAGGAATACCAGATACTGGCATTACTTGCTGACTCCTCGTAGCGGTCGTAATCGTCGTTCAGGTAGTTGTCGAGCTCATACTCTTCCTGAAAGTGCATTTTCTTCTTCGGTTTCATAGCTTGACCCTCCTTTTAAGGTTAGATTAGAATTAGGTTGTGCAGAATTGGCTTTCCGCACCACAAAGTTAAGGAATAAATCCGTCACTTGTAGCCCGAAAATGGAAAAACTTCACCCCCTTAACGTTAATTAAGAGGTGTAACATCGACACTTTCCCCTGTCTTTCAGCCTCTTTTCGCCACTGCAAACCGCTCGGTTGGAGGGCGAAAAGCCCCTTGCCGGAAGGCGCAGGGCGCCCGGCTCGCACCGGATGGCGGCCATGCGCCATGCCAAACGCAGGCGCGAGCGGCATGGGATGAACTCTCCTCATGGGCCGCTGTGGCCTTCAATCTTAGGCGCCGGAAAGCGAATCTGCAGGCAAAGGGGTTTGTTCCATCGTGATGGAACCATCATTCCATCGTGATGGAACCATCGTTCCATCGTGATGGAACAAACTAAAGTGTTGGGCGTAGCGAGCAAAAGGGTTAGGCATGGCGGGCAAAAAGGCCGGGCGTGGCGGGCAAAAAGGCCGGGCGCAGCAGGGAAACAGGGGCTGCAGTTCCTTCCCCCTCGGCAGAGGCATTCACAGCTAAGCCCACAGAAGCAGAGGCATGACACTTCGGCGTCAGGAGATTTCCCCCTTAACTTTAGGGGAACACTCCCGCCAAATAGGAATAATCTTTTTGAGGCCTCACGGAATCGCCCTATCTTTGCACCGTGATTAAGAAACAGATGTCTAACTTTTAATGAATAGGAGATTTGAGTATGAAGATGGTGAATAAAGTGATTGCAGCCGCCATGATGATGGCTATCACAACCATAATGCCGGCAATGGCTGGGAATAAGGGACACGGGAACCACAGCAGAAAGACAACAGTCGCAGTAGTGACCAGCAGCCCCAGAGGTTCACATTTCGACAGAGTGGACAAGAGAACCTCCCATTTCGATAACCACGGGCATCGTGCCTACCGTCCGGATGTCAAGACCTGCACGTTCAGAGTCAGCCGGCATGCAGCCCACCGCCATGCTGTGGCCAAGGCAGAGCGTATCCACGGCGTGATGGGAGCCTACTGGAACCCTCGCACTCACGAAATGACTGTCCGCTACGATGCTCGCGTGACATCAGCCCGTCACATCATGCGCCTGGTGGCATAGGTGCCATACCATTCATATATAGTCAAAAGAAGTCCCGGCCTGCAATCGTGCAAGTCGGGACTTCAACTGATGTGGTTAATCAATGTCTGTTACGAGACCTCGATGGCCTTGGTGGCTTTCTCCTTCGGCTCGGTCTTCGGCATCGTGATGGTCAGGATGCCGTCCTCCACCTTGGCAGAAATCTTGTCGCGAACCACATCGTCAGGCAGCACGTAGTTCTGCTCATAGTTCGAGTAAC